>JACPPT010000071.1 GCA_016190815.1 Chloroflexota bacterium
CCCGGATCTTCCCTCCGAATGCCCCGCCGATCTCCATGGGTATCACCCTTATTTGTGGAGATGGTATCTGGAGGAGATACGAGAGCTGGGTCTTGAGGCTAAAGCTGCCCTGAGTTGTGCTCCAAACTGTGATCTTGCCATCGCTGTCCATCCTTACCACAGCGGCCTCAGGCTCCATGTATCCCTGGTGAACCACTTGAGTACGATACGTATTTTCCATCACCACATCGGACTCTCGGAAGGCTGCTTCCACATCCCCTCTCTCCAACTGGATGTGTAAAGCTATGTTGCTGGGGGTCTTGGCCTTTTCCCCCATGAACTCCTGGGTGTAGAGGCTTGAGTGCAGAAGGGGTGCATCTGGCTTCATTGCCTCTAACACATCTATCACAGGTGTGAGCACTTGATACTCCACCTTGATGAGTTTGAGGGCCTCCTCTGCGATGAATAGGTCGGTCGCGGCCACTGCTGCAACGGGCTGGCCGGAAAAGAACACTTTATCTCTTGCAATAACAACTTGGCTCAAAGCCCACACATCTATGTTTAGGTCTCCCTGGGGCGCGAGAGTGCCATAGGGTATTGTTGGAAAGTCTTTGCCTGTCACAACTGCCTTGACGCCTTCCATTTGAAGGGCCTTCTCAACATTGATGCTGAGGATTCGGGCGTGGGGGTATGGGCTTCTCAAGATTTTGCCGTATAGCATACCCGCCAGATGAAAGTCAGCGCCGAAGGCGGCCTTGCCAGTAACTCTGTCCAGGGCATCAACCCTGGGGATGCGTTTTCCGATTGCCGTTCGTTCCATTTACTTTTACCTCGCGAATGTAATGGGTTTCTTAAGATGCGCCTTCTTAGAAGTGCACAACTCTACTGCGACCTTTATTGCTTGGATAAGGCTTTGGGGATTGGCTATGCCCTTGCCTGCAATGTCAAAGGCGGTGCCGTGGTCGACAGATGTTCTCACAAAGGGCAGCCCCAAGGTTACGCTTACGCTTTGCTCAAAGCCATGTACCTTGATGGGGATGTGTCCTTGATCGTGATACGTGGCAAGCACAGCAGTGAACTCACCTGAAGTAGCGCGGAGAAAGACTGTATCAGCGGGGAAAGGCCCGCGGGCATCTATTCCCAGCATCCTGGCATCCCCAATGGCGGGGGCTATCTCCTCTTTTTCCTCCAGCCCAAGGAGGCCGCCCTCGCCGGCGTGAGGATTTAGAGCGGCCACTGCTATGACCAGTTTCTCAAACCCCCATGTTTTGAATGACTCGTGTGTTAGCTTCAGCCTGGAGAGGATGTTAGCTCTTTTCACGTATTCACAGGCAGCGCTCAGGGAAAGATGAGTGGAGAGGTGCACGACCCGCAGTTGTCCGCTCACCAGCATCGTGGCGCACTCCTTGGCCCCGCTAAGGCGAGAGAGAAGCTCCAGATGCCCCATGTCGGGAAAGCCTGCTAGCCTTGAGGCCTCTTTATTTAAAGGAGCCGTCACAATTGCCTCAACCTCTCCCTCTTGTGCCAGGTGAGCTGCCTTTGTTACATACTCCATGGCCGCCTTACCAGCGGCGGGGCTTATCTCGCCATATTTGACTGTGTTGGGGTCTAAGTTATGAATGTCCAGGACGTCTATCCTGTCTGCTTGTCCCTTGGCCTGAGCGACCTTTTCCACCTCATTCAGCTTCGCCTTTGACGAGAGCATCCGTATGGTTTGCTCCAGAACTCGCACGTCTCCAACTACCAAAGGGATGCAGAGGTGGTGTATATCGGGAGATGCCAGAGCTTTGACAATGACCTCCGGCCCGATGCCAGCAGCATCCCCCATTGTTATCCCTATGATTGGCCTACTGGTCAATGCTCTTACTCCACATAGTCTGGATACAATTCTATAAATTATAACATGCCTTCTTAGAGAGTGGGAAAAGGGGATGGTTCAAGAGGCTATTAAACGACCTCCGTCATATATTTATTACGCAGGGGATGCCCTTTGAGAATGCCTTTAGCTGATGGAAAGACACCATTATATGCGTAGCTGTTTTCCCTACGGGGTGATATAATAGCGCACTGATACAAGAGCTAACAAGCTATGGAAACGCCAGATGGATGAAATCACTGAACTTATAACTCGCCTGGTTTTTCAGCTTGCTGTCATTCTCCTCGCTGCCAAGCTTGCAGGCGAGGCGTGTGAGAGATATCTCAAAGTGCCTTCTGTTCTGGGGGAGCTTGTGGTGGGCATCATAATCGGCCCATATGCCCTCGGTGGACTCTCTTTCGGAGGGATAGGCCCTCTCTTCCAGATACCTAACCCTTCAGGAGATCGCCTTGTGGTGCCAGTCTCCAGTGAGCTATATGCCCTGGCTCAGGTGGCCTCGGTAGTGCTCCTCTTTGTAGTGGGGCTAGAAACAGATGCGCGCCTGTTTCTCAGATACGGCGTTCCCGGGCTGGTGGTGGCGGCCGGGGGTGTGGCTCTGCCGTTTTTCCTGGGGGCCTATGCCACTGTTTCTTTTGGGTTTGCCGATCACTTTGCCAGTCCCGAATCCCTTTTTATGGGCGCTATACTTACTGCCACGTCAATAGGAATTACTGCCAGGGTTCTAAGCTCCATAGGTAAGCTCGGCACCCCTGAGGGGGTAACAGTTATGGCCGCTGCTGTAATAGATGACGTGCTGGGTATTTTAGTCCTCACTATAGTGGCGGGGGTTGTGGCAACTGGGACAATTTCCACCATGGATGTCGCGAAGGTTGGCGCCAAGACGGTGGTCTTTTGGGTTGCCCTTACGGGCATAGGTTTTCTGCTTTCACGCTTCATATCTCGTTTTCTCCTCTCTTTTCGAGTTGCAGGCGCCGGGATTGCCATTTCTCTGGCCATTGCCCTTTTTGCCTCTGGACTGGCTGAGATCTTCGGGCTTGCTCTGATAATAGGGGCTTATTCTGCGGGCTTAGCCCTTTCGGGAACAAGGATTGCTAGAGAGTTGGAACACCCCGCTAATATCCTTTACAATACCCTTGTACCCATTTTCTTCGTGGTTATGGGGATGATGGTGGATCTCACCGCCGTCCGTGGCGTTCTATTCTTCGGCATCGTCCTCAGTTTCCTGGCTATCGTGGGGAAAGTGCTTGGCTCAGGTATCCCTGCCCTGGGAGTTGGATTCAAGTTTTGGGGTGGATTGAGAATAGGAGTGGGCATGGTGCCTAGGGCAGAGGTTGCTCTGATCATGGCGGGCATTGGTCTTACCAGAGGGGTTGTTTCCCATGATCTATATGGTGTTGCTATAATGATGACCATAATTACGACCCTTCTGGCGCCGGTGGTCCTGGTCTGGACCTTTTCTCGTGGGGGGTCTGGAACACGAAAAGCGGAGGCAAAGGTTGAAAACAGATAGCAGCAGGCGCGAATTTGTGGCCGATTCAGCCCTCATATTGTTTTTCAGGAGTAGATTGATTTCTCATTTAAAAGCCAATGGCTACAGCGAGGTTCTGGAGATAGGTAGCCCCAGGGCAGGTGCATGGGAGTGTCGAAAGGGAGATATTTCTATTATCGTAAACACAAATCCTGTGGAAGGAGATAAAGAAAGGCTGGCTGTTGAATCTAATACCTCCTCCTTGGATGAGATTATGACAGCGGTGGTTAAAGAGGCGGCTGCTGAACTAATTGAGGTATTTTTGAAACCCATGGTAAAAAGTAGCACCCAGGAAATACGAGCCGAGGTATCTGCTTGTCTTAGAGAGCTGGGCATACCTTCCATATAGTTCTGGATTGAACGAGGTGCTTTTTCCCTTGTCCAGAGTTGCCGGGCGTGTTAACATACAGGTGTGCCCCTGTAGCTCAGGTGGATAGAGCACCGGCCTCCGGAGCCGGGCGCGAGCGTTCGAGTCGCTCCAGGGGTATTTTATTATGGGGAGAATAGAAAATACGGGGGTCCCCTTAAAAAAGCAGGTTAACAGGTTTTCGACTTTCCATATGTGTTGAAACGAGTTACAATAAAAGCGAGCTTTTTTTACGATAGAAGATTTTGGAGGGTTGCAGTTGGTAGTTAAAGAAGTTGAGAAAAAGTTCCCTTACCCTGGCATTCCGGCCATAGACGATGGGACGAATATGGTCGTCTGGGTGGAGAGTCACACGAGCCAGGGAGCTTGCGCCTATCCTATCACTCCCTCCACCAATATGGGGGTTGAGTTCCAGCGGGAGGTGGCCAACGGGAGAAAGAACCTCTGGGGAGAGGACCTGGCATTTATGGAGTTGGAGTCGGAGCACAGCTCAGCCTCTGCCTGCGAAGGGTTCGCCGCCGCTGGTGGAAGGGTTACCAACTTCACTTGCGGGCAGGGTCTGATCCTGATGAAGGAAGTACTCTATGTTATAGCTGGAAAAGGTCTGCCCATGGTATTCCACATAGGTGCCAGAGCCTTGACCTCCCAATCTCTTAACATTCATGCCGGCCACGACGATGTGATGGGCGTAGCCGATGTCGGCTGGGGCATGCTCTTTGCCAAGAATGCTCAAGAGGTGGCAGACTTTGCCCTTATAGCCCGAAGGGCCTCCGAGGATTCAAAGACTCCTTTCTTCAATATTCAAGATGGTTTTCTGACCACTCACACCGTAGAAAGCGTTCTCAGACCCGAGCCCGAGTTGATGAAGCTGTTCGTAGGTGACCCCAAGTTAAAGAACCAACCTGTCATAGACCCGTATAACCCCATCATGAGCGGCCCTGTTCAGAACCAGGATAGCTATATGAAGGGCAAGATAGCCCAGAGATATTTCTCCGAAAAGGTGTCCCAGGTCATTGAAGAGGCTATGGACGAGTTCTACAGCCTGACGGGCCGCAGATACGGCTTTGTGGAACCTTATAAACTTGATGACGCCGAATACGCCATTGTGGGGATGGGTTCCCTGGCGGAAACGGCCATGGCCACCGCTGATTACATCAGGGAGAAGGTTGGGATAAAGATTGGAGTGCTCAACGTTAGTGTTTTCAGACCCTTCCCAGGCCCGAGGATTGTTCAAGCGCTCAAGCACCTCAAGGCGTTCTCTGTTCTGGAACGGTTGGATGTGCCTCTGGCCCAGTCCAACCCCCTTACGGCGGAGATAAAAGCTTCCTTTGCCGATGCTCTTATCGGCTCAAGAGGCTACCCCAAAGTGGAAAGGATCCCCAATATCTTCTCGGGCTCCGGAGGGCTTGGGAGCAGGGATATTCGCCCTGAGGATTTCGTGGCCATCGCTGAGAATATGGCTCTTGCAGGCGAGAAGTCCAAGGAGTATTTTGTGGTTGGGATTAACCATCCTCTGGCCCTGAAAAACGGCGGCCAGCCTGATGTCCGACCCAGGGGTGCTTTCTCTTTGAGAGGGCACTCTGTGGGCGGCTTCGGTTCAGTTACCACAAACAAAATAATCGCCACGATTCTGGGAGACATCTTCGGTCTCTATGTTCAGGCCTTCCCCAGATACGGTTCGGAGAAGAAGGGGCTTCCCACCAACTATTACCTTAGCGCAGCTATGGACAGGGTTCGAACCCACTCTGAATTGAGGACTGTGAATTTTGTTGCCCTCAATGATGCCAATGCCTTTAACATGGGGAATCCCCTCCAAGGTCTTGAGGAGAATGGCATCGTTTTCGTTCAGACGCAGAAGGAAACACCCGAGGAGCTCTGGGCTGATATCCCCGCCTATGCAAAGAAGCTCATCGCGGAAAAGAGAATAAGACTCCTGGGCATGGATACTCTGAAAGTTGCTAAGGAGGTCGCCACATCTCCAGACCTTATCCAAAGGATGCAGGGCATAGCGCTGCTGGGGGTTTTCCTCAAGTGCACGCCATATCAGAAAGACCTGAACACGACTGAGGATAATCTGTGGCAGGGGGTGGAGAAGGCCCTCAGGAAGTATTTTGGGGCTAGAAGGAGCGAGCAGGTAATTCGAGACAACATGAAGGTGGTACAGCGGGGCTATTACGAGGTTATGGAAGTGCCCAGAAAGTTTGTAGAAAGAGAATCACCTCCCGAGGGTGCAGCGAGGTAAAGGAATGAGCGAGAAGAAAAAGACTAGTGCTGAAGAGCCTCTTGTTTTGAAGCCTGAGGAGTTCATTGAAAAGGTAGTGAGGCCTTATAATACAGGAATAGCCGATTTGGAGATGCCTGCCGAGCTTCATTTGGCCAGGAGCCTGATTCCTCCTGGAACGGCAGCCCTTCGAGATTTCAGCTACATCTCTCCAGAAATACCCCGGTTCAACTCTCAGAACTGCACGGGCTGTATGGAGTGCGTGACCCAGTGTCCAGATACAGCCATTCTGGCGAAGGTTGTGCCTATGTCGGTCCTGGAGCAGGAGCTGGGGAAAGTCGGCGATGCTTCTGAAAGAGAGCACCTGCGTCAGCAGTTTGCTGTTACCACAAAGTATTATAGGAGCATGGAAAAGAGGGGTGAAGAGCCAGGCTTTTTTGGCATTTTCATCGACCCGACCAAGTGCAAGGGCTGTGCTGAGTGCGTGGCCGAGTGCGGCGAGCGGAACGCCTTATCTATGATAACCAAGGACCACGGGAACATCCTTAGGTATAGAAGCGACTTCACCTTCTTCAAGAAGCTACCCCAGACCCCTGAGAAGTATATATACGAGAAGTCCTTAGCAGATATGATGCTTGCGGACAGGTCCCTCTTGTACGTGGGCGGGGCTGGTTCGTGCATGGGCTGTGGAGAGGCTACATCTCTTCGAATGCTTCTAACCGCCACAGGGTTCGTTCACGGCCCCAACAGCATCGCCATTGTGGCTGCAACTGGATGCAACACTGTCTTTGCCGCTACATATCCGTATAACTCATATAAGGTTCCCTGGACCAACTCCTTATTTGAAAATGCCCCCACGGTGGCCATGGGCATAAGAGCCCGCTGGGACATGATGGGCTGGAAAGATAAGATGGTCTGGGCCATAGGTGGCGATGGAGCCATGCTGGACATCGGGTTTCAGGCTCTCTCCAGGATGCTCATGTCGGGGATGAATGTAAAGGCACTTATATTGGACACGCAGGTATACTCCAATACAGGTGGGCAGGCCTCTACTGGCTCCTATCTAGGACAGGACTCTAAGATGGCGGCCTTTGGCGGCGCAGTGCCCGGAAAACAGGAGCGCCGCAAAGAGATGGGGCTTATTGCAATGATGCATCCGAATATCTTTGTTGCCCAGACGACGCCGGCCCATGTCAACCATTTCTATAAATCTGTCATAGCCGCCAATGAGTTTCCAGGACCTGCGCTGGTTAACTGCTACGCAGCGTGCATGCCAGAGCATGGCATAGGCGACAGTATGGCATCTCACCAGGCCAGGCTCGCTGTGGATTCCAGGGCCTTCCCCCTATTTACATATGACCCGAGAAAGGGCGCTGGCCTTAGGGAGCGCCTTGACCTTTCCGGCAACCCTGCAAGGGACAAGGACTGGTATGTGAATCCCAAGACCGAGGAGGTCATAGATTTTGTCTACTGGGCGAGAACAGAGGGTCGCTTTGCCAGGCATTTTGGCAAGGACGGCAAACCATCGCCAACCCTTTTGGCATCCAGAGAAGAGCGTCTACAGAACTGGCGTCTCTTACAGGAGTTGGCCGGGATGAGGTCGGGCGATAGCAAGGGGCCTGTAAAGTAGGTCCCTGCTCCAAAGCCACCGCTGTTTGGCTCCATATATTTTACACTATTGACCACGGGCGCTCGTTTTGGGTATTCTTGTTCCTGCGGGGTGTAGCGCAGCTGGTTAGCGCGCATGGTTTGGGACCATGAGGTCGGCAGTTCAAATCTGCCCACCCCGACCATAGATTTGAAAAAAGAAGCTCAGCCTCATAGTCTTTGCCAAGACATGTCCCCAGATGCAAGATGTCCGCGAATCGCGCCGAATCTTTCTCTGTAGAATATCGTGGTTCTCCTCTTTCCCATATTCGTCCCAGAATAAGATTGGCGCTTATGTTGTGATGCAGCCACAACCGCATATCAACGATTTACGTCGGCCATGATTGACTTTGCTGGCAAAAGATGCTAGATTCCCCTTACCATTGGAATTTGATTAAGGGAAAGGAGCGAGAATGGCGCAGGGAACTATAAGCGACGATTTCATAAGCCTCCACATGTATTCTGTGTACCGGGCCTTAACGGAGGTCGTGGGGGAGGAGAACGCCTGGAAGGTTGTATGGCGGACAGGCGAGATCGCTTTCGAGGAGATTGCAAAGAGAACGGGGCTGGACAAAAAGGAACGGGACCCCAAAAAGGTTGTGCGAACGATGGGTCAATTCTTTGAGCAAAGCGGATATATTGAACGCCTTGAGGGCAGTATCGTAGATGGCGGGAAAGGCTTTCAGATTGACCTTATTAACACAAATCCTGCCATTCGCGGGGTTGGCGTTCAGCTCAAAGCGGAGAACTGCGTCCCGCATCGATGGGGGACTGTCAGCATTCGAGCAGCTTTGGCCGACCGCTGTGGTCTCTTGATGAGCGAGAGGCCCAAGAAAGTGGAGTCCATAGGACCTGGCTCCACTCGGACCCACTGGAGCCTTGAGCCGAAGAAATCTTGAGCTTGGGCAGGTTTTAAGCCAAATGCTCATGTAAGGAGAGGAAAGAATGACTGCTCCGCAATCCTTGAGTGCTCACCTGGTGGGAGGTTACGTCTACGGAATCTACAGGACTGCATCTGAGCTTCTGGGCGATAAGGCCTGGGACTTCATGTGGCGGGCGGGGGAGTTAGCCTATGATGAAATAGAAAAGAGCCTGCACTTCCCCAGCAATGATCCGGCCACGGTCCTCCAGGTCGTCTCCAAGTATATGGTGGACAGTGGGTACATGGCACGGCAAGAGGTTGCAGTAAGAGACGGCGACAAAGTCGAGATTGAGATGAATGAAACAGCATTCGGCTGGGTTGCACGACGTCTCAAGGCCGAAGGATACGTGGTTCACCGGTGGTCCACATGCCTGATGAACGCTGCCCTAAAGAAGCGCTGTGGCATGCAAATGAAGCGACACGCTGAGCGAGCGGAATTCGTTAACGAAAAACAGGCCAAGACCCTGTGGCAATTGGTGCCCATTGGAGTTAGCAGAAAATAGACTGCACGATGAGCTTGAGCCGCGAGCTGCTTCAGAAGCTATGCACTTTTGGCTTTGAAGACCTCCCTGATGAAGTCGTAGACAAGGCGAAACGGTGCATTTTGGATGCAGTAGGGTGCGCAATTGGAGGTGCATATACCCCCTCGGGGCAGGCTGCCCATCAGACAACGTTGGAGCTAGGGGGTGTACCCGAATGCACCGTCATTGGGAGCCCGATAAAGACGAACTGCGTCCAGGCGGCCTTTGCCAATGGCGCAGCTATAAATGCCCTGGATTTTGACGACATCGGTCCAGTGGGACATGTTGGGGCTGTAGTTCTGCCAGTAGCTCTAGCGATAGGTGAGCGCCAAAGCGCATCGGGACAGGAAGTCATCTGGTCTTTGGTCCTGGGGTATGAGGTGGTTGGCAGGATAGCTGGGGCCATGCGGCCTTCCTGGGAGCGATTTCAGCAGATGCCCTGGCTAAGAAACACTCTCACGCCTGCTGGGGCAGTTACTGCCGGATCGTTGCTAAGACTGCCTTTTGAGCAGTTTGTTCACGCTTTCAGCATCTCATGTGCCTGGATGCCGATCCCTTCGGCTGCCTCCTTTGAAGGGGTGCCCCTCTCGTGGATCAAGAACAACACCGCTTGGTCGGCAGCGGCGGCCATTCAGGCAGCACTTTTAGCGGGGCGAGGATTTAGAGGCAACGAGACTGTTTTGGATAGCTTTTGGTTGAAGGTAGGCTCAGACTCATGGAACCCTGAAGCTCTATTTGATGGCTTGGGCGTGCACTGGCTTATCCTTGGCACAGCCTTTAAGCATTTTCCTGCATGCTATTCTTTTCATAATGCCCTGACTGCACTGACAGACCTGGTGGCAGCACATCACCTGACCCAGGATGCTGTAGATAAGGTAGTTGTAGGGGGAACCTGGGTATTTAATCGGAACTTTGCTTCGCAAGACCCACCGACTTTCATCGACGCTGAGTTCAGCCTGCCGTACACAGTCGCTATGATACTGCGGCGCACGCCGCCGTGGGCTTGGTTTTCCCGCGAAAACCTTCAGGACGAGCATGTCAGGGAGCTTAGCCACAGAGTCACCGTGGTGGAAGACCCAGCTATGCAGCAACGATACCTCGATCAAAAGAGTCGTGGCAGTCATCCAGCGAAGGTCACCGTCTATACTCGGGACGGGACGATGCTGGTAGGTGAAGCGACCACTCCCCGGGGAACCCCAGGATTCGGAGACGATTGGGAAGCGTTAAGAGGGAAGTTTGAGGGTCTTGCAAACCCCTATCTGGATCAAGCAAGAGTGCAGGAAATCTATCAGTCCATTGCATCTCTTGACCACCTTTCCAACGTCCGAGACCTCACCCGTTTGTTAAGAAGCTAGCCCTTGGAAATGAGGATATGATTATGAGCACATCGAATGAGTCTCGATTTCCGATCTTGTTCTCTCCTTTCACCATCGGGGGCATGACCCTGCGCAACCGCATCGTTAATACACCTCATGGTCTAAGGTATGCTGTAGACCACCTCCCCAGCGAACGCCACTTCTACTATCACACTGCGCGAGCCAGGGGGGGTGTGGGGTACATCATCATGGAGTCCACTTCCGTCCATCCCTCCTCGGCCTCCTTTGCAGGGGGAGATATATGGAATTTCGATGACAGTATCATCCCAAAGTACGAGCGCCTGGCAGAGGCGGTTCACAAATACGGGGCCAAAATCGGTGTCGAGCTGAACCACACGGGGCGCCAGCAGAGACAGACGCTGGACAACCCACTGGTGGCTCCCTCGATTGTTCCCACCTTTACCCGCCCATTCCAGGTTCCTCATCCCCTGGACAAGAAGCTCATGAGAGAAATTATAGAGGCCTTTGCCCAGGCAGCCCTCCGATGTCAGAGGGGAGGCATGGATGCTGTGGAGCTGCACGGCGGGCAGGGAGGGCTTATGGAGCAGTTTATGTCTCCATTCACCAATCGCCGCACTGATGAGTACGGCGGCAGCCTGGAGAATCGGATGCGGTTTGGCCTTGAGGCACTTACCCGCGTTCGGGAGATGGTGGGGCGTTCTTTCATCGTTGGTATGCGGATCAACGCTAGCGAGCTCTGGGAGGGTGGCTTGACAGTTACGGATATGCAGGAGATCGCAGCCCGCCTGGATGAGACGGGCATGCTGGACTACCTGAGCGTGACCATGGGGCACTACCAGGACTGGCTCACCAACACATACCAGCGGCCTGACATGAGCTTTCGCCCCGGCGCCTTCGTGCCCCTCATCGCCCAGATCAAACAGGTTGTGAAGCTGCCTGTCATAGCTGTTGGGCGCATCAATCACCCCGCCGTGGCTGAGGCGATCCTTGAAGCAGGACAGGCTGATCTCATTGGAATGGTGCGTGCCCTTATTTCAGACCCGGAGATGCCCAACAAGGCCCGAGAGGGAAGATTGGATGAGGTGCGCTTTTGTGTGGCTGCTCTCGAGGGGTGTGTTGCGGACGTGCGAGGAAGTCGAGGCCCCGTTACATGCATCCAGAACCCGGTGACCAGCCGAGAAAAGGAGTGGGGGGAGCTTCAAAAAACGGCACGCCCCAGGCGTGTAGTAGTCGTTGGAGGCGGCCCGGCTGGGACGGAGGTGGCCCGGGTCGCTGCGCTGCGCGGCCACGGGGTTATCCTGCTGGAGGAGACCTCTCGCCTGGGAGGCCAGGTTCTCATCGCAGCCCGGGCGCCAGGCCGCGAGGAGTTCGGCCAAATTGCCTCCAACCAGGAGGCCTTGTTGGCCAAGACAAACGTGGAGATACATTTGAGAACAAGGGGCACTGTGGACAGTGTCCTGGCACTCCGACCCGAGGTGGCGATTGTGGCCACGGGGTGCCGCCCGACCAAGAAAATTCTTGGCACTTACGAGGGCTGGCAGGCTCTCAACACGTGGGATGTTCTTCTAGGAAACAATAAGATTGGAAAGAATGTGCTGCTCTTTGACGAGTTGGGGAACCAGGAGGCTTTCGGAGCGGCTGAGTACCTGGCAGTTCGAGGCCACAGGGTAGAGTTCGTAACACGTTTGCCCCAGCCCGGCCAGTATATTCAGCCCAACTCCTGGCGCGTCCAGATGCAGCGTATGGCAGAGCTTAGCGTACGGTTCACTCCCATGATGGTTCCCATTGAACAGCGGGACGGTGCGGTGACCCTCCGCCATGCGTACGCCAATCGCTTGGAGGAGCGAACTGGAGTGGATGCCATCGTTTTGTCCCTTTGGCATGAGCCTCAGTCGAAGCTATTTGAGGAGCTTAAGGGCCAGGTGCCTGAGATACATCTCATTGGTGATGCTATATCGCCTCGGGGCGTGCTACAGGCCTTCTATGATGCCAACAAGCTGGCCCGCAGGCTATAGTTGCTTTCGCCCGGCCTTGTTGCGGATGGCGCACTGTTTCAGAATCAATACAACTCTTATTCTAGACAGTGGACTGCGTTGGCTAATTGCCCCGCATTTTCGATGTGCTCCAGGTTGTTCACCAATTGGATCACTTGAGCCGACCGTTGCTCCCCGAGCCTGGGGACGGCCATGCTCAGAAACTTCGTCATCACCTCATCAACGGTGAGGCGACGTGGTGGCGAACCCTTGGTTATGCGGATTATCTCGCTCAATGTCCTTCCATCGGTCGTGTGCACAGTCACCCTGGTAGGGTATTTTTCTACACCGGGAGCCGATGTGTTTTCAAACTCCGGGCTTCGAACCATCTCTACTCGATCAGCTATGGCCAGGATGGTGGGGTTCTTAATCTGGTCTTCGGCAATCTCTCGGTGCGTTACTTGGCGGAAGACCAAAGCGGCTCCGATGCTGAAGGGGACGCTGTACTGAGCATGCTGTAAGTTAACCGGACGTTTTGTACTGAGATGGCTTGAAAAACCACCAAGTTCTACCACGACCTGCTTGACCTGCTCGGGCTTTAGGTTGTAAGCGCGTGCGAGATTGAGCGTAGCCTCGATAGGCGAGTGATTCACGCGCCCGGTCGGATATGGCTTTATATAACCATCTAGGATCTCATACTTTTGGCCCAGAGTGGCAGTTACCTCCGGTGCATTCTTCGCCTTATCGAGGATGGTGAGCGTGCCGATGAACCCCCGTTCAGCCAACAGGGCGCATGAGACACCTGCCATATTGCCCCAGCCTATCCCCTCCTTTACGCTGCATCCCGTGGGTGCGGTGGCTGCCGGTGGCGAGAGGGGTGCCTGAACAGCAGCCAGCCCCAGGGCTTCCTGCGTTCCATGCACGTCCAGCTCGAGGAGCTTGGCACACGCTGCCGCCAGGCCGAAAGTTCCTGTGCATCCGGTGGAGTGGGTTATCTGGCCATTTTCTAGAAAGAGCTGGGCTATCCGAATATACACCTCCCAGCCTGCCACAAAGGCTTCGAGGAGACGTTTGCCAGAAACCCGTCGGGCCTCGCCGAGGGCTAGGGCTCCAGGAAGGATGCCAGGAGAAGGATGTCCGCCAGCCCAGTGGCCATCGTCGTAGTCCAGAGCACTGGCGGCAATGCCATTGGCAAAGGCCGCCAGGGGCACAGGCATCTTGCGCTGGCTCCCAAATACGGTCGCTTCAGGTGCTCCCTCCCAGCTTTCAAGCCAGGCGCGAGCGCCTCGGGCAGTGGTGGTCACCATGCCGCCGAGGGTGGTGCCAAGGGTGTCGAGAATGCGTGTCTTCGCCTCTTGGACTACTTCAGGGGGGATGTCTTTCAACTGTAGAGTATGGATAAATTGTGCTGCAACCTTTGTGCTCAAACCTATCCTCCTCTTAAGAAGAATCTACAAGCTCTGTTATGCCCAGATGAGCAATGGCTACACCGAGGCAATAAATAATAGTCGGATCAGATGGCACGGCCCGCCTTATGGCCCTCGAAGGTTGCTGCCTGGATTCCGCGGGGAGCAACTGCATCGCCGATGAGGTGGATCTCAGTCAATTTACCTTTCAACTCACGGGCGAGGCGGTCGTCTGCATGGGGTGGGGCGGCTACCACCAGGGTTTCCACACCTTCCACCACTCGCTCACGATTTCGGGCGAAATCATGGCTCAGAACCACTCGTTGCTCTTCGAGGCGGACTATTCGCGTCAGGGGGGTGAAAGCGACATTCAGTTCTACAAGGCGCTGATACTGTATTCTCCAGCTCACGGGAAGGATGTGAATACCTGGATGGGGTAGGGGAGTGACGAACTCGATCTTCTTTCCCTGAAGGGCTAGGTATTCTGCAGCGCCAAACCCCTGCTGATCACCGATGATGTCGTAGAGGAGAATGCGCTGGCCTGTCTTCACTCCACGAAGGACATCCCAGGCCGTGATTTTCTGGAGGTCTGAGTTTCCTGGTAATTCTGGGAGGTGATGGACTGAACCTGTCGCTACGATGACGCATTCTGGAGTTAACGTGAGTACTGCATCGGCGGTGGCCTCCTTCCCCAAACGCACATCAATTTCCCCTCTCATTATCTGGTTGCTTAGCCAGACTACCATCTGGCGAAGCTCATCTCGTCCTGGGGCGTCCGCCGCCACATGGATCTGACCGCCAAGGCGCTTTTCCCGCTCGAAGAGGATTACCGAGTGGCCTCGTATGCTGGCTACCCGGGCGGCCTCCATCCCAGCGGGTCCACCACCTACCACCACCACCCTCTTAACACGCTCCGCTTTTGGAAGCTCACCCCATTCCTTTTCTCGTCCCACCACTGGATTCTGGATACATCCTACCGGGGGTCTCAAACCCCGATAGTCGCCGTAACATCCTTCCATGTCGCCGGTACAGTAGCGTATGTCGGCAAGACGCCCCTGTCGCGCTTTGTTAGGCAGTTCTGGGTCTGCTATAAGGGCTCGCACCATTCCGATAAGGTCTGCCTGCCCGTTGGCGAGGATCTCCTCTGCCTGAACAGGGTGAATAATACGACCCGTAACAATGACAGGAAGCCTTATCGCTCGTTTTATGTTTGCTGCAAGGGGCACAAAGGCCCCAGGCCGGAAGCTCATATCTGGGGTTAGCTGCACGCTGCCCATGTAATCCTGGCGATGCCCCGTGGTGATGCTGAGGTAGTTCACCAGGCCGCTCTCTTGGAGGCGCAAGGCGACCTCCTGCATATCTAGATTGCTCAGGCCTCCTTCTGCGAGGTCGCTGGACACGATACGTATACCCACGACGAAGTCATTGCCCACGTGCCGTCGCACCTGAGAGAGAACCTCCAGATGATAGCGAAGGCGATTCTCCAGAGAACCCCCATATTGGTCGGTTCGCTTGTTCATAAGGGGTGAGAGGAACTGGTGTAGAAGAATGCCATTTGCAGCGTGGATCTCTATTCCGTCTGCTCCACCAGCGCGACATCGGGCGGCAGCTTTTCCAAAGGCCTCGGCGATCTCTGCCAGAAGTTCTACTGATGCTTCGTGGGGGACCCAGTTGGGATGAATTTCGGTCCAAACGTCTGAAGCACTTATGAGAGGGCTTTCTAGGCGAGATTGGCCCGATCTACCTGCATGGCTCAACTCAACAAAGAACCCGGTTCCAAACTCATGGACGGCATCTGCCATCCGTCGGTACCATGGGATGATATCATCGCTGAGGTTGCGGACATCGCTGCCTGCGCGGGAGGCGGATGTGGGATGGACATGGTTGGCGTGCATAGTGATGAGACCAGCCCCGCCACGGGCTCTCTCTCGATAGTAGTAGATGTGCTTTTCGCTGGGCAGCCCGCCCACCCCGTAGCGCATGAGGTGAGGTGGGTTAACGATCCGATTTCGGATCTCCAGAGAACCTATCCTAATGGGGGTGAAAAGGTATCGGAAGTTGGATGTTGTATTATCGTCCTTCATAACTTGCCTCTCGCTTTACTGAAATGTCTCTTGGAACAGGTGCCCTTTGTTCATTTTAGCGACCCCGACCGGGCTCGACTCCCCAGACCCGACCCACCCCTATAGTGCGCTCCAGAACCAGGAGCATGACGGCGGTCAGAAAAATCAGCAGAGAACCTGCCGCAAAGATATAGGAGTCCAGCCGCCAGTCCATATAGAGGAAGATACGGACGGGGAGTGTAATCACTCCTGGCGTTGTGAGGAAAACCGTCATTGTGAAGTTCTCAAAGGAGAGGATGAAGGAGAATATGGCTCCTCCTACCACACCTGCCCTAACAAGAGGAAGGGTGATGCGAAGGAAGGTTGTCAAAGGTCCGGCACCCAGGTTCCGCGCTGCCAGCTCGAGGGTTCGGTCCAACCCCGACAGGCTCGCGCCTACAAGACGAACAACATAGGGGATTGTTATCAGTATGTGAGCCAACATGAGGATCACCAGATTTGTCTGGAACCCAAGGAGGGCGTAAAACTGGAGTATGGAAATCCCCAGCAGCACCTGCGGGAGGACCAGGGGTGACATGGTAAAGTTGAGCAAAGCATCCCGGCCTCGGAACCGATACCGAAATAGACCAATGGCAGCGAGACCTCCACCAACAGATACTATGGCAGAGGTGATGAAGGCCAGGATAACGCTGTTCATAAAAGGTTCTATGATGGTTCTGTCGCTGAAGACCTGGGGGAACCACTTGAGGGTCAGGTTCTTGGGTGGAAATGTGGGATACGCGGATGCCCCGAACGCAGTACCCAGGACAGCGATCATGGGTGCTAGCAGCAGTACAGAGACAATCACCGCATAGGCAATCCAGATGCTCCTGGCTTGAACTTTTAGCCTCACTGAAACACCCCTGTAAATCGGCGGCTTCGCTCTACCCATCGCTGACCGCCAGCAATGACGATCAGCACCATCACAAGAAGGATGAGGCCGAGGGCTGCCCCCAATGGCCAGTCGTAAAGAACCATGAACTTCTCATAGATGAACACCGGCATAACACTTACGCGTCCACCCCCCAGTATGTGCGGCGTAGCGAAAGCGGTGGCAACAGTTACAAATACGAGAATGCTTCCAGCAAGAATACCAGGTATGCTGAGGGGCAAGGTAACACGGAGAAATGCCTGAATAGGGTTTGCCCCCAGGCCTCGAGCGGCCAAAGGAAGAGACCTATCCAAGCGCTGCAAGCCAGCAAGAATGGGCAGGGTCATGTGTGGAATATGCGATTGGGATAGGCCTATGATGACGCCAAGCTCGTTAAAGACGAGCTGAGCGGGGTCCTGTCGGAAACCAAAGCCAACGAGGAACTGGTTGATAACACCCCCGGGCCCGAGGATCATCAACCAGCCCATCAGACGGATGACCACGGTCAAAAGGAGGGGTGAGATGGTGATGAGGATAAGAAGACCTCGAAAGCGCCCGCCATAGAACATGATGAAGTAAGCAAAAGGGTATCCTATGACAAGGGTAATTGCTGTCGAAATCAGACTTATTCGGACAGTAGTCCACATAGCTCTCAAATACAAGTCGTCGGTTAGAAAACGGTAGTTGCCCAGGCTCCAGTCTTGAACCACAGCCCTCGTCGTAAAGTCGTAACGCCACAGGCTTGAGAGAAAGTTGTATGAAACAGCCGGTGCAAAGAAGACCAGGAGGAACAGCACTAAAGGTAGAGCCATGGCAACGGGTAGCCACGGGAATGCACGGGGTCGCCGCTGGGGGCTGACCGTTAACTCTTTTCGTTCGGTGCTCAATGGCAAAGCCATGGGCTATACCTCACACTAGCTAGCGGTAGACTTTCGGGGAGACGCTCCTGATGGAACGGAAGCGGTTTGGGTCAAAGGCCATGAGGTCAATAGAAGGACGTCCATCAGCGATCCATTCTGCGACCAGCTTGCCAGCGATAGGCCCCAGGGAAATGCCCTTGCCTGAGAACGAAATGATGTAGTGCCCTTTTGGGCCCGCTGGGCCGATGGCGGGGAGCATATCGGGCAGCATGTTGGTCAGCCCCGACCAGATAAGCTCTGTTCGAAGGGAACGCGCTGCTGGTAGCACCTTATCCAGGCGCTGTTTTCGCTTACGAACCTGTTTCCAGTCTATAGGCAGAGTGTAGTGAGACGGGAACTCATAGCCCCATCTATCCCTTGAGTTCTTAAGTAAGCGAAGGAAATCCCGCCGGACAAGGTCTGGATTAAGTCGAAACTTCAGCTCTTGGCGATTGACCCAGAAAATGGGGAACCATAGAGGAATACGCTCAAAGGCTTCTAACCCCAGGTCATAGCAATACTTTCCCTTGCCCACAGTCCCGTCGGCAAAGCGTAGCCCACCGTTGGGGCGTTGGGCAATGCTTATCCGCTTGGACCTCAGGGAAACCGGAACAACGGGATTTGCGGATTCAGTTGTCGTGGTTACACCCCGGATGGTCTTCATGGGCAGGGGGACCCCCACCTTTTTTGCAAGTCGTGGTGCCCACACCCCAGCGCAGTTCACAACAATGGGGGCTTTTACTAGTGACCCGTCATGGGTTAAGATGCCTGCGGCTGTCCCTCCTTGAACTAGAATATCGGTTACTGTTACGCCAGTGATGATGCGGGCACCCAGTTCCTGAGCCTCTCGAGCGATGGCGCGAGTGGTCTGTGCAGGGTCGGTGTGTCCATCCCGTGGACTCAGGGTGCCACCCTGGACAGACATCTCTAAGCTCGGCACCAACTCCTTCACCTGCCGAGCGGTAACCAAATGGACGTCCAGACCTGCCTGTCGAGCCTTGGCATGGTCGGCTTCCACCTCTGCCATGTCTTCAGGGGTCTCTGCTACATAGAGGTTGCCACACTGCATGAAGCCGGTGTCGGTCTTGAATCCTCGACTGAAGCTCTGCCACAGGTCAATCCCTTCTTTCATGAGGGGGAGCTCGGGACCCTGGCGATTCTGGCTTCGTACACCCCCTCCGGCTCGGCCAGAGGCCTCGGAGGCAACGTCCCACTTCTCCAGCACTATTACCCGAACACCCCGCTTGGCTAGGAAGTAGGCGAGGCTGCACCCGGCAATGCCTGCGCCGATTATGAGCACCTCGGCTTCGTCCAGGGGCAGGTTTGTCATGCCCTGCTCAGCAGCTCCTACTTAA
>JACPPT010000073.1 GCA_016190815.1 Chloroflexota bacterium
CCGTTATGTCAACTCTCTGAGCAGGGTCTATAATTCGACCTCCCTTGATAAGGAGGGCCTGGGATTTTTGAGCTTCCATCTTCACTTATTACCCCCCGCCAGAAGGTAAAGGAGTGCCATCCTCACAGCCACCCCGTTGGATACCTGCTCCTGTATCACCGATTGAGCACCCTGTGAGACGTCCAGGCTGATCTCAATATCCTCGTTCACAGGGCCAGGGTGCATCACGAGAACATTGGGCATGGCCTTTGCCAGCCTGCTAGCATTGACCTGATAGAGTTGGACATACTCCCTGATGGTGGGTAGAAGCCCCTTTTGTTGTCTTTCCAGTTGAAGTCGCAGAGCCATTACCACATCTGCCCCTTCAACGGCCCTGTCAACATTGGTCTCCACAGTCACAGGCGGGATGGAATAGGCCTCGTTGCAGGAACTTCTTTCATCCAGTCCCCAGGGCAACAATGTTGGAGGCCCACATAGGACCACCTTTGCCCCCATAGTGGTAAGCCCCCATATGTTGGAGCGAGCCACCCTGCTATGAGCTATGTCCCCCACTATGACCACCCTCAGGCCAGCTATTTTCCCCAGCCTGTTCCTGATGGTATATAAGTCGAGGAGCGCCTGCGTGGGGTGGGCATGCCAGCCGTCGCCAGCATTGATGACATGGGCTTTTACAGCCCTCGCCACTACGTAGGGTGCCCCAGACTGGGGGTGCCTTATTATTATGAAGTCCGCACCCAGAGCTTGAATGGTGCGCACAGTGTCAACCAGGGATTCTCCTTTGACCACGCTGGAGGCCTGGGCCGCTATATTGATAACATCGGCGCTGAGGACTTTGGCCGCCTGTTCGAACGAGGAGCGGGTGCGAGTGCTGGGCTCGTAGAAAAGGGTGAATATGGTCTTGCCCCTGAGAACAGGCACCTTTTTGATCTCCCTGGTGAGCACTTCCTTCATCGCATCTGTCGTATCCAGGACCAGCTCGATCTCTTCCCTGGAGAAATCATCCAGATCAAGGACGTGATGTCTGGAAGCGAGCTTTTTTTCCGCACCGGCTGGCGAGTCTGGACTTACAGCCTGACGTGTTGTCATCATGGCTTTACTCCTTCCTTTTCAAGGTCCTGCAAGAGGACCACCTCATCCCTTCCGTCAACCTCCTCAAGCCGCACCTGAATCTCTTCGCCCCTGGAGCTGGGAATGTTCTTCCCAACGTAGTCTGCCCGGATGGGCAGCTCTCTGTGCCCCCTGTCCAGAAGAACTGCAAGCTGAATGGACTGAGGCCTGCCGAAGTCTATGAGGGCATCCATGGCTGCCCGAATGGTACGGCCGGTGTACAAAACATCGTCCACCAGGACAACCCGCCTTTCCGAAATATCGACGGGGATCTCGGTGCGCTGTACCACGGGGTTCACCCCATGATAGGGTATGTCGTCTCGGTACAGGCTTATGTCAAGAGCGCCAATGAGCACATCCGCCCCCTCGAACTCCTTTATCCGGGCTGCAATCCTCCGCGCCAGGGGGACGCCCCTTGTGCGCATGCCCACGAATACCAGGCCTTCGGAGCCTTTGTTCCGCTCCAGTATCTCGTGGGCAATTCTGGTCAGCGCCCTTCTGATTTCGTCTTCCGACATTATGACCTTTTCAGGCATAAAAAAACCTCCGCCTGTGATGGCAAGAGGACTCATTTTGAAAATGCGCCAAAGAACCAGAGGGTATGTGAGCTAGCATTGATCTCGCATCTCCTTTCCAGCCTCTCGGGGCTGATTTAAAGGTTTTCCCGATGACAAATCCGTTTTACGCTTTGGCGGTCTATAATTTTGTTTTCATTATTTTAGCACCTGCCGCCGGTTATTTCAAGGGGTTTTCGGGGAGAGTGGTTTAGAAAAGCTCCGATTACGGTGAACTATCAACATGCCCCAGGTTTTTGTAAGTTGCTGCATCATCGTGTGATTAGGGTCTAAACACATCGTGTTGACAGAAGAGAAGCACTACAATACAATGCGATCGGTACTCCCAGTATCGACTTGCGGTATTCGCCGAAGTAGCCAGGAACACTGAAGGAGGGACGAGAGATGCGTATAAACTTCTATGCACGCCACAAAGGAGTAGATTTCGACAAGAACCGAGGCGGTGGAATCTATGGCCTCAAGTTCACAATGACAAAGGATCAGGCACGAGTATTCTCAAAAGCCATAAAAACCGCCACAAGTAGGCTCTCAAAATTAAATAAAGGTGGAATTGAGGTAAATGTGCGTTGGGGAGCTAAAAACAGGAAACTGGGGTTTCTGTTAGTAGTGCATATCATATAAGAGGCTTGGAGATAGCCAACGCTAGGCCCCCTCGGCGCGGGAAAGAAATGAGAAAAACAAAAAGAAGAGTCTCCCGTACAGATGGGCCTCTGTCTTCATCGTTGCCAGGTTGATTTTTTAGTAATCACCGTTTCACTTTGCTAAGTGACCGGATTGTTCGACAACCTCGGCATGAATGCGTACCAGTCGCCTTGCTGCACTGACTACTGAGAGCACCTATTGCTCTGAATGACAACTGAGGGAGGAGCTTGGGTCTTGACTGTGACTGATTGCTGACGTTATACTATAAGCGTAATAGTTTCCACAGGATGGAAGGAAATACATGTTGGATAGTTCACATACCTCTACTCGTGGCATATCGGAAAGGAATAGGAAAATACTCGCTAGACTACACCGAGGAGTGACCGGACCTTTCACACCGCGAGAAGTTGCACCAGTGTTGCAGTTCGACATAGGTCGCACCCGCAGGTTTCTGGCGTATCTTGCACACAACGGTTGGCTTACACGCGTTCGGAGGGGGCTATATTCAACGGTATCCCTAGACGTAGTCGAACCGGCGACTTCTAAAGAGGATCCCTGGGTTGTCGCCTCTAAAGTGTTTTCCCCATTCTATATTGGTGGTTGGACTGCTTGTGAGCATTGGAGTCTTACCGAGCAGGTTTTCAGAGAGACTGTCGTCATTTCTAGTCACCCGGTCAGACGACGTCACATGGAAATCCAGGGGGTTTCGTTTATTATCAAAGTTGTGCGTAGCGACAAAATGTTCGGGACTGAGGCGGTCTGGCGTGGACGGACTCGAGTGCTTGTTTCAGATCCGGCGAAGACAATGGTAGACATGCTAGATGATCCAACCATAGGCGGAGGTATTCGCCATATTGCCGATATTCTCGTCACTTATTTATCCCACGTCCGCCGTAACGATTCGCTCATCTTGGAATACGCACATAAACTCGGCAACAGGAGCGTTTTTAAGCGTTTGGGTTACTTGCTTGAGGCAATTGGGGCGGATGAGAAGACCCTCATTGATGGGTGCCATAAAGCTCTAAGTTCTGGTATTTCACTGCTAGACCCAACCCCGACAGCAACGCGAAAAGGTCGGATCGTGCGGAGGTGGAACCTGCTCATTAATGTGACTCTTGATATAGCCAAAGGAGCACTCCCGTGATAGGCCGAATAGAACTAAATGACAGGGTCCAAGAGTGGGGTCTTAGAGAAAACGTAGTAGAAAAGGACTATGTCATAGGGTGGTTGTTATGGGGAATAGGTTCAAGCCAAAGCCTTTCCACGTCATGGGCTTTCAAAGGTGGTACATGTCTAAAGAAGTGCTATTTGGAAACATATCGCTTTTCCGAAGACCTTGATTTCACAGTGTTGCCGGGGGGACTAATTGGGCCAGATGAAGTGAACACCGCTCTACAAGACGTTTTCCAGCGGGTTTACGATCAAGCGGGCATAGACTTCCGAGAGAGGTCACCCGTAGTCCGTGCACGTCCCGATGGTAACTCCGTTGAAGTCAGAGTCTACTACCGCGGACCAAGGAATGCTCCCGAGTTGGCCAGCATCAAAATAGACTTGACCACCGCTGAGCAAGTTGTCCGCCCGACTGTGCTTAAACCAATATCACACCCATATCCAGACGCTCTTCCACCTCCCGCAACTGTTCGGTGCTACGGTTTTGAGGAGCTGTTCGCTGAGAAGCTCAGGGCCATGGGTGAGCGGTGTCGCCCCCGAGACCTATACGACATCATCAACCTATTTCGCAGGCAAGAGTTCCGTCCTCACGCAGCTCTCATCAATTCTGTTTATGTCCAAAAATGCGAGTCAAAAGGTGTGGAGTGCTCAACATTTGAATCCATAGAGTCCTCTCCTTATCGGGCCGAGCTAGAGACAGAGTGGGATAATATGCTCGCACATCAGCTACAAGAATTGCCGCCTTTTGAGGACTTCTGGCATGAACTTCCACGACTATTCAATTGGCTGGATGGAAATCTGGCTCCTGAGGAACTTCCTTCCATTTCTCTTGCCAAAGATGAGGAAGCAGGATGGGCACCACCGCCCAGCGTTTGGGTGTGGGGGCAAGGCATACCGCTTGAATCCGTGCGCTTTGCAGCGGCGAATCACCTCTGCGTTGAATTAGGCTATGAAGGTACCAAGAGGTTGATCGAACCCTACAGTCTACGGCGAACAAGGGCTGGGCACCTTCTGCTTTACGCTGTGAAAGCTCAGACTAGCGAGCTGCGGTCCTATAGAGTCGACCGCATGCAGAGCATTAACGTTACCAATATACCGTACAAGCCCAGATATCTGATTGAATTTGCTTCCGCGGGGCCACTAAATGCTCCACCTACGCAGCGGCAAACCAGTCAAATCCCTCGTGTTCAACCATTCATGAGCGATACTGTTTATGTCATTGAATGTGGCTATTGTGGGAAGAAGTTTAAACGATCTAGCCATGATACCCATCTCCGACCTCATAAGGACAAGAGCGGGACCTTTGATTGCCCGGGACGCATTGGTTACGAAGTGGATCGATATTGAAGACCAGCTTGAAATGTTGGCTCATGGGTAGTGCCAACCAACAAAAACTCATTTTGTTAAGCCACAGCAAACGCCGGGTAAAGGCTAAACCGTTCGGAGCCGAGGCCGTGCCAATAGCCAACGCTCGGCACCCTCAGCGCGGGAAAGCCTGTGCTCCAGGAGCTTCCGCAAGGCGTTGCCCCCCCCCTGAAAGTTGTGGGTGTTCTCTCGGACAAGTCTATCCCTGATGTTCAGGGCCTAAAGGTATCTTGCGGCCGCCATAGCGCCCACCGCTATCAGGATCAATACGAAGTTCGTCCGGCTCAGCGTCTCAATTCGGGCACCCAGAGACCCCAGTTGGCGCGCCTCGTCGGGATTGGGGGCACGCCCCTGAATACCCTTGGAGAGCCTCGCAACCCGGGCCCCGGTCGGAGCCAGGATACCGAAACCCACCACCATAGCGCCTATGGTAGCAATGAATCCAATAAGCACAGCCCAGCCCCAGCTTGTTGTGAGGAGTTCATCGAGAATGCCCCACCGCATTACAAGCGTCATGGCCACTCCGCTGCCCAGGACGACGACGGAGCTTAGCATCATAGCTGGGGTTATGACGGGCATCAGCGCACCATACACCGGGTTCGAGATATTGGGTCCCAGACGCCTGAGCTGAGGTTCGAGGAAGAGGACATTGAAGAAGGTCGTGCCTGCCCAAAGCGTGCCGAAGACTATATGAAGTATACGCAAAGAGACCTGTAGTGAGTCCATAGCCACCTCCTTTTATGCCTTTTGCACCCAGCGGGTTGTCCAATACATACCATTTCCCCCCCACCTTTGTCAAGGTAAACGGGTTGTCTCCAGGACTTTTACCTGGTTTCAATAAAAGGCGTCTTGATGTGGGTTCGTATCACAAAGACAGGTCTGATAACCTGCCAGCAGGTCGAACCATCCCCCTCGGTCCCCCTTCCTTTCCAGTAAGGGGGAGGACAAAAGTTTCTGGGGGAAACCCCCAGTGCCCCCGCCAGAGGGGACACCCCTCTGCACTCCAACAATGATACTCAAGTACCCATACACTGATTTACACAAGTAAGTACTGGGAATACAGACGTGTCACTACTCAGCGTGGGACAAGGTGTAGTCCAGGAGCTTTTTCAGGGCGTTTGCCCCCCTCTGGAAGGTGGGAAAAGTGGGGATGCTCTGCTGGACAAGCTTCTCCCTGATAGAGAGGGCATCCGCCTCCTTTGGGCCTGCGGTGAGAATGGTGAAAAAGGGCTTCTGACTGCTGCCACGGAAAGAGGTCAGGGCGGAAACAAGCTCGTCTACGGTGAACTTGGCTCCCACTCGCAGCCTCTGGCTCAGGAAATAGCTGGAAATCTCCATCGCTACAGTATCTACATTTTCGTCCCCGCCCAGGATGTTCAACATGCGGAGCACCAGCTCCGGGGAGCTGAAATTGGAGCTTACATCCAGGGGGTTCATGTAGCTGCCTCCTGCGATGTTGAAGAAAGAAGCAAGCTCTTTATAGCTAATTTCGGAAAGCTTCGGAACTTTCAATCCAGCTTTTGCGAAGGCATCGCTTATGACCACCGATTGCCCGCCCGTCATGGCCATTAGACCAACCCTCTCCCCGTGTGGGTGCTTTATGTATAAAAGCGCCTTTACCACATCCAGAAGCTCGTCAAAGCTATCCACCCTTATGGCCCCGCACTGCTTTATGAGGGCATCCCATATGGCTACGCTGGTGGTCAGGGAGCCGGTGTGAGAGGATGCTGCCCTGGCTCCATCCTCCGTCTGCCCGCCCTTCCAGATTACCACGGGCTTGGCACGGGCCACCTCCTTCAAGGTCCGGAAGAACCTCCTGCCGTCCTTCACCCCCTCTATATACATTCCGATGGCCCGGGTGTCCTCGTCTCCGCCCAGGTACTCCAGATAGTCGGTGCTATCCAGGATTATGCCGTTTCCATAGCTTACAGACTTGCTCACTTTTATACCGTTTACGTATCCAACAAGGCTGAACTGGGTGGCATGGGTGCCGCTCTGGGATATAAAGCCTACCTCGCCGCCTTCGCCACAGTATTGTTCCGGGTGATGCCGAAGCCCTATCTCCGGGTTATATATACCCATACAATTGGGCCCGACCATATACAGGTCTGCCTTTCGTGCCATTTCCCCGAGAACGTTCTGAAGCCTTATGCCCTCCTCCGTGCCTGTCTCAGCAAAGCCCGATGTAAAAAACATAACGGCGCCGACCTGCTTTCTTATACAGTCCTCCAGAACCCTGTGGGCCACAGTCCTGGGCACAGCGACAATCACATAGTCCACAGGCTCCGGAATATCCAGGATGCTCGAGTAGTTCTTCACCCCCAGTGCTTCTATGCCCGGCCATTCATCTTTGTTTATCTGCACGGAGTAAACGTGCCCCTTCAGTGTAAGGACGCTCCTGAGCCACATGTAATTGGTCTGTTTCTTATCCCCAATTACAACAACACAGCGAGGATGGAATATCCTATCCATGCGTTCCCTATTCACACTCATCTGGAAACACCTTCCTCCAGAACCACCCTCGCATCTACCGCAAGCACCCCATTCTTATAGGCAAAGACCGGGTTGAGGTCGAGCTCTTTTACTTCTGGATGCTTTTCTATGAAGGCCGAGACTTTGAGCAGTGCGTCTTCTAGCAATGGGATATTGGCTGGCTCCTGCCCTCTGTAGCCCTGGAGCAGAGGAAATGCTTTTAGCTCTCGAACCATCTGGCTGGCATCCGCCCCAGTTATGGGAATTATTCTGAAGGAGACGTCCTTGAGCACCTCAACCAAAATCCCGCCCAGCCCGAACATTATCACAGGGCCAAACTGGATGTCCTTTGTTACGCCTATGATCACTTCTATCCCCTGTCTGGCCATTCGCTGCACCGACACACCCAGGACCTTAGCATCTGGTTTGTTCTGCCTTACAGAGGACACGATCTCATCGTATGCCCTGGACACCGCTACTCCACTCTTGAGCCCCAGCTTTACTCCTCCTACATCGCTCTTGTGGATTATGTCCGGGGAGACCACCTTCAGCACCACGGGGAAGCCCATCTCTTTGCTAATGAAAAGTGCCTCCTTTTTCGTTCTGGCAAGCCTGGTTTCCACAATGCTTATCCCGGACTCCTTTAGAAGCTCCTTGGCTTCTACCTCCGTAAGCATAGTGCGCCCCTCTTTCAAGGCATCGGTAACGACTCCGCTAACGCTCATTGAGTGCTCCTTTTCAGTGGAGAGTTCTACGGGAGCATACCAACCAGCGCTGGCTCTGTCAACGGCAGGGGCAAGACGCCCACGGTAATACGCCCTGATATGCCGGCAAAGCTCCTTTTTTGACGCCCTCTGTTGTGCACAAAGACGCCATCTATGCTATAATCCCAGAGAATTCGGCAAAGCAGGTTCATCGAGGAGAGGACTTTGCACACTCTGTATATCACCTCCCTGAGCTCGCGGGCAGGAAAGACAGCCGTAGGGGCTGCTATCGGCAAGCGTCTCCTTAAGAACGGGCAGAGGGTTGGCTATATGATGCTCAACTCTCCAGAAAAAAACGTCCAGCTTTTATTGAAGGAAGCGCTGAGCTTGAGAGAATTACCCCCTTCGACCACCATTTCCAAGGAAGCCAATGCCCTGGCGACACTCAAAGCAGCCCACTCCAGTACAGCACAAGAAACGGATGTCGTCATTGTGGAAGGCCTGGACTTGAGCACCTCTGAGGACACAGAGAAATCGCACGTCATCACCGAAACATTAGATGCCAAAACCCTGATCGTCCTGCGTTATTCCTATGACATCGAAGGCGCTGAAATCGTCCAGCGAGCCCGGTCTTTTGGCCAGCGTCTACTCGGCGTCGTAATAAATGCGGTGCCTAATTTGAACCGACAGAGGGTTGTGGCATCCCTCGTACCCTATCTCCAGAGGGAAGGGATAACGGTGCTGGGTGTTCTCCCTGAGGACAGAATTCTTTCGACAGTAAGCATCAAGGAATTGGCGGAGTATCTGAGAGGTGACTTCGTAATACCTCTTGAGGAGGGAGACAGCCTGATCGAGAACGTGGTGGCAGGAGCTTTGGCCCTGGACTGGGGACCCCATTACTTCAATCGCAAGCCTGGCAAGATAGTTATCACTCGGGGGGATAGGCCCGACATCCAGTGGGCCGCCCTGGAGACCGACACACGATGCCTCGTCCTCACAGGAAACGTCCGGCCCATTCCCTACGTAGTGAACAAGGCAAAAGAGAAAAGAGCGCCCATCTTTGTGGTAGAGAAGGACACCATATCCACCATGACCAGTCTGGAGGGCCTATTAAAAGAAGCCAAATTCAACCACGTCTACAAGCTGGAAAGAATATGCGAGATCATGGAACAGCATTTTGAATACCAGACCCTCTTTGGAGGTCTGAGGCTCACCCCTCATAGTTCTTGAAGCACTCCTCGGCCTCTTCCACCCTGCCCAGCTCAACAAGGGCCAAGCCCTTATTCAAACGAGCCCTAGCGCTCCTTGGGAAAAGAAGAAGCGCCCTTTCATACATTTCAATAGCCTTATCCCATGCCGCTGCCTCAGAAAACTCATTTCCCCTTGCCAAATAGACCTCTGCAATAAGCTCCCTATCGCTGAGCTCTTGTCTTTGAGGGTTGTCTACATGCCCCCTGTAGTCGAAACCGTATTGATAGATATGCTCTATGTCGACTGCCCTATCACCTGCTCTCAGGGTTGAAAACACATGTGGCCCAGCACCAAAGGCTTCAGGAAGGTAAACGCCTTTTGTCTTAAGTCCCCATCCCAGAGCCATGCTGTTGAAAAGCAGAGTAAGGCCCAGGCAGTTGCCCACCCCAGGCCTGGAATCATCCAGCTCTGCATCTATCACACGCGTCAGCTTGAAATCACCGCCTGAAACATATCTGGCGGGCTTCCTAAGCCACAACCATGAAAAGAGCCGACGCGCCACTTCCACCTCAGGCTTTCCCACAGGCTCTATTTCCATAGAAACCTGGCTCAATAAACCCTCTAGTTTCTCGAGATTCACCTGAAGTTCAAGATGCGTCTTGACTCCACTGGCGACAAAAGCGGTGCGCGCTAAGTTCGTCCCCATAGTAGCGAAAATCGCCCTTTCCAGTTTGGAAAGCTCTTCTGTCATCCCTTTACAAGCCGTATCCAGACTTTCTCACAGTTTATCAATAAGGTATTGATAAACTGTGAGAATATTATATATAATAGTGTGGCTATTAATCTTAACAGGGGGGAAGGTGATTGAATGCACTCGGTACTCATCTGTTATTAGAACTCAAGGATTGCGACCGGTACATTCTCAACGACCTGTCTGCTCTGCGAAATATCCTCCTCTCCGCCGCAAGAGAGGTAGGCGCTACAGTAGTAGGGGAAACATTTCACCGGTTCAATCCTCACGGGGTTACTGGCGTATTAGCTATTGCCGAATCCCACCTCTGCATCCATACATGGCCTGAATACGGGTATGCAGCGGTGGATATTTTTACTTGCGGCGACTCCTTCAACCCTGAAAAGGCCACTGAAATATTCGTCAGCGAACTTCACGCTAAAGAACACTCCATCATCACGTTGAAAAGGGGAATCATCCCCATCGCCTCAAAGGTATAGCATAAAGCCCCTGATGGAAAGCACCACTAGGCTCTGGTTTCGTGATATCTTAGTGCCCAACACCTTCCAGCTAAGCAGGGTGAAGGGCATTATTTATTCAGGGAGAACCCAAATCCAGTCCATCGACATCCTGGAGACCGAAAGCTTTGGCCGAACCCTCGTATTGGACGGCAGGACACAATCCGCCGAGGCAGACGAATTCATCTACCACGAGTCTCTGGTTCACCCCCCCATGTTGACACACCCCGCACCGAGAAAGGTTTTCATTGGTGGGGGAGGCGAGGGCGCAACTCTTCGGGAGGTCCTGGCCCATAGAAGCGTGAAAAAGGTGGTGATGGTAGATATAGACCAGGAGGCAGTAGAGCTTTGCCGCACCTATTTACCGTCCTTTCACCAAGGCTCCTTTGAGGACAAGCGCCTGGAGCTCCATTTCACAGATGTCAGAGAATTCTTTATCCGTCACAGGGAGAAGTTCGACATAATTCTGATGGACATTACAGACCCTACAGAAGGCAGCCCATCCTCCAGGCTCTTCACCGTTGAGTTCTATAATTTAGCCCAAAGGAGACTCTCTCCTGGCGGGGTTATATGTGTTCAGGCTGGCCCCACCGTCCATGGAGATACCAAGACCTTCTGTTCCATTGTGAACACCCTTAGAAAGGTCTTCCCAGTCGTTTATCCCTATGAGGCCCATATCCCTTCCTTCGGTGTTATGTGGGGTTTCGCCCTCGCCTCGGCGGGCCCCGACCCGCTGATAGTTATGCAGGAAGAAATAAACCGCAGTATCTCCACCCGCATATCGAGGCCTCTTCGCTTTTACGATGGTCAGACCCATCAGAAGATGTTCTCCCTCCCCAAGTTTTTGAGGGAAGAGCTGGCAGGAGAAAAAAGAGCCATCACCGAGAGAGGTCTCACCTGATCCTGTAGGAACCAATTGGCTGCCCCCTTAGCAAGAGCGACCCTCACACTGGTATAATCTCCTGAAGGAAATGGCCATCGACCTTTTGCAAGGACTGAATCCAGCCCAGAGGGAAGCCGTGGAAACCATCCAGGGACCACTACTTATCCTCGCTGGGCCAGGAAGCGGCAAGACCCGTGTCATTGCCCACAGAGTCGCATATCTGGTAAAGGTTTGCGGAGTCAGGCCTCACAGCATTATGGCGGTTACCTTCACCAACAAGGCCGCCAGGGAGATGAGGGAGCGCATATTTCATCTCCTGGGCCAGACGGTGGAGGACATCTCGGTGGGCACCTTCCACGCCCTCTGCGCCCGCATATTGCGGATAGACGGTGAGCATATAGGACTGGGGAAGGCTTTTGTAATATACGATGGGGAGGACCAGCTAAGCCTGGTGAAGCGGAGCATGGAGGAGGTGGGTGTTGACCCCAAAAACTTTGCTCCCAAAGCCATCCACTCAGCCATTGGGGCCGCCAAGAGCCAGCTTCTGGGACCACAGGAACACGCCCACCATCGCCAGACCTACTTCGATGAAATCGTTCAGAGGGTATACAGGCATTACGAGGAGCTTCTCGCCCAGAGCAAGGCTGTGGACTTTGATGACCTTCTCCTCAAGACCGTGCGCCTCTTCCAGCTCCACCCAAGTGCCCTCCAAAAATACCAGTCTCGCTATTTGTATATACTCGTAGACGAGTTCCAGGATACAAATCTTGTCCAGTACGTTCTAGCCAAGCTATTAGCACAGAAGCACAGGAACATCTGCGTTGTGGGCGACCCCGACCAGTCCATTTACTCCTGGCGTTATGCTGATTTGCGCAACATCCTAAACTTCGAAAAGGACTACCCCGATGCCAAGGTTGTGTATCTTGAACAGAACTATCGCTCCACCCAGACCATTCTTGAGGCCGCCCACCACCTCATATCTGCCAACGTGCACCGCAAGGAGAAAGGCCTCTGGACGGAAAACGAGGTAGGTATACCTCTGGCCGTAAAGGAGGCATACAACGAAGAGGAGGAGGCCCACTTCGTGGTGAGCGAGGTGGACCGATTGGTCAAAGAAGAAAAGCACGGGCTTAAAGATTTTGCCATCATGTATCGCACCAATGCCCAGTCCAGAGCCCTGGAGGAGGTCTTCCTCCGCTACGGCATACCCTACAGGCTCGTGGGCGCCCTTCGCTTCTACGAGCGACGGGAGGTGAAAGACATCATCGCTTATCTGAGGCTCATCCACAACCCCTACGACGACGTGAGCCTGGCCAAGGTAATAAACGTGCCGAGCCGAGGAATTGGCCAGAAGACCCTCGTGGAGCTTACGGGCTTCGCCAAAGCCCACAGCGTACCCTTGTATACCGCCCTCCAGATGATAACCGAAGGCTTAAAGACAAAAGGCACGACCGAGGGAGAAAAGCCTTACACTTCCTTAAGCCCTCGGATTGCCGTGGCTCTGGAGAGCTTCCTTTCCATTCTCAACGAGCTTATAGGGAAAAGCCAGGAGCAGAACATAGTTCGCCTCCTGGATACGCTGTTGGAGCAGATAGGATTCCGTACGTATCTATTGGGGATGCCAGACGGGGAGGAGAGGTGGGAGAACATCATGGAGCTCAGAGCTACCGCGGGAGAGTGCGAACATCTTCCGCCAGAAGAAGGGCTCTCAGCTTTTCTGGAAGGTGTGATGCTGGTGTCGGATGTGGACAATCTTGACGAAAAGGCCGACGCCGTAACCCTCATAACCCTTCACCAAGCCAAAGGGCTGGAGTTCCCCATAGTGTTCATCGTCGGCATGGAAGAAGGGCTTCTACCCCATATAAGGTCCTTCGATGATCCGGCGCAGATGGAAGAGGAACGCCGCCTGTGCTACGTTGGAATAACCAGGGCTAAGGAACGAGTCTATCTAGTAAGGGCCTTCCGGAGAAGCTTTACTGGTACAAACAGACCCAATCTCCCCTCTCGCTTCCTGGCAGACATCCCCAGCCGTCTCATAGCTTCATCGTTTGGAGGAGAGCAACACCCCAAGGTCGAAGCTCGGACTCCATCCAGGGTTCCGGCAAAGCCCGTTTTCAAAGCTGGGGACAAGGTGCGCCACGCCAAATTCGGTGACGGGATAGTGGTAAGTTGTATTCCCTCCGGGGACGACCAAGAAGTAACTGTCTCCTTCAAGGGCGAGGCCAGACTGAGACGACTGCTGTTGAGCTTCGCGCCCTTGGAGAAGCTGGCTTGAGTAACTCTGGCCTGCCCCCCTGTATCTTAGTATCAGAGGGACAGGGATAAGTGTTTTGAAGAGGGAAGGGGGCTTCGTCCCCTTCCCTCTTACTATTCTCTTCCCCCTCTCCAGTTGGAGAGGGGGACCGAGGGGGTGAGGTATCGGCACCGCACGAGCGGCAGCCAGAATGCACCAAAGGGTCAGACAGAGAGAGTACCCCTTGGGTGAAGCTAGCAGGATGCAAATCGTTGTTTCGGGGTCACACTGGCACAGCTTGACAGAGCTAGCTCTCTGTCTTAGACTCACCACGGTTTGGGGGAAAACCCCAGAGTCTCAGGAGGGCTTCTATGACTCAGGCAACTACTTCCCTCGAAGGGGTAAAGAAAGCAATCGGGACAAAAGGCAAAGCCGTCTCTACTGAGGTGGAGAAGGGCGCTGTAAGGAGATTCGCCGAGGCGATTGATGATCCCAACCCCCTATGGACAGATGGAGCCCACGCCCGGAAAACCCGCTACGGCAGCATCATAGCACCACCTACATTCCTGCGCTCCCTCCCCAAGGACGACCCCAGGGATAGGCTGATGAAGGAAATCCCCTACAAGCGAGGCCTTGACGCGGGAAGCGAATGGGAATACTTCGAGCCTGTGAGGCCTGGCGATATTATCACCTCTATCACCACACTTACCGATATTTTCGAAAGAGCCGGGAGGCTTGGGCCTATGCTTTTCCTCATCGTCAAGACCACCTATAAAAACCAGCTTCGAAGGGTGGTGGCTACCCAGCGCTCCACCCGAATTGTCTACTAGAATGACCACGAGGTGCTACAGATGAAAAGACAGCTATACTACGAAGACGTGGAAGCAGGAATGGAGCTTCCTTCTGTGACAAAACACCCGACGACCAAACAACTGGTTATGTATGCAGGGGCTTCCGGAGACTTCTACCAGATACATTACGATAAGGACTTCGCTCAGGGTACAGGACTTCCCTCCGTGATCATTCACGGCGCTTTGAAGAACGCTTTCCTTGGACAACTCCTTACGGACTGGATTGGAGAGGAGGGCGTTTTGAAGAAGCTGAGCTGTCAGTACAGAGGGATGGACTTTCCGGGCGAACCCATTACTTGCAAGGGCAAGGTGACAGAAAAATACGTCAAGAACGGCAAACGATATGTTGAGTGCGAAATCTGGGTGGAGAATGGCAGGGGTGAGAAGACCACCCCCGGTAATGCGACGGTGATTTTGCCCTCCAGGCGCGGGAGGCCTTGAAAGGCCTTTCAGATTTTCTCTATGAATCCGAGGAGGAGAGCATGGCCAATGCGGTTAAAGATAAAGTTGCAGTGGTTACAGGGGCGGGACGTGGAGTAGGCAGGGGCATCGCTATAGCCCTGGCGGCAGAAGGTGCAAGGGTGGTGGTCAACGACCTGGGCGTCGCTCTAAACGGCGCAGCGCCCTCCTCATCTCCGGCAGACGAGGTGGTGAGAGAGATAAAGAAGAAGAGTGGTGTGGCCATCGCCAACTATGATAACGTGGCCACCATGCAGGGCGGAGAAAGAATAATAAAGGCCGCCGTGGATAACTTCGGGCGTATAGATATCCTCGTCACAGTGGCCGGCATCCTGAGAGACAGGATGATTTTCAACATGACAGAGGAGGAGTGGGATGCGGTCATTGCCGTCCACCTGAAGGGCACCTTCACCTGTGCCAAATACGCTTCCATTCTTATGAAGCAGCAGAGGAGCGGGCGCATCATCACCATAAGCTCTCAGACAGGCCTTGAGGGCAACAGCGGCCAGGCCAACTACGGGGCTGCCAAGTCCGGCATAGGCGGTTTCACAAAGGTAGCAGCAAGGGACCTGGGGAGGTATGGAATAACAGTAAACTGCGTTGTCCCCAGGGCTGCCACCAGAATGACCCTTACGGGCGATTATGCCAGGGCCGGTGATCTAAGGGCTACAAGAGGAGTCCTCCGCGCGGGCATCCCCCAACCACCTATAGAGGGCCTCGACCCGGATGATATAGCACCTGTAGTGGTTTACCTGGCCAGCGATGACGCTGCAAACGTAAACGGCCAGTTCTTCTTCGTCTACGGCGACACCATATCCCTCCTCTCTCAGCCCCGGGCCATAAAATCCATCTTCAAAGTCGACCGATGGAGTGTAGACGAGCTTGTGAATATCATACCCTCCACCCTGGCTAAGGGCCTGGTAAATCCGGCACCCCCTGTTCCTCCAGCGTGATGCAGTCCAAAAAGGAACGTCTTCGCCTGGAAACACATCTCAAGTTTATGGAGGCACGATATGGGGCAAAGGCTTAAAGATAAGGTTGCGGTGGTCACAGGTGCAGGTAGAGGCATCGGCAGGGCCATAGCTATTCTCATGGCAGAAGAGGGCGCTAAGATCGTGGTGAACGACCTCGGGGGTGCAGCCAATGGCACAGGTGCATCCACATCCCCAGCAGACGAGGTGGTGAATGAAATCAGAACGAGGGGTGGCACGGCCATCGCCAACTGCGATAGTGTCGCCCTCTATCAGGGCGGTGAGAGAATCATAAAAACGGCGGTAGACAACTTCGGGCGCATAGATATTCTGGTGAACAACGCAGGGATAGTAAGGGATCGCATGCTCTTCAACATGACGGAGGAGGAGTGGGACACGGTCATAGCGGTGCACCTGAAGGGCACTTTCAACTGCACCAGGTTCGCCTCCATTCTTATGAGGCAGCAGAGAAGCGGGCGCATAATAAACATGTCCTCCACCTCTGGCCTGTGGGGAAACTCCGGGCAGGCGAACTACGGCGCAGCCAAGGATGGCATAGCCGGTTTCACCAGAGTGGTGGCCCGAGACCTGGGGAAATACGGCATCACCGTCAACGCGATAGCCCCCGGAGCTGACACCCGACTGACCCTGAACCCCGAGGTCATCAGGGCAAGAGAGCTAAGAGCCACCAAAGGGGTGGATGGCTCTCTTAAAGTTACTACTGAAAGGCCACCTGAGGATATAGCCCCTCTTGTTGTTTACCTGGCCACGGACGAGGCCGCTAACATAAACGGTCAGATTCTCTTCGTAGAGAGGGGATTAATCTGCCTGCTGGATCATCCGACACCCACCCGGACTATTACGAAAAATGGGAGATGGACCTTCGAGGAGATAAAAAGCGTTTTCCCAAGAACGTTCGGAATGGACTTGATAAACCCGGCACCACCCGTGCCGCCTTAAGCATGTGAACCCGCACTCCCCAGGTCAGTCTGAAGGGCGGCACCGGAGCGAAACGACTGCCGAAGCTTGCTACGGCAACAATCTTGCAGTACTCGCGTCGGCAGGAAGCCACAAGATCACGAACAGTCGCGGGTCCGATACCACAGCGGAAGCGAACATGTGGAAGTCCAGGCGACCGACCGGACTATCCAGTTGCACTCGGTTGTAGTCCATCAGCTCGCTGCCCAGCTCGGCAGGCGTGCTCCTCCACAGCTCTCGGAACAGCGGGACGGGCATCAGGCGCTTCATCAACTGCCGGTACCATCGCTGCCCGGTGCGGTTCCGTTGCTGGGCCTTGAACCGCGCTACCTGTCCTCGAGCAAAGGGAACGAGAATCTCCCGGGGGATCTGCCGCCTTATTGCCCAATGCTCATCGAAGGTGAAGTCGAGAAGGGTGGGCTTCTCCTGAGGCAAACGCGACAACTCGTCAGGCGGGAAGCCAAACAGCTTGGCGACTGGCCCGTTCCAGCCGAGGAACCGCCAGGAGAAGTCGGTCAGATAAGCTGGGCCTTTCCATCCGTCCATAAAGGGCTGAAGTTCTCGAAGAGCCTCGGATACCTCGGCGTCGGTCGGGACGTATCCAGCCTCCATAAACATCCGACCACGCTCGTCCGGCGCTAGCCGAAGCGCGGCGCTCAGCCTATCCAACGTGGCCCGGTTGGGGACGACCCGCCCCTGCTCGTATCGGCTCAGGCGCGACGGGTGCGTGTTCCACCCCATCTCCGCTGAAAGCTCGCTCTGGCTCATCCCACGCCGTAGCCGGTGGGCCTTTATTATCCCACCTAGAACAGACTGCATTCTCGGTCCTCCATCAAACCAACGTTAAGCACACCATATTATATCATTATATCAATGCAAAAATTAGCATTCTATTATTGACATTTTACTTATCTCATTGTAGAATCCGAGCAAAATCAACTTGCTTATGATCAAGGGGCGATAGGAAACGACTGAAAGGAGGCAACGTGCTGTTTCACATTACGCAGACGCATTCTCCCGAGCTGTGCCCACGAGATGCGGGCGGGTCCAAGACACTGTATGACGCCAAGGCGGCAGGGGTGAAGCTGCTCGCTATGTACGGGGCCTTCGCCGAGCACACCATCTTCTACATAGTCGAAGCTGACGACGTGTCGGCAGTGGACAGATTCCTCAACCCCGGCTGGCTGCGCTGCACTGCCAAAGTCACCCCGGTATCGAGCCAACCCCTCACCACGCCTCCTCCCCGCCGCCGCGCATCTTGAGGCGGCCTGCTCCCTCTGAAGTAGCGTAGACGGTTCTGTAGGTCGGGTTTCCGAACCTGCCCTACAAGGGTCAAGGACAGATTGAATCGCTATTCTCGGGACAGGGGCCAAGAGTTGACACCCCTACCGGCGCCGAGTACGCTATCACCATGATCCCCCTGTTCCAGACTGATGCTTGTTCCCTCTGGAACAGGGCGCCAGGACGTTAAGCAAGGGCAGGCGGGTTCGCCAGACAGAGTATGCCGCGATGGGTGCATTTAGAATCGGGCGAAGGATTGGCGACCGAACTGGGCCTGTGTCCAGAAGGTGGCGGCTGGGCTTCACACTTCTGGCCCTGGCCGCTGTCATTGGCGCCTGCGGTCGCAACGTGGCCCAGGCCCCACAACAAGCGCCTCCTGCTGCCAAAGCGCAACGGCTGGCCCCTCCTCTGCCTCTCACCCGCCAGGAGGCCTTCCGGGACCTGACCGAGCGCCACACATGGACCATACGCTATCCCGAGGGCTGGTTCAGCTCCACCACAGGCAGCGGGCGCTGGATCCGCGATGACCCCGCTGGGCTGGTGTCCGTCAGCCTCAACCAGACCACACTCCAGGGGGCATACACCGCTCGCACCGTCATTCCCCTACTCCTGGAACCTCTTCCCCAGCGGGGCTACTCCAACGTCCAGATGACCGCCATTAACGACCTGCCAGGCTCGGTCCCCGGCTCCACCGCCGCCGAGGTCTACCTGACGGGATTCCATAACGGCGTAGCCATACGGGCCGCCTGGGCCGTGGAGGTGCTGGACATCTCGGCCCAGAGCCTGTGGCCCCTGAGCGCCCTCACCATCTGGGCGCTGGAGGTGCCGCCCGACCAAATCCAGCAAAAGCTGGCGACGCTGCTGGCCATCCTGAGCAGCGCCCGCCTGGAAATAGACCCCAACATTGGCGACCTGTCCTGGTACGGCAAGATAGGCCAGAAGTGGGCCGACACCCTGGGCGCCGATTACAGTAGCCAGTGAGGAGAGGGAGGTCAAGATGTACAGGTTATTGATTTCACGACACATGGCTGGAAGCATAGCCTTGCGGCTGTTTATCTTGATGTCCGTGCTGGCGTCGCTGCTGGTGCCAGCGGCTTCCCCCACGCCGGCCCGCGCCGCCAGCGTGGAGACGTCTTTCCGCATCACGGGACCTGTCGTCTTGCAGAATGAGACCAAGACTGTTCCGCCCCGCACGGAGACCAAGGTGAGTACCACCGTTGACGAGAAAACAGGTGAAGGAAAGACAGTTTACACGAAGACGTACCTTGATGGGTATTACGAAAGGCACTTTTCGCAGATATGGAACATGACCATCGAGCTGGTCCCAGGGGCGAGGCAGTATCAGATATATGTTGATGGGAAGCCATGGCACGATCCCCGGACAGTGCCAGCAGACAAACAATCGAGACCGGGGTACACCTTTGGCAGTGTGTGGGGCTGGGGTGAGCATATCGGCCCCGTCAAAATCCCGAACACGGAGGTCTATTCAGACGCGATGTCGGAGGCGAGCGATGCGTACAACGCAAAAGTAGAGGCACTAAATAAAGAGTACAAGGATCGGATGGAGTTTTATAAGGGCCAAGAGACCATTTTGGCCTCGCTGGAGATAGAGTTGAAGGAGAAACTGGCAGAGGCTAGGAAGGAGTTAGACGAAGCGACTAGGGGGTGGCAAGCCGCAATAAACGAGGCGAATAAGCAGTATGCGGAGGAAATGGCAAGACAGGAGGCCAAGCCCTCCAATCGCAAGTTGCCCTTGCCCAACTTCACCAAGGTGGAGGCTCTGGGCATCCCCGTTACCTTTCACCTGGGCGGCACCATCGAGGTCCCAGCCCAGCCCGCAGGGCAGCAGCCTCCCTACCGGATCACCCTGGAAGGGTGTTTCAAGGGACCGCCCGGCAGCCGGCTTGAGCCGGACGACATCAGATACCCGGTGGCACCATACGTCTCCAATGCTCCCCAGGAGACGGGCTTCTCCAAACTGTACACTTCCATAGACCCACCAGCCCTGACGGACGTTCCAGTGGATAGCAACGGCCGATTCCAGTTCATTCTGGAGCCGGGGTCCGCTCGAGCTACATTCCAGGTGGTGACCAGGTCAACGAGGCCGACCCGACCATCAGCCGGAGAGGGACAAGCGCGATCAGAGGCAACACAGGCTGTGCTGCCGCAGGACACCCTGACCGTCAAGATTGTAGACCCCAAGGCTATCAAGGAGCGCCTGACGCGATACGTTGACCCTGCGTGCGGCAAGTCTGAGTCCGAGGAGATCGCTTCCTCCAGTATCACCATTTCCTCGCCTCAGAAGCAATTCGACTTCCCCTACGGCTACCTGGACTGGAAGGTGGAGTACGCGAACCCTTCGCAGACCGCGGCGCTCAAGGGGGCAGCCCTGGTCATGCAGGGGCTGGCCCAGACCATCACGGTGCCCCTGGGGGACATAGCGGCTGGCGGTAGGGGAGCAGTGAACTTCCGGTTGGAGATGCAGGAGAAGGGCTTCCGCCTCCTTGCAGATGGCAAGGAGCAGCAGCTCAGCGGCGTCGTCGGCGACGCCCTAATGGGGAGTCAGGGACAAGGCCTGTGGAAGGGTATAAGTGGAGCCATGTCCAAGGCCGTGGTGACCTTCCAAGCCTCGCTGACCGCCTCGGGCGTCGAGCCGGCAGTATCACAGCCTTTGCAAGTAGACGTGGTGGACTGGAACAAACGGGTGTCAGAGTGGGCGAGACTACAACGCAGGGCGATGTTCGGCGAGCCGGTGGGGGCGCAGGGATGGACGGGGGTGGACATGCGTTACTGGCTCGATAGGGCTTATCGTCTGGCAAACCCCGAACCCATGATTGACAGTCATGGGTCCGGAGTGAGTCTGGCGAACGATTTGGAAGCATTGTTGCGCCGTTGGTTGCCAGCCCTGGACAAGCTTCAGGCAGGTCAGGTTGACACCAGTCAGGTCGGCGAGGTCAGCAGTAAACTCACGGGTCTCATAGACGATTTCCTCACATCCTTGAAGGCCGTGTGCACATCGGTGGAGTCCTTTGCCGCGGAGTTCTTTGGCCAGCCAGCGGTGAAGGAGGCATACTGGGAGGCCCTTGAGAAAGACTACACCGCCCCGTGGATAGTGCTCCAGAAACACGCCATCCCGTCCAGCCCCCCCTACAAAACGACCCTGGAAAAGTGGGGCATCTCGCCGCAGGGCACGTTCCGGCAGTATAGTGAGCAGTGGGCAAAGCTTTCCCCTGAGGCCAAAGGAGAAATATTGGAGGCTCAGAAGGCGGCTGTTGGCAAGCTGCCTCGTGAGACCCTAGACGAGCTGCGTGCTGCCTTCGCCCAACCCAACGTAAAGAAATGGGAAAAAGAGTACCTAGAGAAGGCAATGGCAGAATGGAAGGAAAAGGTCAACTATGAGGGGATGCGGCAAGCGGCAGAGGAGTTATCAAAGGACAACATCCTGGAGAAGGCGCTGCTGGCGGCGAAGCTGGAAACCCTCTTAGGCAAGGACGCCCAGAAGGAGGCAGAGGCTCTGATCGCCCTCGCACCTCGGCTCGAACGCTACAATGACTTCTACGCTGGTTTCGTGTACCAGTCATCCAAGAGCATCTTACCTTCCTTGGAAAAGGCGGCCAGCGAGGGCTACAAGCTGGCCTTAGAGCTGCGCCAGGCGCAGAGTGCGGTACCAGCATACCAGGACGCAGCCCAGCACCTTGAGCAGTGGGCGGACTATGATACGGCAGCGGCCCGCAACCTCCGCAAGCTCATTGAGCATACAGACGAATACAAAGCCCTAGACAAAGGGCCGGCGACAGACTGGAGACAAAAACTGGCCAAGCTCAGGACGCCAGCCCTGTCTTTCCCCGAAAACCCTCCTGGCGTTCTCACCACAGTTGTCGCCAAGATTGTGCCAGAGGAACGCCTGACGAACTTGGACCGCGAGGTGCCGCAGGTCCTCACAGGATCAACGTTACCCCTGTTTCAGGCGTTGCCCCAATTGCCTTTTGAGGAACAGCTAAAGGTCACGAAAGCGCTCAAAGACGCCCGCCAGGGGAAAGTTCTCGATGCCTGTGCTAGCTACGGACTCATTGACATCAACTTGCCTCTGCAGCCCCAGCAACTCCAGGTCTCCGTCGCGTCGCCGGTGGCCCTGAGCGTGACCGATGACCAGGGCCGCCGGACGGGGATTGACCCGGCCACGGGCAAGACAGTGTTGCAGATACCCGGCGCTACCTACTCCGGCAAATCCGGCGAACCCCAGAGCGTCGCCATCCCCTGGCCCAGCGGCAGCTACCAGGCGCAACTGGTGGGCACGGGCAAAGGCGAGTACCACCTCACCATCACCGGCGGCTTGCCTGGACAGGTCGCCCTGTCACAGCAGGGCGAAATCCAGAAGGGACAGACCGTAGTAGCGGATGTCGCTATGGTCGCCGTCAGCGACGCCGAAGTGCGCCCCGTCGCGCTTATCAGTGAGGCCCCTGCGGTGGGGAAGCCGGAGGCTGCGTCGGAAGCCCAGAAGAAACAGGCATCTGAAACCCCCTGGACACTCTGGGCAAGTGTCTCGGCAGGGCTGGCCATCCTGATATTGGGCGCTGGCCTCCTCGTCTGGCGGCGCCGGGCACGGAGCATGCCGAAAGGCTAAACGCTTATGGCGTCGTCGAAGCGAAAGGGCCTGTTGATCGGGTTGCTACTCCTGTTGCTGCTCCTCTCTGCCTGTGCGGTCTCCCCTTCAACGCCAAGCGTGCCCTACCCAACGCCTCTGCCTGCTGTGCCCGAGGCACGCGGCCCCCTGGCTGACATCCGTCTCTGGGCCTACCAGCTTCAAGGCCAGAACGAAGGAGACAACCTTCAGAAGCTGGCTGACTCCCGTTACGACCTGCTGGTCATAGAACAGACACGGAGCGTGAAAAGTGAGGAGTCCTATGACAGCAAGGCTGACGTGACCATACTCAAGGGCAGCACGAACTCCTCGGGCGAAAAGAAGCTGGTGGTCTGCTACATAGACGTGGGCGAGGCCGAGAGCTATCGCTGGTATTGGCAAAAGGGGTGGCGCGTCGGCAGCCCCGAGTGGATCGTGGCCCCGGACCCCGACGGCTGGGACGAGAATTACCCGGTGAAGTTCTGGCGGCAAGAGTGGAAAAACATAGTCAAGGAGTATGTGAACCGCATCATCGAAGATGGGTACGACGGCATCTACCTGGACTGGCTGGAGGTCTATTCCTTTGAGCCTGTGATAAGAGCTGCGAAAGCTGAAGGCCTTGACGCACGTATGGAGCTAATTCGCTTCGTACGCGAACTGGCTGAGTATGCCAGGGACAAAAAACCAGGCTTCCTGCTAATAGCCCAGAACGCCTCTGAATTGGGGGGGTTCTCGGAATACGTCGAGGTCTTTGATGCCATCGCCCAGGAGGCCATCTGGTACGAGGGAGGGGGCGACCCGGATACGGCTGAGCAACCTGGCGATGTGCTCATTGACCCTGAGGACTCAGCGGAGTACCTGGCCAATCTGAAAGCCTGGCAGCGTCAGGGAAAGCCTGTCTTCAACGTGGAATATGCTCAGCAACCCGCTCACGCCCAGCGGGCGTATCGACTGGGAAAGGAGCAAGGGTTCAAGGCATATGTGACGCTCCGGCCGCTGGACGCCCTTACGAGCACCCCGCCAGAGCCCTAGTGCCTAATCGCAAGAGTTACCGCCACATTGCCATAAGCAGAGACCCTTCGCGGAGCCTGCCCTCGAGGCCCGCTCTGGGCCGAAGGGCTCGAGGGTGACAAAATATGTCTGTCATTCTGAGTCCTTTCACATTCTGGAGGGGCGAAGAATCTCATTTCGCTCTTTTCCCCGCCGGAGCCCTAGCTTTCTGCTGTCGCGTTTACTCTATGCCCTTCATATGATGTGCATCGCCCTTTGAATGCTTCTCAAGGGGCTTCTTCTGCCCGTCCTTCCCCTTGTGGAAGGATGGCCTCCATGACAACGAAGCTCTGGCCGTTTCTCTGGAGTTTCCCACAGGTCGTAAAGCCGCACTTCTCAAAACATTTCTGCGCCCTTATGTTCCAGTCCAGGGTATGCAGGTAAACCCTTTCAAGCGTGGTGGAGGTGAATATGTACTCCAGAAGGGTTTTCATCGCATCGGCACCATAGCCTTTATTCCAATAGGCCTTGTCCCCTATCATTATCCCTACTTCGGCTTCCTTTTTTATGAAGTCGATGTCATAGTACATGCAGTTGCCTATGTGCCTTCCATCCAGACTGTCGATGGCAAAGCGACGCCTGCGAGGGGTAGGATACTCCAGCTCCTCTATATAAAAGGCCATAAAGTCTGAAAAGGGGAGTTTAATAGGAACAGAGGCATCCAGACGGGCGAGCTCTTCGTCGGCCCTCCACGTATAGTCCTGACGGGCGTCTGAAAGCATCTTCTCCCGGAGTATAACCCTCTGACCCTTTAACACCTCAGACTCCCCCTTCCATCTTGCCGTTGACCATGGACAGAGCCTTGCCGACAATGTTTACTTCATTCTTATGGGTAAGGGTGCTCATGGCCTCTTCTGCGGGAAACCATTGAACAACATCGAACTCCGGGTCGTGTCTGTCCACCGATCCCCCCGATGAAGTCATGAGATAAAAATACACCGTCTTGTGGTATCGGACTCCATCGCTCACAAACCAGTAGGTTATGCTTCCCAAGAGGGCCTTGATTTCCACCTTCAGGCCCGTTTCCTCTTCAACCTCCCGAATGGCCGTAGCCTCAAGGCTTTCCCCGGGGTTGGGAGTGCCCTTGGGCAAGCCCCAGAGCTTGGGTGTTTTTCGTCCACAGAGGATAAACTCCACCCCATCCTTCTCACCCCTGTAGACTACACCCCCTGCTGAAACAGCCCTCTCTGTTCGCACTTAAATATCACCAGACCTTTGCTCTTGTATAAATTCTTGCCACGAGACTGCTCATGCTCACCAAATTATTCTATGACCGACCTCAAACTGAGTCAAGGCAGTTTTATTATTAGAGCCTACTTAATATTAGTTCACGTGTGATATACTCTCGCAAAGAAGGAGCATATCTTGAAGAGGGCGAAGAGAGTCATCCTGGCCCTGGACCTGGGCGGCACCGCTTACCGGGTTGGGCTTGTCGAAAGAAGTGGTAGGCTTCTGCACCGCTCATCTCATCCAACTATTGTTCGCGAAGGTGTAGAGGGCATACTGGCAAGAGTGTTTCAGTCCCTGAGAGAGCTACTAAAAGATGCTGGGCCGAACACCGCCGAAGCCATAGGTATAGCGGCACCTGGCCCCATCAATCCTGAAACAGGAGTCATCTTTAAAGCACCAAACATGCCCGGCTGGGAGGATATACCTTTGAAAGAGCTCTGCGAGGAAGAGTTCGGCATTCCAGCCTTTGCTGGAAACGACGCCAACCTGGCAGCCCTGGCAGAGCACGCCTTTGGCGCTGGCAGAGGTGTTGACGACCTCATCTACATAACAATAAGCACAGGAATAGGTGGTGGGATTATTTCGGATGGGAGACTGTTCCTGGGCTCCCAGGGATTAGCAGGCGAGGTAGGCCACATGACCATAGACCGCCATGGTCCGCGTTGCCGATGTGGCAATGTAGGATGCCTCGAAGTCTTGGCCTCGGGTACTGCCATAGCGGGTATCGCTGTTCAAAGAATTGCCGATGGCGAGAGGAGCGCGATCTCCTCTCTGGTTGGCGGCAGGCTGGAGGAGGTCACAGCCGAAATAGTCGCCACTGCTGCGTACAACGGCGATGCTCTTGCAAGGAATATCATAAAAAAGGCTGCCCTAGATATGGGAGCAGGGCTTGTAAACCTCTTTCATCTTTTCAACCCCAAGCTCATCATCATCGGGGGTGGCGTGTCCAAGGCCTGGCCTCTTTTTTCAGTACACATCAATAGCTACATCGCCGAGCACGCCATGCCCCACTTTTACGAATACGTTCCCATAGTTCCTGCAGCCCTGGGCGACGATGCAGGACTTCTTGGGGCAGCCGCCCTGGCAATTAAGCACAGTTAGTTGCCCTTTTACCTGGGGAATTGAGCCGAGGGGTTGCTACTAGCTCATATCCAGAGGGTTCTCTACGAATTCTATGTTCTCCAGCGCCTCGCGCGCCGTTTCCCGAATTGTAACCTCTGGGCTATCGAGACAGCGCTGCAACGCCTTTCTAGCTGTTTCGCCACCAATGGCCCCCAGGGCTTGAATCGCTCCAATCTGAACCTGAGAGTCATCATCTTCTATGAGGGGAAGCAAGAATGGGACAGCCCTTCCCTCCCCCATCTCCCCACAGGCCGCAGCAGCCTCGAAGCGATGTTCAGGGTTTCCACTCGATAGCTCCTTCAGAAGGATGGGCAGCCACTTAGGGTCACAGTTCTTACCCATGGCGTATATTGCACTGCTGCGTAACTCGGGGATCTCATTGTTATAGGCTTCCCATATTACTTCTCGCACCCTGGGCAGACTCAGGGGTGAGATGGACTCCACGGCTCTTCGCCTCACTTCTTCAGGCTCGGCTTTGTTATCTATGATAGAAAACAGGGCTTCAGAGACCTTGGCCGCATCCCTTGGAATAAGCTTCCCCAATTCGGCGAGCATGGCGAACTTGCCCAGGGCGGAGGTAGCGGCAGCCCGAACTCCTTTACTGACATCGCCCTGCAACATGGCGACGAGGAGGTCAATAAGGGAACGTTCCTCGCACTCCCAGAGCCCATCTATGGCCTTCTCCCGAACCACGCTATCGGAATCCTTGAGGCAGACCTTGAAGACCACGTTGAAGTCCAAGTCCACGTTGTCTTCTGCCAGCTCGGCGAGAAGCCCTACAATTTTTCGACGTCTCTCTACTCCCACACTAGGCCAAGCTGCCTTGAAAAGCCGTAGCTCTTCAGAGGAGAAATTGGAAAGATCAATAAGCCTGGAAACCACTATCGGCTTGGACGGGTCAGAAAGCTCATTCAAGTAGCGTTCCAAAAGCAAGCTCAGCTCCTCCTCGCCACTGAGACCCCCCGGCAGCATAAGGCTGGTGTGCAAACAGAACCCCCGACCCATCTGGTCTCTCGGCCGATGGCGATGATATTGTTCAACACGTCATAAACATTACCATGAATCATGGTGTCCTTCACTCGCCCCACAATCCTCCCGTTCTCTACTTTATACCCCAAAAGGACATTGCCATTGAAGTCTCCCCCCAAGACGTTACCCTGACCCGCTCCCAGAAGACGCTCCACAACGATGCCCTCCTTGATTTCTGCCAGCATGTCCTCCAGAGAGGCGTCACCTCCATCTATGAAAAGCACGCTGGGCGAAGGGGAAGGCATACTCCCCAGGGAGCGCACTGCGCTGCCTGTGCTTCTCGCCCCAGCAAGGGCTGCAGTCTGGAGGTCATACAGAAAGTTGGCCGTCACGCCCTTCGCAATAAGCTCTGTCCGCCGACTGGGGATAGCTTCATCATCCGAGGGGCGGCTCCCAACAGCGTGGGGAGCAGTAGGGTCATCCCACAGGGAGAACCTCTCATCACACAGCCGCTGGCCCAGTTTGCTTCCAACAGGGGAAGCCCCCTGAAGCACGGTCTTACCGTTAAAGGCCACCACAAGAGGCATGAGAAAAACACTTGCAACACCCCTGGGAGTAAAGATAACAGGCGCCTCGCCTGTGGGGGCAATTGCTATTTCCTTTGCCAACTCCAGTTGTTCCTGCACGGACCTGGCCAGGGGTCGAAAGTCCGGTATGGGTTTGCAGAAGCTCTGGCCCTCACCCACAAAGAGCATGTCTGTCCCACGAACAAGCGTGCCCTCCAGGTCAAGGCTGAAGGTGCTTTTTCTGTAGCGCGCCTCTGCACCCTGAGAATTAATTATCTCCACGCTTGATATGGTCTTGCCCACGCCTACATCACACTGTATGTCTCTGGCATAGACCAACCCCGATGCAACATAGGACAGCACTGCCTCCATAAGAGATTGGCCAAGCTCCGCCATTGTCTCCACTGGCATTGCCTCCAGGGCTGGGTCAAAAATCTCTACTTTCGAAAATGAATCTTGGGAGGGCAACTCGAGCTTGGCTTTAGCTCCTAAAGAGGCTACCTCCAGCGCCCGCCTCACAAGACCGTCCACATCCCGGGGGTCTCGAGTGGAGGAAAGCCCGAGCTTCCCGTCTTTTATGAGGCGAAGGGCGATGCCCTCGCTCTGCCAGGTATGTAAGTGCTTCAGACGTTTGGACTCAAAGGACACAGAGGTTATTTCGCTGGATGTCCGATAAACCTCAGCGTCCTCTGCCACCATAAGGGCTTTTTTAAGGATTTCCTCCACTATGCACCCCCCACAAGGCACTTGCGGATTCTTATGTGAGGGCTGCCGCTGGAAACGGGCAGGGGCGACTGGCCCCCCTTGCCACACCCTCCCCCTTGATTCATCTCCAGATCGTTCCCAACGGCTTCGATGTTCTCAAGGGTTACAAACACGTTGCCAGAGAGGACAACAGGGCGCAATAGCTCCTCTACCCTGCCATTTCTTATCATATACGCCTCACCGGCAGAGAAGGTGAACATCTCCATACTGGTCATCCCACCATACCAGTTCTTGGCGTATACACCCTCCTTTATGTCAGAAATCATGTCATCGAAGGAGAGATCCCCCTGCTCTATGAAGGTGTTGGTCATGCGGACAATAGGTGGGAAACGGTAGTCCAGTGCCCTTGCGTTTCCTGTGGGTGTTTCCCCCATCTTGGCAGCAGTCTCCCTCGAGTGAAGCCTGCCAACCAGCACCCCATCCTTAATGAGGTACTTTTTTTGAGATGGCACGCCCTCATCGTCATATTCGTAGCTGCCTCTCAGGCCTGGCAGGGCAGCGTCATCCACAATGTTAAGATGCCTCTCTCCGAACCTGCGCCCAAGGACAAGGGTCTCCCTGAGGCGCTGGTTTTCATAGATAAAGTCAGCCTCCGATAGATGGCCAAAGGCCTCGTGAGCAAAAACACCAGCAAGCACCGGGTCCAGGACAACGGTGTACTCTCCCCCCTTAAGCTGTGGGGCCTTAAGAAGCTCCACCGCCCGTCTCGACATATCCTTCACCTGAGGGTGGAGTGTTTCGACCAGACCAAAATCGCCATTGCTCCCCAGGCTCAACCCAACCTGCTGCACGTTACCGCCATCCCTGGCCAGGGCACCCAGGTGAATGGTTACGTCCACCTTGCTCTGCTCTATGTAGCTTCCTTCCGAGCTGGCGAAGATAACCTTCCTTCTCCCGTCGCCATAAGCAATGGACGAGGTCTGAATGCCAGGAGTGCTCCAAATGATCTCGTTGTATTCGTCGAGGAGGCGCTTCTTCACAACGAGGGGAACCTTCAAAGGGTCTTTCTTAACGAGAGGCTCTACTACATTCACAACGGCTTTCACGGTAGCGAGCACGCTCTTCTCACTCCCAACCCTTCGAGCGTGGCTCACCGCCAGGGCGACCCTCTTCTTCAAATCTCCCAGGGTGTTGAAGCTGACAAACCCCCATCCGCCATTTACGAGGGCCCGAACATTGCCCCCTCTAGCAGTAGAGGTGGCTATTTCCTCCAGCTCCCTGCCGCGATAGCGGAGATGCGTTGCCTCGTTCTCCTCCACTCGCACCTCAACATAATCGGCGTTGTGGCTTTTGATGGCATCGGTGATGATGTCTCGCAGTTCTTCAGACACAGGCTCAAACTCCAAAGTATTTGGCGAATACGTTAGTGTAAATTAGGGCGACTTTCCTGTCAAACGACAGACGTCAAAGATGTCTTGATGACTCTCTAAACAAAATAAATTATACTCTATACTTCAGGTGTTGTCAGACATGAAAAGGCCCTCCAAAAATGTGAAGTCCCACATAAAAGAGGTGCTCTCTCGGCTGGGGCCAGTCCACGGCCCGGCGCGCGCCCCGCGGGATTATGATGCCATCTCAGAGTTAGTCTACACCGTCCTGTCCCAGCACACCTCTGACTCCAACTCAACAAGGGCCTTCCGCAACCTTCTGGATAGATTTTCTTCCCTGGAAAACGTGGCCCGCGCCGATGTAGAGGAAATAGCCCAGGCAATATGGGTTGGTGGGCTCGCCAGAGTGAAAGCACAGCGTATAAAGGAAATCCTGAACAGAATCCTCCAGGAGCGCGGTTCCTTTGACCTGTCTTTCCTGAATGGAAAACCCGTCTCCGAGGCCAAAAGGTGGCTGATGAGCCTCCCAGGTGTAGGGCCCAAGACCGCCGCATGTGTCCTCCTGTTTGCCCTGGGTATGCCAGCCCTGCCCGTGGATACCCACGTCTATCGGGTAGCCAGAAGGCTGGGACTCATCGATAGAAAGGTCTCTACTGAGAAAGCCCACGAACTTCTGGAACAAATGCTCCGCCCGGAGGAAATTATGCCCTTCCACATCTTTCTCATTCGACATGGAAGGAGAGTATGCAAAGCCCAGCGACCCCACTGCCATGAGTGCGTGCTGGAAGATATCTGCCCTTCGAGCCTGCTGAGGATAACATAGCGACAGCACCCATAACCCGTGGATTATCTGACGAAGAGCGGTGTCATGGCGAGGATACAGGACATATCGCTAGCATGGGGTTATGAGAGTTTTCCCCTTCACACTCCTTCGGTATTGAAGACCTCACCCCCAACCCCCTCTCCTTGCCAAGGAGAGGGGAAAGAGAGAATAGAAAGAGGGAAGGGGGCTAAGCCCCCTTCCCTCTTAAAAACACTTTTCCCCTTCCCGCTGGGAAGGGGACCAAGGGGATAGGCAATCCTTCCCAAAGGGAAGGATTCGGTAGTTTGGAGCTACCATAATAAAACACCGTTAAATGTTCGAGGGACAAAAGAATCCGTGAATCTGGGATGACACCCATCAGGTGCTCCTTCTGAA
>JACPPT010000072.1 GCA_016190815.1 Chloroflexota bacterium
ATCTGTAGGTCGGGTTTCCTAACCCGATCGTCACGGGGCGGCAGGTTGGTCCTTCCCCTTCGGGAAGGTGCCCTACGGGGGTTTGCATATCAGTCGCTGTTTTTGGGTCTATACAGGGCATTGACGAACTTGGAGAGGAGTGTTTATAATAGATAGGTTTTTGCTCAAGAAAAAGGGTATTCTTCTATCCCGTTCAATCTCTAGAGGAGGGAATGCAGGTGCCAAATCTGCTGGGCAAGCGGTTCATTTGCGATGTGTGCGGCACACAAATATTGTGCACTAAGGCCGGAGAGGGAACGGTACAGTGCTGCGGTAAGGAAATGACACTTCAACAACCCAAGCCACTTCCGTCCGCAGACTAAAGCTTTATATTTCGGGTAAATTCGGCAAAAGGAATGCCAGTTCCTTTACAAACCAAGAACGTCGAGAAAGCCCTTCAACGTGTTTTCATTGCCTTGAGAAGAACCAGCACGTGGGAGCTCTCCTCCAGGGCAAAGGCTCGTTGAAGAGCCTCTTCCAGCCCCTGTCCGACGGCAAAGCTTCCATGACCGCTCACCATGATGACCTTGTGGCCGGCAAGAGCTACGGCCACAGCGGATGCCAACTCCTCCGTTTTTAATCCCTTAGGATCAACCACAGGCACCTTTCCCAGGAGGAAGGAGCCTTCCACGTCCTCGGGAACTATTTCCTTTTCCAGAAGGGAAAGGGAAATAGCGTGGGGCGGGTGGGCGTGAAGCACGGCAGAGACCTGGGTTTTCTTATATATGGCAAGATGGATAGGCAGGTCCCAGGAGGCAAGGGATGCCTCGCTATTGCTCTCTTCCAGGTCTATCCCCACAAGGTCGTCTTCCCCCAGATGCCCCAGCATGGCGCCATGCTTCGTGATTATCAGGCGATCGCCAAGTCTTATGCTCATGTTGCCTCCGTGGGAGGAGACAAGCCCCCTTGCAAAAAGGTCTCGACCAATGCTCTGGAACTGGGGAAGCATATTACCTCCTTCAGGTCAACTGCCTTATGACGCCAATGACCCTTCCCTGGATTTCCACATTTTGGGGTTCAACGTAAATGGGCTTCATCTGGCTGTTTACAGGCTGGAGCCGGATCACGTTCTTTTCCCTATGGATTTTCTTCAGGGTGGCCTCGTTTTCAGCCTTAAGCCATACGGCAACAACCTCGCCGTCTTCAGCGGTGCCCACCTGCTGCAAGAGAACCACATCGCCATCGTCTATGAGGGCATCGATCATAGAGGTGCCCTTTACCTTCAGGGCATAGACGTTTTCCTTTCCCCTGGTCATTTCCTCGGGCACCTCGATGGTCTCTGAAGGCGCCAAGTTCCAAGTATCGGAGGAAGGAACAGGGATGGGCAGCCCAGCAGCGATCTGCCCTATAAGCGGCACTCGCACAACGTGTTTGCGTCCTCCCAGGAGCTCAATGCCCCGGGATACAACGCGGTCTCGCTTGAGAAACCCCTCCCTCTCCAATATGCGCAGGTTATACTCCACCACAGAGGTGGAGCTCAAGTTACACCCCCTCTGGATATCTCGAATCGTAGGAGGGCGGTCCTTCTCCTCAAAGAACTTCCGAATGAACTCCAGCATTAACTTCTGCTTTGCCGAGAGGCTTCGCAACCTTTTGCTCCTGTTTGAATATGGAACCCTACATGCACATATGTTCTAGGAAGATTGTATTACTTTTGAAGTGCTTCGTCAAGCATTGTATTTTGCGGCAATAAATGAAAGATACAGGAAGCACTAGGCAGGGGTAACTTCCTTTTACTTGGTCAAACCCTTGGCAGCATTGAGCTTTTTCATAAGGCGGGATTTTCGTCTGGAAGCGTTGTTTTTTCGAATAACGCCCTTGCTCACGGCGCTATCCAACACTTTGATAGCGTCCTTTACCATTTCCTCCCCAGAAGCCGACTCCCCTTTCCTGATGAGTTCCTCAGCCTTACTTATGTTCGTCTTTATTAGATTGCCAACAGGCTTGTTATAGCTAGCCTTCCTCTGGGATACCCTTGTCGCCTTCGCTGCTGATTTAGAAGCAGGCACTATTTATTCCTCCACATAATCCTTAACCACTGCCCTATGTTACGTCTTTTTTGTCTTTTGTCAATAAGCGGCCGCCACAGATATGATCATTTCCGTTGAGCGTCTGCGCGACACGGTGTGCTTCGGCAGACGTCCAACACCTCTGCATTTTTTGGAATGTCCCATTGCTGCCAACCTATATGAGTGTAGCGAACAATGCTCTCGCGGTCTATGACGAAAAGGCCAGGCCTCTGCCCCAAGGATGTAATCCTACTCTCCACCTGGTAAAGGTTATATGCTTTGCGCTCCGGGTCGGCAAGGCAAGGGAAGGGAATGTCGTGCTCCTGGAAGTATTTTTTAGCTTTCTCAAGGGAGTCATTTACTATGGCGATGACCTCAGCACCTGCGTCTATAAACTGGTGATACCCTCCCGCCAACTGACGGAGATGCCTTCGGCAAAATGGTCACGCGAAGCCTCTCAAAAATACTATTACAACACAGCGCTTCCCTCGAAAATCATTAAGGGAGATCTTACCCCCCTCAGATGAGGGCAGTGTAAAGTCGGGGGCTGGAGACCCGGTAGCAACCGCCCTGCTTGGTGTAGGCATTTCTACCCTTCCTAGAAAAAACCAAAGGTATTATGCAGAGCTCTGGGTGCTTCTTGCCACGCTTATGACCCCCTTAACACCATCCAGGCGGGACAGGAGGCGGCTTAGCTGATCGATGCCAGTGGTCTGAAGGAGCAAATACTCCAAAACGGTGCCATCCTCTTGATGAACACTCTTTATGGAGGCTATGTTCACTCCCTCCTCTGAGACAACGGTGCTTATATCTCTAAGAAGCCCCACTCGATCCCATGCAACTATCCGTATGGGGACGGGGTATGAGTTACGGGAAGCCCCCCAGTTTACTGGAACCAGTCGTTCCTTTTCGTCTTCATTGATCACGTTTCGGCAGTCCGCGCGGTGTACAGTTAGGCCCCTGGAGCGGGTAACAAAACCGACGACCTCGTCTCCAGGCAAGGGATTGCAACAGAGGGCTAGACGAGTGAGGAGATTCCCTACCCCAAGAACCTCCACATCGGTGGCCTTTCCCTTCCTGGTGGGGAGCACCTGAGGCAGCACGGTGGGCTCTTCTTGCACCTCCAGCTTCTTGGCAATCTGGTGGGTGCTTATGGTTCCTGAGCCCAGAGCTGCCAGGAACTCCTCCACGCTGTCAAATTTCAAAAGGTGCGCTAGCTCCTCATCTGAGCGCGTTATGCCAAGACGCCGCCTTTCTTTTTCGAGAAGCTCCTTGCCCCTCTGGACGTTCTCAGCCCGCTCTCTCTTTCTGAACCACAGTCGGATTTTCTCCCTGGCGCTTGCCGTTTGTATATACCCCAGGTCTGGATTCAGCCAGTCCAGACTTGGACCACGGGGCAGCTTGCTGGCGACGATCTCCACGGTATCACCGTTGGAGAGCTTGTAATCCAGGGAAACAAGCCTTCCATTAACCTTAGCACCCGCGCACTTGTGTCCCAGCTCGGTGTGTATGAGGTAGGCAAAATCTATGGGTGTGGCGCCTGCGGGAAGCTCTTTTACCTCGCCCTTTGGGGTGAAAACGAATACCTGGTCTCGCAATATGTCCGTCTTGACCGACTCCAGGAACTCCTCAGCCCCGGTAACCTCCCGCTGCCACTCCAGAAGCTGTCTCAGCCAGCTTATCCTCTCCTCGAAATGCACATCACTCTTGCCACCTTCCTTGTAGCGCCAGTGAGCCGCCACACCATATTCTGCGAACCGGTGCATCTCGTGAGTTCGTATTTGTATCTCCAGGGGCGTGGCGTCAAGACACATCACCGTGGTATGAAGGGAGCGATACATGTTCTCTCTGGGATTGGCGATGTAGTCGTCAAACTGCCCCGGTAGGGGGTGCCAAAGGCTATGGACGATACCTAAAGCGCTGTAACAGTCCTGCACCTCATCCACCAGAACTCTAAGGGCATAGAGGTCGTAAATCTGGCCAAACTCCTTGCCTTGGGAGGCGTACTTATTTATCTTATGGTATATGCTGTAGATATTCTTGGGCCTTCCTGTTACCTCAGCCTTTATCCCTGCCCTTTCCAGATGCTCCTTCAGGATGCGGCTTACCTTAGCTATATATCTTTCTCGTTCCTCCCTCCCAGCGGCCACAAGTCTGATAATACGCTTGTATTCAGCAGGCTCAAGAAAACCAAAGGCTAGGTCCTCCAACTGCCACTTGATCTCTGATATTCCCAGGCGATGAGCCAAGGGGGCATATATGTCCAGGGTCTCCTTGGCAATGGCCACCCTTCTTGCAGGTGGCAAAGCCTGCAACGTATTCATATTATGAAGCCTATCAGCCAGCTTTATGAGCACCACTCGAACATCCTCTGCCATAGCCAAAAGCATCTTTCTCACGCTTTCAGCCTGAACCTCCTCGTCCTCCACTGGCTTGGCAGACCTTCGAGGGATCAGGGCCTGAACCTCCAGCTTGGTCAGCTTGGTTACTCCGTTGACGAGCTTCCTGACCTCTGGTCCAAATTTGGCCTCTACGTCCTCCAGGGAAACTCCACCGTCTTCGGTCGTATCATGGAGAAGACCCGCTGCTATGGACGTGGCATCCAGTTGAAGGTCGGCAAGAAAAATGGCAGTGCCCAATGGGTGCACAATGAACGGCTCGCCGGAGAGACGAAGCTGACTATCGTGAACCTTGGAGGCAAAGTCATAAGCCTCCTCTATGAGGGTTAATTTCTCATCGGGGAGATAGCTTTTCACCTTGGTAAGAAGGTCGTTCAGTCCCACCATTGCCTCCGCCGGGGAAAGCATTGCCCTTTGATTACATAAGTATATCCTACTACCTTATTACGTGCAATTTCCACTCTGACACCCTAACACAGCGATTGACCTCCGTAGGGCAGGTTTTCCAACCTGCCGCCCCGTGATGATCGGGTTAGGAAACCCGACCTACAGATTCAATCGCTATTCTGGGATAACGTGAAGGCGTTATTGGCGCGGGGTTTACAAAGCTTAGCTCCTGCGGTATCCTACCTTAAAAAGGAGGCCTTTTTGTTCAAATCACCTCGCGGTACTTCGGATGTTCTCCCCGAGGACCAGGCCTGCTGGAGATATGTGGAGAGAAAAGCCGTTTCCCTCTGCCAGAGCTACGGATACGAGCGCATAGATACCCCGGTCTTCGAGGATGCCCGCCTTTTCATCCGCGGCGTAGGAGAGGGGACGGACATCGTGGAGAAGGAGATGTACACCTTCGAGGACAGGGGAG
>JACPPT010000077.1 GCA_016190815.1 Chloroflexota bacterium
AAGAGTAAACGCTTGCAGGGGTAGAGATGTGGGTTGCCCTCATTTCCCCAACTTGTTCAGGTGTTAATAGATTTATGTAGCTGCTAACTAGTGCTTAGTTGCGGAAAAGAGCGAAATGAGATTCTTCATCCCCTTCGCGGAGCCTGCCCCTTCATTATATTCAGAGCCTGTCCTGAGCGTGTCGAAGGAGCAGGCTCTTGAGGCCCGCTCAGGGCCGAAGGGCTTAGGGTGACAACGACCTTCCCAAAGGGACTTTATATGCAAAGCCTGTGGAGGGAAGAAGGGGGTGCATACAGTCTATTCTAGGTAGGGGGGAGGAGTTGCCTACGTCTTCGCCAAGACACACAGGTCTTCTAGCTGACGGCGCAGCCAGAATACTACGTCTTCTTTTTCGACCGTCCTGGCAAGGAAATCGGCCCGTTCCTTCCTGTCCTCAGTAGACATTGTCAAGGCCTGTCTCAGAGCGTTGGTCGTACCCAGTATGTCGGCGGGAGAGACCGTAATGGCCCCTTTGGCGAGCTGTTCATGGGCGCCGGCAGTCTCTGATATGATGAGGACACCGCAGCGGGAGTTGACAGTAGGGCCTTCCTTTGCCACCATATTCATACCATCGATGACAGCGTTAACCAGGAGCACATCATAGAGGCGCATGCCTGCTATGGCCTGGGCATAGTTGTTTTCGTAGAAGACCTTGATGGGTTGCCACTTCGGTGTCCCGTAATGCGCATTTATGGAGTCCACAATCTGGTTGACCTCTTCAGTGTAGCGCTGGTACTGACCTATGTAGGTTCTGGATGGGACGAGGAAGGCCAGAAACTTCACCTTTCCTATAAGCTCTGGACTTTCCTTCAGGAGCATTTCAAAAGCTCTAAAGCCGCGGACGATGTTCTTGCTCGGCTCAACCCGGTCTACCCTGACAATGGTCTTCTCTCCCAGATAGGGTTCTAGCCTTTTCTCGTACTCGGCTACCCGGCGGGAGGCTGCGAGCCTGCGCAGCTCCACTACGTCCACCGAAGACGGATATGTTTTCACTAGTGTTCGTCGTCCCCTGAAGGTAACGGTTTGGTTGCTGTAATTCACCTCTGCTCTATCCAGGAACGTCTCGCAGCATTGGAGAAAATTACGCATATCTCTGTGAGTCTGAAGCCCGACAATATCATTGGCACAAAGGGATTCGAAGATGGCTTTTCGCATCGGGCTGGGAAGGAGTTGCCAGTAGCTGGAGGTGGGCCATGGAAGCTGGGTGAAGTGCTGGGAGATGACGTGGGGTAGCTCCTGGCGTAGATAACCGCCGACCAGGTAAAGGTGATAGTCCTGGACTATTACAATGGGCGTGCCATTTTGCTTCTTTGTCTCCACACAGACGGCATCGGCGAAGGCCTTGTTCACAGGCATATATCCGTTTTCCCATGCATCGAGGGCTGCGGAGTCGATGTTGGGAGCATAGGGGGAGTTCCACATGTAGTGCTGCAAAAACCACAAAAGAGGGTTGCAGAAGACGTTGAAGAACTTATGGTATGACTTGCGGGGTGTGTTGACAAAGCTGAGGCGTATGTCGTGTTCTGGGAGGGGGGAGTGGAGTGGTTTTTCTTGTGCCTCTTCAGATGCCTTCCTATCCCCTTCACCCATAGCGCCTGATACCCACGTGAGTTGAATGCTTCGGCTCAGGGCGCTGTAGGCTGCTACCATCCAGCCAGTTCCTCGCCTTGCCAGAAGCTGTCCTTCAGGTGTCAGGTGATATTCGACAGGCCCCCTGTTGCTGACCAAAAAAAGCCTGTGCTTCGCTAGCTTCTCCCTGTAGGATTCGAACAGGGAGCTCCGCCTGTCATTCTGTCTTGAGAAGGATTGCTTGGGGCCTTGTGTAGAGTTTTGCCTCAATATCTCCCATCACCAGGCGACAAGGGCGAAATACGTCTTTACTATCTGCCCTGGGTATGCAAAACTTATCATACTATCGGTAAAAATGCAAGTTCCGGAAGCCGTATTCTGCATTGACAGGCATATTTGCCTGGATTACAATCGAATGGAGCGTCCCTTCCATTGGAGACGCCCATATTTTTCAAAGCGAAATGGTCAAAATGACAATCGATGAACTCAGGGACCTGTACCTGGCATTCTTTCAGGGCAAGGGGCATCTCGTGGTGCCCAGCTCTTCCCTCGTTCCTGTGGGGGACCCAACCCTGCTTCTGACCAGCGCCGGAATGGTGCAGTTCAAGCCGTATTTTACAGGGGAGGCTGTCCCCCCCAGCCCTCGCCTTGCCTCCTGCCAGAAGTGCTTTCGTACCACTGACATTGACTCAGTGGGCGACTCCAAGCACCTCTCCTTCTTCGAGATGCTGGGGAACTTCAGCATAGGGGACTACTTCAAAAAAGAGGCCATTGAGTGGGCGTGGGAGTTCGTCACCCAGGTGCTCAAAATTCCACCAGAGAGCCTCTGGGTGACGTACTATAAGGAGGGCGACCAGGAAGACTTGGAGGCCAGGGGTTACTGGCTCGAGGCGACGAAGGGCAGGCTCTCTGAGAGTCGCATCGTTCCCCTGGGGGCCAAGTACAACTGGTGGGGGCCCGCCGGTGAGGAAGGCCCCTGCGGCCCGTGCAGCGAGATTCACTACTCCTTTGACCCGGAGCACACCACCATCGCCGACCTCACGGGCGATAGCCCGCGGACGGTGGAGATATGGAACCTGGTCTTCACTCAGTTCTACCACCATCGGGACGGGCGCCGCACTCCTTTGCCCCGGCCCAACATAGACACCGGCATGGGCCTGGAGCGCACCGCCGTTGTCTTGCAGGGCAAGAGAACGGTCTATGAGATCGATGCCTTCGACTACCTCATCAAGCGCGTAGAGGAGCTTAGCGGAAGGCGGTACGGCCAGGACGAGGAGGCCGACCACGCCATGCGGGTGCTGGCCGAGCACGCCCGCGGCGTGGCCTTCCTGATAGCCGACGGCGTGACGCCGTCCCACGAAGGGCGCGGCTACGTGCTGCGTCGTATTCTACGCCGGGCCGTCCGCTTTGGCTGCAAGGTCGGCATCAAAGAGCTCTTTCTTACCAAGCTCGCTGAAGTGGTCATTGAGAGGATGGGTGGCATCTACCCGGAGCTTGTCCAGAGCCGCGAGTTTATCCTGAAGGCGGTGGAGCTGGAAGAGCGGCGCTTCGGGGAGACGCTGGACACCGGGCTGTGGTTCTTGGAGGAAAGCATAAGACTTCGCAACAGCATAGCGAAACCAGTCGTCCAGAACATACGGAATTCGGTTGCTACCGAAGCCAATAATATAATAAGGCTAGCAGGAAAAGTTGACACTTATGTAGGAGACTTTGAGAGAGCAGCTCGCATTGGCAACGCTAGTGCTCAAACCTTGGCTGGCGAGATGGCAGTAAACGCCATCATGTCGAAGATGAATGAGCTAACGAGTAGGTTGTGGCAGATGGCGCAATCATCTGCGCCGGTTCCGACGCCTGTCCCCCAGCCCGAGGTCGATGGTCTGGTGGCCCGGGTAGAGCAAAAGGTGACTGGTGTCTCTGGCGACGAAGTCTTTTTGCTTTACGATACGTTCGGCTTTCCCGCAGAGCTTACCGATGAGATCGCCAGGGAGCATGGCCTATCGGTGGATATGGAAGGTTTTGAGCGGGAGATGGAGCGCCAGAGGGAGAGGGCCCGGGCTGCGCATAAGTTTGGCCTGCACCAGGAAGGTAAACTGACGAAAGCGGAGGTGTACGAAAAACTGGGCCTGGGCTCCACCCGCTTTACAGGCTATGAGAGGCTCGTGGAGAAGTCGGTGGTGGTGGGTATTCTGGTGGGTGAGGAACCGGTAGCGAGGGCTACCGCCGGGGAAGAGGCCCAGGTCTTCCTTCGTGAAACCCCTTTCTATGCAGAGATGGGCGGTCAGGTGGGTGACACAGGGGAGATTAAGGCCCCAAACGGAAGCTTGACGGTTGTCGATACTCAGGTGCCCGTTCCCGGCTTGATTGTGCATCGCGGTAAGGTTGCAGGCGAAATATCTGTGGGAGACCCGGTGGAGGCGCAGGTGGACGTGGAGCGCCGGATGGATATAGCAAGAAACCACACGGCGACCCACCTTCTGCATGCTGCCCTCCGAAAGGTTCTGGGGACTCACCTGCGCCAGGGTGGCTCACTGGTGTCCCCTGACAGGTTCCGCTTCGACTTCAGCCACCCGGTGGCCCTCAGCCGTGAGGAGCTTGGAGAAGTCCAGAGGCTGGTGAACGGGAAGATTATGGAGAATCTTCCCGTGCGCAAACGCGAGCTTCCCTACGACAAGGCCATAGCTGAGGGGGCCATCGCCTTCTTTGGCGAGAAGTACGGTAGGATGGTAAGGGTTGTGGATGTAGCTGAGTTCAGCAAGGAGCTCTGCGGCGGGACCCATCTTTCAGCTACGGGAGAGATAGGTTACTTTCGCATCGTCTCCGAGCAAAGCATCGGCTCGGGCCTGAGGCGTATAGAAGCGCTCACAGGGAGAGGGGCAGAAGCCCTTGTGGAAGATCACTTTGATACTTTGCAGAGCGTGGCCCACACGCTCAAGACTTCATATGGGGACCTCAGGGGCAGGGTGGAGAACCTTCTCGAAGAGATGGAGAAGGAGCGAAAACGCGCCCTGTCTCTGGAGCGGGAGCTCTCCAGGACGGTGGCAGACAGTCTTATTACACAAACAGAGTCGGTGAACGGTATAACCGTTCTTTCGGCCAAGGTTCAAGCCTCCAGCATTGAGACCCTGAGGGAGATGGGGGACAGGATTAAGGACAGGCTGGGAAGCGGAGTCATAGTTCTGGGCGCTATTGTTGGGGAAAAGCCTGCCTTTGTAGCGATGGTGACGCCAGACCTTGTGGCAAAGGGGCTCCATGCTGGAGAGATAAGCAAAGGAGTAGCGGCTGTAGTTGGTGGCGGAGGTGGAGGACGACCTGAGATAGCACAGGCAGGCGGGAAAGACAGAGAAAAGCTGGATGAGGCTCTCCGTTCGGTGAAGAGTCTCGTCAAAAAGCGGCATTGAGCATATGCGAATCCTGGGACTTGACATCGGGGACAGACGAATAGGGGTTGCCATGAGCGATCCAGGGGGGTCCTTGGCAAGCCCTTTAGGTGTGATCACCAGAAAAGACGACGATTCCTCAATTGAGGCCATTGCATCTCTGGTTTCTGAACATGGAGTTGAGCTTGTCGTTCTTGGGATGCCTCATTCCCTCCATGGCAAAGAAGGCCCCCAGGCCGAAAAGGTCAAGGCTTACTCCCTGGTCCTTTCCCAAAAGCTTAAAACGCCTGTGAGGGTTTGGGACGAGCGCTTTTCCACCGTAGAGGCGGAGCGTCTTCTGAGAGAAAGCGGGATAAAGGCCTGGGAAAGAAAGTCCCGGAGGGATGCGTGGGCAGCGGCACTGATATTGCAGGGTTACCTGGACAGCCTCCGCCAGAACACCGGTGTATAGTGAGTGTATCGTGACGAAGCGAGTAGGAATACTGGGATATCCACTGGGCCATTCGATTTCTCCCGTCTTTCAACAGGTAGCCTTTGACCATTACTCTATGGATGTGAAGTATGAGGCTTGGGAAACTCCTTCGGACAGGCTCAAGGATGTGGTGGACGGCCTTCGCCACGCCGATTTTCTTGGTGCCAACGTTACCATACCTCACAAAGAGGCCGTGCTGACGATGATGGATGAGATGGAGAACCTTGCAAGGGAGATTGGTGCTGTGAATACCATAGTCAACAGAGAGGGAAAGCTATGGGGCTACAACACTGATGCTCAGGGTTTTCTTCGGGCTCTTAGGAAGGACGGTGAGTTTGACCCATGGGGTAAGCACGTGATAATTTTAGGAGCGGGAGGAGCTGCCAGGGCTGTGAGCGTGGCCATCTTAAGAGTTGGAGCCAGGTCCATAACCATTTTCAACCGCACGTTGGAGAGAGCACAAAAGCTGGCATCCACCCTCAGGCTCTTGAATGCCGAGGCTTATGCTTTGTCGTGGCGCAGGGAAGGTCTCAAAGAAGCCATATCTCGATGTGACCTGGTGGTGAATTGCACCTCCATGGGAATGAAGCACAGCCCCGGCGAAGGAGGCACACCTCTGGAGGCAGCTATTATACCCAGGGGCATAGTGATTTTTGATTTGGTTTATAATCCTATTGAGACACCTTTGCTGATGGAGGCTAGGAAAGCGGGCGCTCGACCAATAGGGGGTCTTCCTATGCTGGTTTATCAAGGTGCAGCATCTTTCGAGCTATGGACGGGCAAAAAGGCGCCTTTGGATGTCATGTTCGCATCTGCGAAAAAGGCCTTGCACAATGAAAAGGCATAAGGCGGGAAGTAGGCTAACATGTTTCGCTTCTTAACAGCGGGAGAATCTCACGGGAAAGGGCTGATAGCCGTGGTCGAAGGTGTGCCAGCAGGTCTTCCCCTGGACGAAGACTTTATAGCTAGGGACCTGGCACGCCGTCAAAAAGGCTACGGCAGAGGCCCTCGAATGCAGATGGAGAAGGACAGGGCGGAGATAGTCTCCGGCGTGAGACATGGTCTAACCCTGGGAAGCCCCATCTCTCTCCATATCCGCAACCTGGACTGGGAGAACTGGAAAGATGTTATGAGCATAGGGTCTGTGGAAGGAGTGGTGAAGCCTGTAACCCGCCTCCGGCCAGGCCACGCCGATATGGCGGGTGCTCTGAAGTACGGCCAGCAAGACGTCAGGAATATCCTGGAAAGGGCCAGCGCCAGGGAGACAGCGGCAAGGGTGGCGGTGGGAGCTGTGGCCAGGAGGTTCCTCCAGGAGATGGGCATCGAGATTCACAGCCATACCGTTGCCATAGGTGATATTCGGGCAGTAGAGCGCCATCCTGTAGATTGGGGAGGTGTGGAAAACTCCGTTGTCCGCTGTGCTGACCAGGATGCCGAAAAGAAGATGATTCAGACCATCGAAGATGCAAAGGGGAGGGGAGACACTCTTGGCGGTGTGTTCGAAGTGATGGTCACGGGCGTTCCCGTTGGACTGGGGAGCCATGTTCATTGGGATAGAAGGCTGGATGGAAGAATAGCCCAGGCGCTGATGAGCATAAACGCTGTGAAGGGCGTGGAGATTGGGGCTGGCTTTGAGGGGGTTAGCCTGCCAGGTTCAGGGTTCCACGATGTTATAGAGCCCGGTGGCTTCAAACGCCTCTCCAACCGTGCTGGCGGCATAGAGGGAGGGATGAGCAACGGAGAGCCTATTGTGGCGAAGGCGGCGGTGAAACCGATAGCGACCCTGGGGAACCCTCTGCCCTCTGTCGACCTCGCTACTGGAGAAAAGGTTCAGGCTCACTATGAGCGGAGCGATGTATGTGTGGTGCCCGCTGCCGGGGTCATAGGTGAGGCTATGCTGGCCATAGTTCTTGCTGATGCGGCTCTGGAGAAGTTCGGCGGCGACCATATGGAAGAGACGATGCGAAATTATCAGGGCTACCTTAAGTCCCTGGAGGCAAGATTCCAAAAATGATGCGGGAAGGGGCTCCTAAAAGGATATTCCTCGTAGGTTTCTCCTACACCGGAAAGTCGGAGGTGGGTTGGGAGGTGGCGAGGAGACTTAGGTGGGAGTTTGTGGACACTGACACCGAGATCGAGGCCTTGGCAGGGAAGTCCGTCCCAGATATATTCTCCCAGGATGGCGAAGGCCGCTTCCGCGAGATTGAGCGACAGGTCATCACAGGGATAGGACAGAGGGATAAAGTAGTTATCGCCACTGGAGGAGGCGCAGTCCTGGATCCTCAGAACCGTGAGGCGATGTCAAAGGGTGGTGTTGTTGTTTGTCTTGAAGCCAGGCCCCAAACCATTTATCGTCGTCTTCAATCCGATGCCCAGCGCCAGAAGGATGCTGTTGTGCGTCCTCTACTGAGGGGGCCGGATCCCCTAGGGCGAATTGAAAAGCTCAAGGAGTGGAGGCAGCCCTACTACGCCATGGCCGACTGGACGGTCCACACCGATGCACTTTCGCAGGAGGAAGTGGTGGAGGAGGTCCTGAATGGCTGGCGATACTCCCTCAGGCGCTTTAGCAGCGGAGAGGAAGCTTCCATTTTTCCTCCTGTCTCCTCTCGTCGTTACGAGGCTGATGCCCCCTACTGTGATCCCGTGGGCGCATCTTTTGTGGTGCGCACCTCCAGTCAGACCTATCCGGTCTATGCAGGCTGGGGAATTCTGAAGGAGTTGGGCAACTTCTTTAAACAGGCAAGGCTCGGGGAATGCGCTGTGATAATCAGCGATGACGTGGTCTTTTCTCACCACGGCAAGACGGCTGTTCAAACCCTGAAGAACGCTGGCATAAGCGTTTTTTCTTTTGTGGTGCCCCAGGGTGAAAAGAGCAAGACGCTCGAAGCGGCGTCTCAAATATATGACTGGCTTGTGGAGCACAGGGTGGAGCGAGGATGTGCTATCGTCGCTCTGGGTGGTGGGATGGTCGGCGACCTGGCAGGGTTCGTTGCTGCAACTTTTCTCAGAGGGCTTCCTTTTGTTCAGGCACCCACAAGCCTCCTGGCAATGGTGGATGCAGCTATTGGGGGCAAAGTGGCGGTGAATCATCCCAAGGGGAAAAATCTGGTAGGTGCATTCTACCAACCCAGCCTTGTAGTTATGGATGTGGAAACCCTTACAACTCTTCCCCCTCGGGAGTTGACATCTGGATGGGCTGAGGTAATAAAGCACGCCATGATCCTTGACCCAGGCCTCTTTGCCATCCTTGAAGAAAACTCTGATGCTCTTACCCATCTTGAGAGAGGAATCGCCACCGAGGTTGTGCAGAGGAGCGCAGCCCTGAAGGCAAAGGTTGTGGAGGAGGACGAGAAGGAAACCACGGGAAGGCGAACCATCCTTAACTACGGCCACACCATCGCCCATGGTCTTGAGACGGCCACGGACTACGCTGATCTACTTCATGGCGAGGCTGTTGCCATTGGCATGATGGGAGCAACCATGATAAGCCAGCGCATGGGACTTATTCCCCGGGAGGTCGTAGAGGCACAGCGACGTTTGCTGGAGAAGTTTGGGCTTCCCACATCCAGGCCGGCTGCCAACATTGAGGCCGTCTCCAGGGCTATTGAATTGGACAAGAAGGTCAAGAGTAAGGCAGTGCGCTGGGTGCTCTTGAAAGCGGTGGGAGAAACTACTATACGCTCAGACGTCCCTCAAGAGATAGTCAGGGATACGCTTTTGGCTCTGACGAGGTAGAGGATACGGCTTAAAGTACCTTTACAAGCTCAGTTGCCACGGCCACAAAGGCTGTGGCTATGACAACAATAATGGTGATCTTTCTGAAAAGATCGGCTTTCACTGTGGGGAATATTCTATTGGCAACGAAATATCCGGCAAGAACAGGTAGGACGAGTCCGAGGGTTAGGATGAGCATCTTCTGGGTTATGACATGAGCTACCCCAAGGGAGGCTATAGCGACGATGGTGGTAAGTGTGAAATAGGCTGCGAGATTGGACCTGATAGCATCGCTGGGCCACCCCTGGTTCACAGCAAAAAGAACTACGGGTGGCCCGCTCATACTGGTGCTTGCGCTAAGGAGACCGCTTATAATACCAAAGGCTAGTGAGCTTCGCCCTTCGCTGTTAAACTTCCGAGAGAATCCCAAAAGAAGGGGGATCGAGAAAATGACCACCACTGTGGCGATGAGAATCTTGAGGGTGGAGGCGGTCAGGAGCAACAGTATATAGGCTCCCAGTGGTGTGACTATGACGCAGGCGATGGACATGGGGCCGATTCTCTTGAAGTCGATAGTGTGCCAGGACTGGACCAGGATGAGGACGTTGATTATGGTGGCCAGGAAAAGGTTCAGGACAACGACCGTTCTGGGGTCGAGTATAAGAAGCAGTATCGGTGTGGTAACCAGGGAAAAGCCGAAGCCTGTAATCCCCTTGATGAGGGAGCCTGCAATTACTGCCAGTCCTACCAGAAGAGACGTGCCGCTCAGGAGGGTCACAAAGTCCATATGTTATCTTTATTCATCTTAAGAATGGGTTGATTTTATCAGATGAAAGACTCAGCAACAAGGGCTGTAGATAGTAGATTAGAGAGCATAAGCTGGGCTAGAAGCATTTTTGTCTACGTGTCAGTGCTGAAGCCCAGGGAGACCGCTCTACTCACCTTCATAGGTATGGCTGGAGCTATTGTAGCCGCCAGGGGGTTCCCGGACATGCAGCGTTTTCTTTTGGCAAGCGTTGCAATCCTCTCGGGCAGCGCTGGGGTGAACGCCCTTACCAATTACCTGGATAGGGAAATAGACGCGAGAATGGAAAGGACAAAGCGCAGGGCTCTCCCCTCAAAGGGCATTTATCCCCCGGAAAGGATGCTTCCCATGGCCTCTTTCCTCACTGCAATTGGTCTTGCCATCGCATGGTTTCTACACCCCTATGCCTTTTTAGCGGGCCTGGTGGGCACTATAGCAGCTATGGTGGCGAGAAAGACGTGGGCAACCCATTTTCTTGGAGGCTTCTCAAGCTGTGCCCCGGTGCTCGTGGGATGGTTCGCCCTCAACCCCACAGTCAACACGACCATTGTCATCATCTCTCTGCTGATTATCCTCTGGGTGCCGGTGCACGTCTGGAATCTGATGATGGCCTACCGGGAAGACTACCTTAAAGCTGGGGTGAACATCTTTCCCCTATCCCTGGACTACAGGGTCTACACAAGGGTCATATTCCTGCTGGGTTTGAGTCTCTACATGACATCTATAGCGCTATGGTATATAGGTGGCTTTGGCTGGTTTTATTTAGGGGTTGCCAATATAGCTGGTCTCACCATGGTCTACTTCAATGCCCAACTCCTGCGCAAAGAGATAAGAAGGAGTGCCTTCAGGGCCTATAAGCTTTCGGCCTATCCCTTCCTGGGGCTTACTTTTCTAGCTCTGTGTCTTGATTTTTGGGTGCGTCCCCCATTATAGATGTTGCTATTCCATACAGCCCAACCCTGTGCGTTAACCTAAATATAAAAAAGATACTACGCGCGGGGTTCCAGGGGCGAAGCCCCTGAGACATTCTTGGGTGGGCGGGTGGGAATAACAGGTATTTTCAACTATGTACTGAGGGAAGATATGGGAATGGCTTGTGAAAGAGGGAGCGCCTTTCACTTCAAGCTTTTGGCGACCTGCCCCAATACCAGAGCAAGGGCTGGTATAATGTCCACTCCTCATGGTGATGTGCTCACGCCTGCCTTTTCCCCCGTGGGGAGTCAGGCCACGGTGAAGGCCCTCAGCCCACAAGACATCAAAGAAATAGGGGCAAACGTTGTGCTTTGCAACACGTACCATCTTTACCTTAGACCCGGTGTGGACGTCATTGAAGAGATGGGCGGACTTCACCGCTTTATGGCGTGGGGTGGCCCCGTCATCACAGATAGCGGGGGCTATCAGGTATTCAGCCTCGGTCATCTGAGAAAGCTAACCGAAGACGGGGTACTCTTCCGTTCCCATCTGGATGGGAGGGAGCATTTATTAACCCCGGAGCTTTCCATAGAGGCTCAGGACAGACTGGGGGCAGACATCATAATGGCTTTGGATGAATGTACACCATACGGAGAGGACATAGGGGTTTTTCGCCAGGCTACGGAGCGCACTCATCGCTGGGCAGAGCGGTGTTTGAGGGCGCATCGCTCCCGGAAACAGGCCCTTTTTGGCATAGTTCAGGGGGGCACCTTTCCAGAACTCAGAAAGGAATCAGCCCATTACGTTACCTCCCTGGGTTTTCAGGGCTACGCTGTGGGTGGCCTGGCTGTAGGAGAGCCGAAGGCTATAATGTATGAGGTTCTGGAGGGTGTTGAGGCATACCTTCCGAAGGAAAGTCCCCGTCACCTTATGGGTGTCGGCTCGCCGGAGGACATCTTTGAATGTGTGGACTTGGGGATGGATATTTTCGACTGCGCCCTACCGACTCGCGCTGCTCGCAACGGTGCCCTCTTCACGAGACTAGGCCGGGTTAATATAAAGAACGCTGCTTTCCAGAGGGCAGACAGACCCCTGGACGACAAGTGCGATTGCTATACCTGCAAGACTTTCTCGACCTCATATCTGCACCACCTTTTCAAAAGCCGAGAGCTCCTGTTTTACCGAGTCGCCACTCTCCACAATTTGCGCTTTATTCTTAGCCTTATGGAGAAGATGCGAGAAGCTATTCTAGGCGGGACGTTTTATGAGCTTAAGAGGGATTTTCTGCAAAATTACCGCCCCACGGATGAAGAGGTGAGAATGGAGCAAAAAAAGAAGTGGTTGAAGCGCCAACGGCCACCCTGGTCTGAAGAAGCTGAATAGGAGCTTTAGAACTCCTGGTGTTATCCCCCAGCCACGGCAGGCACAATACTGAGCTCGTCGTTCGGCTTTACCTCTGTGGCCATGCCTTCCATAAATCGTACGTCCTCACCGTTCACGTATATGTTTACGAAGTCGTGAAGCTCGCCGTCTGGGTCACATAGTCTAGCCTCTATGCCCGGGAACTGTTGCTCCAGGGCGCTGATGCACTCTTTAAGGCTGCTTCCCTCTACCTGCACTACATCTTTGCCGCCGGTGAGTCGGCGTAGTGGAGTTGGAATCCTTACTTTTGCGCTCATAAAATTCAGGTCCTCCTGTTGATTAATCCATACAATATTATAACTATGAAGAAGCGTCTTTGTCTTAAGGCCCTAGCCTTCTAATACGTCTCCAATAGCAGGGGCAACCCCCACTCCCTGTTCAGTAACCCATGCCAGTCCCTTCTCTATGTCTTCCTCTTCGCCTTCTATCTCGAGGATCACCCATCCCCTGTCCTCGGTTACATCGGCTCGGCGTATATTGGTTACAACATTGAACTGGATGCCCAGCCTGTATATTATCGGCTCCTTGATAAGCTTCGTCGGAAAGGTGAACTCCACCCTCATCTTTTTCATGGCTTCCTCCATTCTCTACTTTTTTCCTGGTACCCTTTGTGCTTCGAGGGTTTCGCCTTGCTGCTCCTTTTTCAGTGCCTGTTCGAAGGAGCCTAAGCTGGGCTGGATTATCAGAGGCTTTACTACTTCCTCAACGGCTTCCTGGGTCTTTAGTCCGTTGCCTGTGATGTATGCCACTACAAGCTCGTGGCTCTTGATTACACCGGATGCCACAAGGCGTTTCAGGGTGGCTATTGTGACACCGCCTGCCGTCTCAGCAAAGATGCCCTCAGTCTGGGCCAGAAGCTTCATGCCCTCGACTACCTCCTCATCGGTAACGCCGCAAGCAGAGCCGTTGGATTCCTTGAGAATCCTGAGGACGAAATGCCCGTCAGCGGGGTTCCCTATGGCAAGGGACCTGGCTATGGTATTGGGCTTCACAGGTCGGATCTCCTTGCTCCCTTCGGCATAGGCGTGCACTATGGGGGCTGAGCCCTCGGCCTGGGCTACGTGCATCCGTGTGGGGACCCGTTCAATGAACCCTAGATTTGCAAACTCATGGAACCCCTTCCATATCTTGGCAAAGAGGGAGCCCGATGCGACAGGTACAATGGCGTGGTCGGGCGCTCTCCACCCTAGCTGTTCTGCCACCTCGTAAGCAAGGGTCTTGCTACCTTCGGAGTAGTATGGGCGGATATTTATGTTGACGAACGCCCAGTTGTAACGGTCGGCCACCTCCGAGCACAGCCTGTTCACTTCATCATAGCTGCCCTTTACTGCCACTAGGGTAGGGCCATAGATGGCAGCCCCTATGACTTTCCCCTTCTCCAGGTCGGCCGGAATGAACACAAAGGCTTTCAGGCCTGCTCTAGCGGCATGGGCTGCCACGCTGCAAGCCAGGTTGCCGGTGGAGGCACAGGCAATGGTGTCGAACCCGAACTCCTTGGCCTTGGTGGCAGCCACGGAGACATTTCTATCCTTGAAGGAGTAAGAAGGGTTCACGCAGTCATTCTTCAGATAGAGTTGTTCCAGCCCCAACTTCTTGGCCAGATTTTTTGCCTTTACCAGCGGCGTGAAGCCTCCGTTTATATCTACTACCTCATCACTTTCCACCGGAAGCAAGGGCCTGTAACGCCACATTGTTAAAGGGCCGGAGCCTATGCTCTTCTTGCTTATGGCTCTGGCAATAGCCTCGTAGTTGTACATTACTTCCAGGGGGCCGAAGCAGAACTCGCAGACGTAAATGGGCTCTAGGGGGTACTCCCGCCCGCATCTTCTACAGCGCAATGCTATTGCGTATGACATTTATTTTGGACCTCCTTTCACCCGCCCTCCTAAAGGTTGGGGAGATGAGCATCTTCCTCCAAGGAACGATGGGAAATGGCTCACGTCCCCTATACTGAATGGATGCTATCAGAGGGCGTTCTCCTTGTCAATAAAGAGCGAGTACCCTGAAGAGAGCGATTGACCCCCGTAGGGCAGGTTTCCTAACCTGCCCGCCCGAGACGGTCGGGTTAGGAAACCTGACCTACAAATTCAATCGTTATTCTTGGGAATACCTTCTTACTTGGCGCAGCAGCTCAACTTTGTAACGTCCCCGGTAAGAGATTGGGCAGCAAGCTTTATAGCCTCGGCCATCGTGGGATAAACATGAACCAAGTCCCCACATCCTTTATGGTAAGACCAGGTTTACACATAAAACATTTACGGGGAGTGGCCTGAACCATATAAAACGATACCAAGAATATTTATACGAATATTATAAGTTATCCTATATGAATCCCAAATTAAACTTGACAGCTATTTATTAAGTAACTATAATGGTTTGTGTAAAGGAGTTGGAAGAAATGCCTGGGCAGGACTATTATTCCGTATTAGGTGTCTCCAGGAGTGCATCGGATAAGGACATAAAGCAAGCATACAGGCGTCTTGCAAGAAAATACCATCCCGATGTGAACCCTGGGGACAAATCTGCGGAGGCCCGTTTTAAGAAGATAAACGAGGCTTACGAGGTGCTCTCCGACCCTGAAAAGCGGCGAAAATATGACCAGTTCGGGGATAACTGGAAATACGCGGATCAGTTCGCCCATGCTCAGCAGGGCCCCTTCCGTTGGGAGCACGGACAAACTGGGCCATCCTCCGGGGCTGACTTCGGCGATGTCTGGTTTGGCAGCGGGAGCCTGGGCGAGGTATTTGAGGAGATTTTCCGCGGTGGCAGGCGCACTGGCCAGCGCGTTCGCACCTGGCCCACCAAGGGGCAAGATATAGAGCAGCCTGTAGAGGTAACCCTGGAGGAAGCCTACAGTGGAGCTGATAGGATTGTTCAGACCTGGCGTGAGGAGCCCTGTGTTACTTGCAAGGGCAGCGGGAGGGTTTATATGAGCCTGTGCCATGTCTGTGGCGGCTCCGGGATGGTGAAGCACTCAAAAAGGCTTCAGGTTGGGATACCGCCGGGGGTAAAAGATGGCTCCAGGATTCGTATGGCGGGTGAGGGCAGGCCGGGTATTAACGGTGGTACCCCAGGTGACCTTTACCTCGTGGTCTCGGTAAGACCCCATGAGACCTTTCAAAGAAAGGGCGATGACCTCTATGTGGAGGTGCCTGTGGGGCTAATGGATGCCATGCTGGGTGGAGAGGTCGAGGTCTTGAACATCAAGGGAAAGGTTGCCCTGAAGATACCTCCTGAAACCCAGAACGGCAGGGTATTTCGCCTGGCAGGTCTGGGGATGCCCGTTTTGGGTAGCAATGGTAGGGGGAGCCTTTACGCTAAGGTAAAAGTGGTGTTGCCCACTAATCTCAGTGGAAAGGAGAGGGAGCTTTTTGCAGAGCTGAAAAGAATTCGTCGCGATGGCGGTGGTAGAAAATGATGGAAGATACTGAACCCTGCTACGTCATAAGCGTTGCAGCGAAAATGATAGGGGTCCATGCCCAGACACTTCGCTACTATGAGCGTGTTGGTCTTATTGATCCTCATCGTTCTAAGGGGAATATACGCTTCTATTCCGTCAGGGACATCGAAAAGCTAAAGAGGATAAAGGCTCTGATGAACGACCTCGGGGTAAATCTAGCAGGAGTCGAAGTTGTCATCCGTATGGCTGAAAGAATGGCAGAGATGGAGCGCTCTATGAGGGAGATGGAGCAGTACCTCCAGCGTATGAGGGGGTCTACATCCCAGGAAAAGGTGGAGCCTTTCCAAGGGGAGACGCCCCGAAGAGGAAAGAAGTCCATAAAAGAAACCGTGTCATCTACTGAAAGCGCTGAAGAAACAATACGAAACTCATGACAGGAGAGGGCAATGTTGAGACCTGAAAGGTTCACAGAAAAGGCACAAGAAGTGCTGGGCGCATCCCAGGAGCTTGTGAGACGCTATCAGCACAGCCAGTGGGATGTGGAGCACATCTTTATGGCTCTGTTGGAGCAGCAGGATGGGCTTACAAACGAGATATTAGAAAAGCTTGGCGTTCCTCCTGAAGAGGTCAAAAAGCGTGTGGAGGGGGCCCTGCTCCGAACGCCCAAGACAACCTTCGAGGGCACGCAGTTCTACGCCACTCCGAGGATCGCCAGACTCCTAGATAATGCCAACTCGGAGGCCGAGAGGTTAAAGGACGAGTTTATTGGAACTGAGCATCTTCTCATAGCCATAACCCTGGAGCGACAGGGAGACTCGGCTGCGATTCTCAAGGAATTCTCCGTAGATCAGGAGAAGGTTTACAAGGCTTTACAGGAGATCAGGGGTGGGCAGCGCGTGACAGACCCCAGGGCCGAAAGCAAATATCGGGCCTTGGAGAAGTACAGCCGGGATCTCACAGCGCTGGCCAAACAGGGGAAGCTCGATCCTGTCATAGGGAGGGAGGATGAGATTAAACGGGTCGTCCAGGTGCTTACAAGACGCACAAAGAACAACCCCGTGATAATTGGCGAGGCCGGCGTTGGGAAAACGGCCATTGTGGAGGGGCTGGCCCAGCGCATAGTCGCCGACGATGTACCCGACTCTCTCAAGGGGCGGCGGGTAATCGCTCTGGATATGGCTTCCCTTGTGGCAGGAAGCAAGTTCCGTGGCGAGTTCGAAGAGCGCCTGAAGGCTGTGATGGACGAGATTCGCCGGGCACAGGGTGAAATAGTCCTGTTTATTGACGAAATCCACACCGTTGTGGGCGCGGGTGCCGCCGAGGGAGCCATCGATGCCAGCAACATGCTTAAGCCTGCCCTGGCCCGGGGCGAGCTCCAGTGTGTGGGCGCCACCACCCTGGATGACTACAGGAAACACATCGAAAAGGATTCGGCCCTGGAAAGACGCCTACAGCCTGTTCTTATCGACGAGCCCAGTGTGGAGGAGACCACCGAGATGCTGAGAGGGCTTAGGCCCAGGTATGAGGCACACCACAAGATAAAGATAGACGATTCCGCCCTGGTGGCTGCTGCAACCCTCAGCGACAGGTATATATCTGGAAGGTTCCTTCCAGATAAGGCCATAGACCTCATTGACGAGGCTGCTTCTAAGCTCAGGATTGAGGTGCAGAGTGCGCCTAAAGAGGTAAAGGATATGGAGCGGAAGCTTCAGAGTCTGTTGAATGAAGAGGAGGCTGCATCTGAAAGGGGAGATTACGAGAAGGCTGCCCGTCTAAAGGTCGACCGACTTGCCTTGGAGGAAGAATATAACAAGGCTCGCAGCGGGTGGCTCCAGGCCAAGAAGATGGACGAGGTGGTAGACGAGGAGGACATAGCAGAGCTTATCGCCAAGTGGACGGGCATTCCAGTATCCCGTATCCTGGAGGGGGAGGTGGAGAAGCTCCTGCACATGGAGGAACGCCTCCACGATCGAATCATCGACCAGGAGGAGGCGGTAAAGGCAATCTCCGAGGCCATAAGAAGGGCCCGTGCAGGTCTTAAAGACCCCAAGAGACCCATAGGAAGTTTCATCTTCCTTGGCCCGACTGGGGTGGGCAAGACCGAGTTGGCTAGGGCTCTGGCTGAGTTCCTCTTTGATGAGGAGGAGGCCTTAATCCGCATAGATATGTCGGAATATATGGAGAAGCATACCGTGTCCAGGCTCATTGGCGCGCCTCCGGGCTACGTGGGTTATGAGGAGGGAGGCCAATTAACCGAGGCCGTTAGGCGCAGACCCTACAAGGTGGTCCTGTTCGATGAGGTGGAGAAGGCCCACCCGGATGTCTTCAACATCCTTCTCCAGATTCTGGAGGATGGCAGACTGACCGATGGTCACGGGCGCACGGTGGACTTCCGCAATACCGTGATAATAATGACCTCCAACCTGGGCACCGGGGAGCTCCAGAGGCAGGCCATAGGTTTTCGCAGGGAGACCAAGGCAGAGATGGATAGGCTACGGAGTGCTGTGGAAAGCGCTCTCAAGCAGACCTTCCGCCCTGAGTTTCTGAACAGAATTGATGAGATAATAATCTTCCAGCCTCTAACCCAGGAACACATAATGCAGATTGTAGACCTTATGATGAAAGAGGTTAGGAAGCGCCTTGCAGATAGAAAGGTTACGGTGCAGCTCACCAAGAGTGCAAAGGAGTGGCTTGTCAGGGAGGGATTCGACCCCAACTTTGGAGCCAGGCCCCTTCGAAGGGTTATCCAGCGCTTTATTGAGGCTCCTCTTGCCAGAAAGCTGCTTGCCGGGGAGTTCAAGGAAGGCGATGAGGTTCTCGTGGACGCTGGGGAAAAGGGCCTTGGTTTCTCCAAGGGCAAGGCGGAGGCCTCGGTAAAGGCTGCTGTCTAGTGGGAAATCCGCTGAAGTGAGTTTGAAAGGGCCGACGTGCAGGCCCCTCATTTGGTTTAGTCAGGGGGGCGTATGCGACCAGAGGAACGATATATAAACATTCTGGGCCTTAAGACCCGCTTTCTTGTGGGTGGCAAGGGCAAGCCTGTTGTTCTTATTCATGGCCTGGGAACCTCATCCCTTAGCTGGCGCGAGAACCTGACCAGCATTGGCAAGGAATACAGATTCTATGCTCTGGACCTTCCAGGCCACGGCGACTCAGAGGCGTTGAATGGGCAATACACTCTTTCTTTTGTTGCTCGATTCCTTCTCGATTTCTTCGATTCTCAGGGTCTGGGTAAGGTTGCTTTAGCAGGAAGCTCAATGGGTGGGCTTCTGGCCCTTAATTTTGCTCTTTCTTTTCCCGAAAGAGTAGAGAAGCTGGTCCTGGTGGATAGCGCAGGTCTGGGTAGAGAGCTTGCCTTCTTCCTCAGATTTCTCTCCATCCCTATGGTGGGGGAGATTTTTGATACCCGAAGCAAAAGACAGTTAAGAGCTTTGCTGCGCAGGATCCTCTACGACCATAGGTTTATAACAGAGGAACTGGTAAACGAACTGTATGTAAGTCGAAACAGCCCAGCCAAGAAAAAGGCGATGCTGCGCACCTTGAGAGCGGGTGTAAATCTCTGGGGTCAGAGAAGAGAGATAATTCTTGTTCACAGGCTTCCTGAACTGCGTGTCCCTACCCTTATTGTCTGGGGTGCCAACGATTGCCTCATACCTGTTTCTCACGGAATGGAGGCCCGCAGACTCATAAGGGATTCAAAGCTGGTTGTCTTCGACCAATGTGGACACTGGCCTCAGATGGAGAAGGCGGAAAAGTTCAACAAAACCGTTTACAATTTCCTTGGGGAAGAGTCTTGAATATCATGATGCATATGGTTGGAAAATGGTGATAAATGGCGACAGAGAGAAAGAACGGGGAAGCTGAAGTTAGGACAACACTTTGGCGGAGGCGGTTTCCTCGTATTCTGGCTCTTGCAGTTGTATTTGTTGTTCTGGTAAGCATAGTTCTCCTTCGAGAGCGACTTACTAACCTTGATGCCCTGGGATATCCCAGTATTTTCCTCGTGTCTGTCTTCAGCAGTGGCAGCGTAGTGATACCCATGCCAGGAATGCTTGTGGTAATCGTAGGGGCCAACTTTTTGAATCCCCTTTTCGTCGGCCTCCTGGCTGGCATTGGGGAGGCCTTGGGGGAGATTGTGGGTTATTTGCTGGGCTATGGCGGCAGTGGAGTTATGGAGAAGAGGGAGTTCTACTCTAGGGTGGTGGGATGGATGAGAAGGAGGGGTTGGCTTGTGATATTCCTTGCCTCATCCATACCCAATCCGGTTTTTGATGTTATTGGCGTCGCCGCTGGTGCCCTCAGATATCCGGTTGTCAAGTTTTTCCTCTTTTGCTGGGTGGGCAAGACCATAAAATCGTTGTACGTAGCTTATGCTGCCTATTGGGGCCTTACGTGGCTCATAGAGCTTGTAAAGCGGATTTCTGTATGACAACCGGGCTTAGACTTTTGCACTCGTGTCGCTTTTGGGTTAAAATTATTATATGAGGGTTGATATGAGTTTAGCTTTTGCGATTATTGCCTCAGTTCTAATGGGTGAAAGGAGGTGGTTTCTTGGTGCGGGTAGAAATCTTCGTTCGGTCCGCGGGCGCGGCAATTTTAGGAATAGTTGGATGGAGGTTGGGGGCGTTCTACTCTGGTTGGCAGGCAGCTCCGGTGGAAGGCGGATGGATCATCCCCGTTTTTATCGTTCTAGGATTGGCTCTTGGGTTTGGGGTAAGCCCTTATCTCACTACTCGACCAATTCGATGGGGATTGAACCGTCTGGATGAAATCCCGGCGGGGACCGTCTTTGCGGCTGTCCTGGGTCTGGCCGTGGGCCTTGCCCTTTCTGCCCTCCTGGCGTGGCCACTTTCCCAGCTCCCTGGCCTATGGGGGAAGCTCCTTCCAGTAGGCGTTAGCATTCTATTCGGCTATCTGGGGATGGCTTTGCTTCTGGCAAAGGGGAAGGAGTTTCCTCAGTTCTTCGGCTCCGAATTGAGCAGAGTTTCTGGTGGTGTTGCAAGAAACGGTCAGTTTCTTTTGGACACCAGTGCTATCATCGATGGCAGAATAGCCGATGTAAGTCAGACCGGGTTCATCAGTGGAACCCTTGTCATACCCAGGTTCATCCTTGATGAGCTTCAGCACATAGCTGACTCCAGCGACTCCCTCAGGCGGAACAGGGGCAGAAGAGGTCTGGAGGTATTGAACAAGCTTCGCAAGGAGACTGATGTGCCCATCAAAGTGGTGGACGTCAATGTGGAGGACGTGTACGAGGTGGATGGCAAACTGGTGAAGCTCGCCAAGTCCCTACAGTGCCCAATAATCACGACAGATTACAACCTGAACAGGGTTGCAGAACTCCAGGGTATAAGGATTCTAAACATAAACGAGCTGGCTAATGCTATCAAGCCCATTGTTCTGCCGGGCGAGGAGATGAGAATTCGGGTGATTCAAGAGGGGAAGGAAGTAGGTCAAGGAGTGGGCTACTTGGATGATGGCACGATGGTGGTGGTTGAGAATGGGAGACGATACCTCAACTCACAAATAGACATCATCATAACCCGGGTGCTTCAAACGGCCGCGGGGCGAATAATCTTTGCCCACCCCAAAGCAGCTTAGGAATATTTGATGACCGGCCCCGAGCTTCATGCCCAGCCTAAAGTGGGTGCTATCATCCTTGGAGCAGGCAAAGGCCAGCGAATGGGTGGTTTCGATAAGGTATTCGCTCCAATATTGGGCATTCCCCTTATAGCCCACTCTGTAGAGGTTTTTGAGTCCTCGCCCCTGGTGCACCAGATAGTTCTGGTTCTTTCTGCCACAAACCTGAACAAAGGTCTGAGGCTTCTAGAGGATAGGGGCTGGACCAAGACTAGGGAGATATGCCTTGGAGGACAGAGGCGAAGAGACTCAGTTGCGGAAGGGCTTAAGCGACTCTCTGGATGTCAGTGGGTTGTAATCCACGACGGCGTTCGTCCTTGTGTAAGGGCAGAGCTAATAGAGAAGGGCCTTTCTGAGGCAAAGAAAACGGGCGCTGCCATAGCCGCTGTTCCAGCTATCGACACAATAAAAATGGTGGATGACAGAGGTATGGTAATTGAAACCCCCCGGCGTCAGAGCCTTTGGCAGGTTCAGACACCCCAGGTTTTCCGATTTGACATAATAGAAAAAGCCCATCAGAATAGCTCAGAGGATGCCTCAGATGACGCTGCCCTAGTTGAGAGATTGGGGCATAAGGTGATGGTTTTTATGGGTTCCTATGATAATATAAAGGTTACAACGCCTCGGGACCTGGCCATGGTGGAGTTCCTCTTGCGAAGGGGGAAGGTGGTTTAGTATTATCTATAAGGTTGTCTTTTGGCTTTAGATGCGAGTTGGCATTGGATTCGATGTTCACCCTCTGGTTTCGGGCCGAAAGCTTGTGCTCGGAGGTGTGGAGATTTCTTTCTCCAAGGGCCTCTCTGGTCACAGCGATGCTGATGTTCTGACTCACGCTATTATAGATGCCCTTCTGGGAGCCTCTTCTCTGGGGGATATTGGCACTCTTTTCCCATCCAGTGACCCTAAATACAAAGATGCTTCAAGTCTGGATTTGCTTGCACAGGTGCTGAAGAGCCTCAAGGCCAAGGGTTGGCGAGCTGTCAATGTTGATGCTACAATAGTTGCCCAAAGGCCACGCCTTGCGCCTTTTGTGGAGGGGATGCGAGAGCAAATAGCTTCGGTTCTTGGAGTGGATAGGAACCAGGTAAGCATAAAAGCCAAGACCAGTGACGGCCTTGGCTTTGTGGGCAGAGAAGAGGGCATCGCAGCCTATGCCGTAGCCTTGATTGAGGGGGATAAGTGAAAGTATACAACACCCTTTCAGGTAAGAAAGAGGAGTTTATTCCCAGAGGCCACCCCGTTCGTATGTACGTCTGTGGCGTTACCCCATATGATGAGTGCCATGTGGGTCATGCAATGAGCTACATCATATTCGATGTCATTCGTCGGTATCTCGAGTTTCGGGGATATCAGGTGCGTCATGTGCAGAACTTTACCGACATCGACGACAAGATAATAGCCAGAGCTAACAGGCTTGGTATTGCCCCTGATGCGCTGGCTGAAAAATATATTTCCCAGTACTTCATAGATATGGATGCCCTCAATATTCAACGGGCTCACATCTACCCGAGGGCAACTCAGGAGATTCCAAAGATAATAGAGATTGTCCAGAGCCTTATGAGCAAGGGTTATGCGTACCAAATTGGGAGCGATGTCTACTTTCGGGTCAAGAGCTTACCCGATTATGGGAAGCTCAGCCGTCGCACTCTAGAGGGTATGATGTCTGGCGCCCGTATAGAGGCTTCCGAGCAAAAGGAACACCCTATGGACTTCACCTTATGGAAAGGTGCAAAGCCCGGAGAGCCTCAGTGGGAAAGCCCCTGGGGAATGGGCAGGCCTGGCTGGCACATCGAGTGCAGCGCCATGTCCATAAAGTACCTGGGCGAGTCCCTGGACATTCATGGCGGAGGCCAAGACCTGATATTCCCTCACCACGAAAACGAGATTGCCCAGTCGGAGTCCTTCACAGGGGTGAGCCCCTTTGTTCACTACTGGATTCATAACGGGCTTATGCAGATGGGTGAGGAGAAGATGAGCAAGTCCCTCGGCAACCTCGTTACAGTCAAGGAAGCGATCTCCAGGTACGGTGCCGATGCCTTGAGGCTTTTTGTGCTGGGGTCTGGCCATAGCAGCCCCCTCACCTATAGCGAGGAGAGCCTGCTGGCCATGCGCAGGGGTGTGGAGCGTCTTATCAGGGCAGCCACGGCAAAAGGCTCTCAGTCGGGGAAGCTCTTAAACGCTGATCCCTTGCGGCAGAAGTTTATGGAGGCCATGGACGACGACTTCAACACGGCGCTCGCTTCCGCAGCCCTTTTTGACTTGGCCAAAGAAATAAATCGGGGGGTGGAGGAAGGCCAAAACGTCAAAGAGGCCCAGAGTGTGCTGATGGAGCTTACAGGCGTTATGGGACTTACCCTGCGAGAAGAGGTCGAACTCTCCAAGGATGCTGCGCCCTTTATTGAGCTTCTGATTGGCACCAGGGCTGAGCTTCGGAAGGCCAAAGAATGGGCACTTGCCGATAGAATAAGGGAGCGCCTTGAGGAGATGGGTGTGGTTCTGGAGGATGCTCCTAATGGCACAACCTGGAAGTATGTTTCCGAGGCTAAACAGGATATTAAGAGGTAGTGAGTGCGTATACTGGGTTTTGTTCTCTCTATATTGGGGATAGTTATCATAGCAGGGTACATCGCTTATTTTTTCTTCAAGGCTTTTTTCATCAGCCCGTTGCCTATCCCTATCAAAATAGCGGTTCCAGCACTCATAGGCGGGTTTATACTGCTCCTTGTCTCGGTCGGCTGGGAAAGATACAAGAGTAAAAAGAGGGAACATTTCGAGGAGGGCGGGAGATGATTCTGGTTACCTCTAATGAAATACCAGGTAAGAGGATAACCAAAACATTTGGCATAGTCGTGGGAAGCACTGTGCGAGCAAGGCATGTGGGAAAGGACATCCTGGCTGTGCTGAGGAACATTGTTGGGGGAGAGGTTGTGGAGTATCGAGAGCTTCTTGCAGAGTCCAGGGAGGCGGCTATTAGCAGGATGATCAAGCAGGCAGAGGAAAAGGGAGCGAATGGGGTAATAGGCGTGAGGTTCGCAACATCGATGATCATGGGGGGAGTTGCGGAGATCACGCAATGTTGCCGTAGAAATCCGACAGTCCATGTATGCTCATGGACATGTCGAATCTCACACTGATTACACTAGCCTGGGAATTATACCAACAGGGGGTGCCAAAGAGCCGCATTGCT
>JACPPT010000076.1 GCA_016190815.1 Chloroflexota bacterium
CCCCCAATCTTGGGGGAATTGGGGGAGTGGGGGGACACCCCTTCGGCAAGCTCAGGGCAGGCCCCCAAAAGCCCCGCCAAAGGGCTTCGACCTCTGGACTCCCTATTTTCATACTTTGTGGTGCTGGTTGTCCAGCTAAGGAGCGGACCCTTCGCGGAGCTTGTCCTTGAGGCCGCTTAGGGCCGAAGGGCTCAGGGTGACAATGACCTTCCCAAGGGATTTTATGTGCTAAGCCGGAGGGGGTTATGCAAGCTGCCTCACAGAAGGGCATGAGGGTTTTGCCTTTTGTTCTGTGGGCTATCCTCCTGGGCACCCTGAGCGGGGATTACTCCCGGGTGCCCCTCTACTCTCTGGTCTTCCAGCTCATTGCTACAGGGGTTGGTATCTATTGGTTTCTTAGATACAGGCACCGGGTCCTCGAACTGTGGCGTGGGAGACTTAAGTGGGTTCTTGTGGCCTGGGCGCTTTTCTTGCTGTGGGCTTTTCTCACAGCGCTCTCATCTGTCAATGTGGCTGATAGCCTATTTCAGTTTGGCCTCTGGGCAAGCTATTTTCTGATTTTTGTGATGTCGGCCTCAATCCTGGCATCTGAAGAGGACACAAAAAAGACCATATCTCTCCTTTTTCTTCTGGGGCTTGTCGTCGTTGGAGTTGGCATCTGGATGCGCCTTGGTGCCTTTGAGGATGGTACCCAGATCGATCTGAAATCCATATTTCGCAACAGGAACGTCCTTGCCGCATACCTTTCCCTCTCACTACCTCTGACCGTTGGCCTCTATCTAAACGCCGATAGCTTCAGGGAAAAGATGGCCTATTGCGCTGTAGGCACACTTCTGGCAACGGGCTTCGTTTTAACCCATTCCTCCGCTGGGTGGGTTACAATGGCTCCTGCCTTGCTGTTGCTCTTCATTCTGCTCAGGCATCTTTCGGCTAAGCGCCTGGTGCTCCGGTTGTTGGTTCTTGTGGCTCTCACCACCGCCCTGGTCGTTCCCCTGGAGAGGGGAGGCTTTAAATACGCTGCCAATACCTTCTACGGGAACATTGTTGAAGCCACCGAGGCCGTCTCTGGAAAGCCTGTAACAGGAACCGTGTCCTCCAGGATAGATTACTATCGCGCAGCACTAGACATAATGGCTGACGAACCGATTACTGGGACGGGCCTGGGAACCTGGGAGACTGTCTTCCCTCGCTATCAAGGCCAGCCGGTCTACTACTCCATATATGCTCACGGCTTTTTCTTGCAGACCGGCTCGGAAATGGGCGCGGTTGGGCTTTTCCTTGTGCTTGCGCTCTTTGGTGCCCTGGGATGGGTGTGCTGGCGTTCCCTAAGGGTTACAAGACGTCTAGAATCATACGTGGTTGTTGCAGGTCTTACAGCGGGTTTTCTGGCCGTTACCCTGCACAATTTTCTGGACATAGCATGGTATTTCCCTTCGGTGAGCATTCTTTTTTGGGCTGAGGCGGGTCTGGTGGTGGCCCAGCTACGGAGAGAGGAGGTTCCCAGGTCTGAAAGGGTTGCTAACCCTCTTCTTGGCCCGTCTGAGGAAATTACGCTATCTAAAACAAGAGACCTTCAAGGGATTTCAGCGCGTTTGGCTCTGGTGTTTCTGCCTGTTCTATTTGTAGCCCTTTTCCTATTTGTGGCCCTGGAACTTGGGGAACACGCCCTTCTGAGGATAGGGGACGCTTTCATGTCCCGCTCACGCTTTCAAGCTGCTGAGGGAGCCTATCTCTGGGCTTCCCGGTTCAATCCCCTGGATTCACAGCCGCCCTTCAGGCTGGCTAATCTGTATAATATTAGGTTTGAAAAAAGCAGCTCACAGGAGGACCTGGAGCGGGGTGTCCTGTTCGCAAAAAGGGTAGAGGAGCTAGACCCCCGGTCCAGTAGCGGGTATGCCATTCTGGCTCGCTTTTATATCATGGGAGACTCTAGGGTAGGTCCTATGCTGGACAAGGCGATAGCGGAGCTGGAGAAGCTCATAGAGATGAGGCGTCCTTTCCAGGCACCTTACGGCTATCGAGAGCTAGGGCGGGCGTATCTTTCCCAGGGGAGAACAGAGGATGCGAAGCGAGTTTACGCCATGATCCTCCAAGCCTATCCGGAGGGAATATACAGCCGTCAACCCAGCCATACGCCTCTGAGCCGGGAGGAACTGGCGGCGCTTCTGGGTGAATCCCACTTGGCTATAGGCAAAATATACTTCGAGGAGGGCGATTCAGAGCCAGCGCTCAGGGAGTTTGAGCAGGCCGCTAACCTTCAGCCCGATAACCCCGCAGCACGCTTCAACCTTGGCCTGTCCTACTATGAGCGAGGCGATGTGGAAAAAGCTTTGCTTCATCTTAAGGAGGCAGTAGCCCTGGACCCAGGATACGCACCGGCACATTACTATGCTGGCCTGAGCTATCAGTCCCTGGGAAGGATGGAAGAGGCTAGAATAAGCTTTGAGAACGCTATTGCAATCGCCCCGGAATACTCGGAGGCAAGGGAGAGCCTGGAATTGCTGGTAAGATAGGGTTAGGGGGGGTTAAAGACCGCCGCAAAAACTGATAAAATGGAACGGGTAAGCATGAACAAGAAAATTTACCTGGAGCACGTTCAGAAAACAGAGCAGGATACCTTAAAGTTTAGACTCCTGGCTCTTTTGGCGGCAGCTTTTGGCCTCTACCTGGGCAAATCCTACATGCCTCTCTGGCCGGCAGTCACCCTGGTTGTTCTTTACAGTATATATACGCTTGCCCTGGGGCGATTAATCATACCTCGTTTTCCAACGCCGAACTTCGTATACGGTATGATTATTGTTGATGCGGTGGCTCTGACGATCGGCTTTTACATTGTGGGCAGCGTAGAGAATGCCTTAGTAGTGATTTTGCTTCCCATCCTCGTCGTCTACTACGCCATGTATTTTGGTTATGCCACCAGCCTATTTGCGGCCACCATTATGTCCCTAAGCTATGTAGGTGTGGCTTTCAGTATTGGCCAGGCCGCTGACGTCGGGCCAACGATAGCGGTTCAGGTGCCCCTTTTCTACATGATAGCCATCTTCGGCGGCTATCTGGCCCGAAAGAGGATACAGGAACAGAAGGAGAAAGAGGAGCTGCAAGAGTTTATAAGGGTGGAGATGCAGGCGAAGGGTCTGCTGGATGTGGCCAAGAACCTGGGAGAAACCCTGGAGCTAAAAAAGATCCTTTATGATGTGGTGGAACAGATGACGGGCGTCTCTGGCCTGGGGCAGTGTATCGTTGCCCTTATGGATGATGAAGGGAATAAGTTGGTGGGTAGGTCAGGGAATGTAGACCTTGCCCGGCTACGATTGAAGAATTTTGAGGAGTTGGTTTTCTCCCCAAAGGATGACCTCGCTACGTCATCGGCAATAGAAAAAGGTAAGCCCGTTTTTACAATGGCTGAATCGAATGGAGGCATGCCCTCCTGGGCGCTGGAGCTTGGGGCAAGGCGTCTACTGGTGTTGCCTATATCAATAAAGGGGCGCAGCAGTGGGGCGATATTCTTATTTGATGGCGAAACAGGCTCGCTGGACGAGGACAAGATAGGACTGGCGCAGGCTTACTGCGATCTCGCAGCCAACGCCATAGGCAACGCCCTGGTTTATAAGGGTATGGAGGACAGGGTCCGACAGGTTGTGGGTGCGCTAGAGGGGACCGTCCAGCGCATGGAGAGACTCAGGGAGCCTGCCAAGAGGGTGGAGCTACAGGTAGGCGACCTTCGCATAGAAGGTGCAAGGGCTCGGGCCTTTATGGGGGATTCCCTGGTGAATCTCTCTCCCACCGAGTTTGAGGTTCTTTATATTTTAGCAGAAAACGCGGGCCGACCCCTAAATGAGGCGACCTTGCTGCGGCGGGTATGGGGTGAGGGTTATAGTGGCCAGGGCAATGTGGTGGATGTGTGTGTGCACAGGCTCAGGAGAAAGTTGGAAAAGGCCGGCTCGCGAAGTCGCATTCTGACGATCAGGGGGATGGGCTACATGCTTTCTTCAGGTGTAGTGGGGGTGGGTTAAGGTTCAAGCCCGATTGATGAGGGCTGCCAGGTATCCAGCACCGAAACCATTGTCTATGTTCACCACCGCTACCCCGGGGGCGCAGCTATTAAGCATGGACAGAAGAGGGGCCAGCCCGCCAAAGCTTGTGCCATAGCCCACACTGGTTGGCACTCCGATAACTGGTGCGCTCACAAGCCCGCCCACAACGCTGGGAAGCGCTCCCTCCATCCCGGCCACAGCTATAATCACCCTGGCTTTCTGCAATCGTGGTATGTGTTCAAGGAGGCGGTGAACACCCGCAACACCCACGTCATAGATGCGCTCCACGGCATTTCCCATGATCTCAGCGGTTACGGCGGCTTCTTCTGCAACAGGCAGGTCGGCTGTTCCCGCGCTGAGGATTATTATCCCTGTCTTCAAAGCGCTCTTCTTTGACCTATCAAGGGTTATGGTTCTGGCCAGGGCATTGTATTTTGCATCGGTCAACTCTTTCCTTACAGCTTGAAAAGCCCTCGGGCTCGCCTTTGTAACGAGGAGGTGCTCCCCTTGTGCTGCCAATTTTGTGGCAATGGCGGCTATTTGCTCCGGCGTTTTGCCGAGCCCTATGACCACTTCTGGGAACCCCTTTCTTAGGGTGCGGTGGTGGTCAACCTTGGCAAAGCCCAGGTCCTCGAAAGGCAGGGTTCTAAGCTGAGAGAGAGCGACCTCCACGCTTATGTCCTTAGACTCTATTTTTGCCAGAATCTGGGCTAGACGTTCTGCTTTCAATGGTCATCCCCCATTCCCCAGCGATAATTAAGGTTAGTCTCGCTTGGGTAGCTTTACCTCTTTTGTCAAGTAAATCATATTAGCCATTATACCCTTTTTGAAACAGCGTGAAATAAGGCGTGGAGAGCGCGGGACATTGAGAAAGTTCTCGCTTTATTGAGAATGGAGAAACGGCTGTTTCAGGAGAAAGCCTCCGCAATGTTGCCGTAGAAATCCGACAGTCCATGTATGCTCATGGACATGTCGAATCTCACACTGATTACACTAGCCTGGGAATTATAC
>JACPPT010000079.1 GCA_016190815.1 Chloroflexota bacterium
CCGGGGCCGCCCTTGTAGGAACAGCCTGCCCCTTCTGCATTCAAATGATGGAAGAGGGCATAAAAGCCAAAGGCCTGGAGGAAAAGCTACAGGCCAAAGACATAGCCGAGCTAATAGCCGAATCTTTATGACTGGCTAATGTGAGGGTTGGCACAACTCCACCGTTTTGATAGTATTTGCACAAAACTCTTAAGAATTATCCTTAACAAGGAGGAGCCATGAGGCTTAAAGACCAAGTGGCCATAATCACAGGAGGGGGGACAGGAATAGGAAAGGCCATCGCCCTGGCCTACGCCAGGGAAGGAGCGCACTCGGTAGTAGTGGGGCGAACGCCCTCCACCATCGAGGAAACAGCAAAAGAGGTGAAAGCTTTGGGACGAAAGGCCATTGCCATCCCCACCGATGTCGCCTTCGAGGAGCAGGTCAAGGCCATGGTAGATAAAACACTCCAGGAATTTGGCAAAGTTGATATCCTTGTCAACAACGCCGGCATACCTGGCAGGGTCGCCGATGTGGTGGATGAAGACGTGGAGGACTGGAACCGGGTCCTGGCAGTGAACCTCACAGGCCCGATGCTCTGCTCCAGAGAGGTGCTCAAATACATGATACCTCTAAGAAGAGGTGTCATAATAAACATATCCTCCAGCGCGGGGAAGCGAGGTATCGCCATGAGAAGTCCCTACTGCTCCACAAAATGGGGGCTCAACGGCTTTAACCAGTCCCTGGCTATGGAGGTGGGCCACCGTAACATCCGCGTGAATGCCATCTGCCCTGGAAACGTTACAGGAGAGCGAATAGAGAGGATGATAGCGAGGACTTGCCAGGCTACAGGCTTGCCCAGGGAGCAGGTTATGAAACAGATGGTGGCCGGTAGCCCCATGGGCCGCATGGTTACCCCAGAAGAGGTAGCCGCTCTAGCTGTCTTCCTTGCCTCAGACGAGTCCAGCGGCATGACAGGCCTGCTCATAGACGTGAGCGCCGGGAGGGAGGTCAGATGAGGCTTAAAGACAAAGTGGCGATAGTCACCGGCAGCGGAACGGGGATAGGAAAGGCCATAGCCCTGGCCTTCGCCAGGGAAGGAGCGCATCTCTCTCTAGCCTCCAGAAGCCTCTCACATCTTGAGGAAACGGCCCAGGAAATAAGGGCGCTGGGACGAAAGGCCATTGCCATCTCCACCGATGTATCCAATGAAGGACAGATCAAAGCCATGGTTTCCAAGACCGTAGCAGAATTCAAGAGAGTTGACATACTGGTTAACAACGCTGGCATTGTGGGACCGACCATCCCTGTAGTTGATTTGACCCTGGAAGAATGGAACAGGGTCCTGGCTGTGAACCTCACGGGCCCCATGCTGTGCTCCAGGGAGGTCCTGAAACACATGATACCTCAGAATAGTGGGGTGATAATACACGTCGCTTCCAACGCCATAAGAAGAGCGCACCCGGGCAGAAGCCCCTATGGTGCTTCCAAGAGAGGGCTATACGCCCTCTGCCAGTCCATGGCTATGGAGGTGGGGAAGTACAGCATAAGGGTGAACGCCATCTGCCCTGGAAACACCGAGGGAGACCTTATCGAAGGGCTTCTCAGAGACGTGGCCAAAAGCTCTGGCAGAACCTACGAAGAGGTCAGGCATGACTGGGCGACATCGGCCATGGGGCGCTTCGTGACTCCTGAGGAGGTGGCAGCCCTGGCTGTTTTCCTCGCCTCAGATGAGTCCAGCGGTATGACAGGCCAGGCCGTCGATGTGAGCGCAGGTAGAGATGTGGGGGGCCTGCGCGGGCCCAGGGTATGAAGTCCCACCGTTTTGATACTCTTGGATATTGCGATCAAAGCGTTCTTACTAGCTGGAGCAGCGCTTCAGGGCGGGCTGAGTGGAAAGAAAAACATTGCGTTTGCTTGCCAGGGCATTCGCCTATCTTCAAAAAGGTTCACGATACTAAACGGTGATGGATAAGATAGAAAGCACTGCCACGGATGATGCCAAACCGCTCCAAAAAGGGTTAAGCTACAAGTGGCTCGCTCTCATAACAGTGGCCATAGGGCAATACATGGCCACCCTGGACACCAGCATAGTGAACATCTCCTTCCCCATCCTGACTAAAGCCTTTCGCACAAGCCCCTCCACTATACTCTGGGTTAGCGTAGCCTACTTCCTCGCCAGCACGAGCCTCCTCCTAACTCTGGGCAAAATGGGGGACGTCCTGGGCAGGAAACGCATATACACCCTGGGCTTCGTGATCTTCACCATTGGCCTTGCCCTGTGTGCCGTTGCTCAAAATGCAATTCAACTGATTCTGTTCCGAGTGGTGCAGGGGGTCGGGGCATCAATGATCATCGCCAATGGGATAGCCATAGTAACAGACGCCTTTCCATCGTCGGAGAGGGGCAAGGCGGTGGGCATAACGGCGGCGGTGGTTTCCACCGGGCTTGCCTCCGGGCCTACCCTGGGAGGCATCCTCATCGACGTTCTGGACTGGCGCTCCATATTCTATCTGAGGCTTCCCGTAGGCATTGCTGGCACATTTATGGCATGGCATGTTCTAAAGGAAAAAAAGCGGAGCAACATCAATATGTCATTCGATATAAAGGGGGCGCTTCTGCTTTCCGCCGGTCTTATAGCCCTGCTCACCACTATCAACCGCGGCCCAACCTTAGGCCTTACCTCGCCTTCCACCCTCGCCATGGGACTCGCAACTCTGGCCATTCTTCTGGTTTTCGTCTTCCTGGAGCTAAGAACAGCCCTGCCCGTGCTGGAGCTGCGTCTTTTCAAAAATCGCCTTTTCGCTGCGGCAAACACGAGCTACCTGCTGAACTTCCTCGCATATTCGACCTACACCTTCATTGTCCCATTCTACTTGATGCAAGCCAGGGGCTTTTCGGCAACGAAGGCCGGCCTTTTCATGACCGTAGTGCCTTTGAGCAGGCTTGTCACGGGGCCAATAAGCGGACGACTCTATGATAAGCTAGGCTCACAACTTCTCTGCACCATAGGTATATCCATTGTTGCAGTGGGGCTGATTCTGCTAGGGGGGCTTGACGTCAACTCATCCAACATAGAAATTCTATCAAGGCTCATGATTCTGGGGTTGGGGTCAGGAATTTTTGAGCCTCCCAACACCAGCTCCATCATGGGGTCTGTCTCCAGAGACAGGCTGGGCACAGCTTCGGCGATGGTAGCCACCTCCAGGCAGATAGGGTTGGCCTCCGGCGTAGCCATTGGCGGAACCATCTTCACAAGCCGGCAGCTTTACCATGCCAGCCATTTGTCAACAGAGGGTGTCAGTGGAGCAGCATTGCAGACAAAGGCTCTGGTTCTGGGCTTTCACGACGCCATATTGATAACTGTTGTCTTCGCCCTCATTGCCATTGCAACCTCGTCAATCAGAGGCGGGGAAGAGAGAACGAGGCCTGTCCAAAGGATATAGTTATGTCAAATCCTCTGCAAGAGCCTTCCCTATCTTCTCCGGAAGTTTTTCGCTTGCGTGGTAGTTGGGGTGGTCGATGACCACCGAGATTTCTTCATTCCCACTCAAGAAGGCCTTTCGCTCATCCGGAGTGAGGCTAAACTTTACGTAGTGGACAGAGCTGATGCGGTCTTCCCTGCTTGTACCCTCGGCGAAGACCCCCCGCACCATATGCCCATTACCTATTCTTAAATAGACGTGCTCGTTCAACGATATGAGCCTGTCCAGCTCCTGCCTGATACTGGATTGGTCCGTAATATCAATAAAGAGGGTAGCACTCAATTCCGAATCTCCTGGAATAAGAGCGTTGTAGGTGTCTATCTCGGCCTGTATGGCCTTTTCATCTACAAGGCGCTCCGACCGCATCATCTCCTGAACCTGGAATAGCACCGTTTCCCTATTTTCAAAGATCAGAGAAACCTTGTCCCCAACTTGAACCCTTCTGTTCTTCTTCAGTTCGATGAGATGACGACGAAAGCTCTCCCGTATCTTTTCGTATTCCAGGATGTTTTTCACATCCGAGAGAACTATCTTCTGCATTTTCAACCGGCCTTCTTCCCGCGTGAACGGTGCAGGTTCAGGATGGGCTATAAGCTCTGCGAAGGGGGTCTGCCACCTCTTCTACAAAGCGCTCAAGGCCTGCAAAATCATAGGGTGGCCTGAGGGAAAGGGTAAACTGAGTTACCCCCAGGTCTATGAACTGCCGTAGCTTTTGTCGCATCTCGTCAAAGCTACCCGTCAGGTAGTATTGAGACCTGGCCTCCTCGACTGTTATTCCCCTCCTGTCAGCCATAGCCTCCAGGAATCCCTCATGCACAGAGGTGTCCTCCGTAGTGATCAAGCGGTTCCCAACCGACTTCTCTATTTCATCCGGGTCTCTGCCCAACGCCCGGCAGTGCTCCTCCAAAACCGATAGTTTATGCCTGACCACCTCCGGTGAGGTCGCCACGTTCATCCGGTTCGCCCATTTTGCCACGACCCTCAAGGTAAGCTTCTCACCGCCTCCTCCTATAGTTATAGGTGGATGTGGTTTCTGAATTGGCTTGGGTTCAAAGTGGGCGTCCTTGAGTTGATAGTACTTCCCATTGAAGGTTACCCTTCCATCAGATGTCCAGAGCATTTTGATTATCTGCACGGCCTCGTCCAGCCTGCGTATGCGCTCCGCCGTGGAATAAAAGGGGATTCCAAAGGCTGTATGCTCTGGCTCGAAGTATCCGGCCCCTATGCCAAACTCCAGGCGCCCCCCACTGATGTGATCCACAGTGGCGGCCATTTTGGCTAGAATGGCCGGATGACGAAATGTGTTGCCTGAGACGAGACACCCCACCCTGACTTTTTTGGTTATGGCTGCTATAGCCGCCAGGAGCGACCATCCGTCCATGCAGGGAGCACCCATAAGCCTTGTATCAGGAGGAAGAAGATGGTCGTAGACCCAAAGGGTGTCATAGCCTATCTCTTCCAGACGCAGGCAGGCCTCCTTAAACTCCTCCCATGTGATTCTCTCGTTACCCAGAGCCAGACCAAATCGGATGGGTCGCTTCCGATGGGTCATGCTGAACACTCCAATTCAATTGATAGGAAATATACCGGGAGAGACCGTCCCTCAAAAGTCGGCCTTTTTATTTCTCCTCCCTCAGGAATTGCAGTATGCGGTCATGGTGGTGCTGCTCGTCCACAATTATGTTCTCTATTATAAGGGCCGTCCCCACCTCACCCGACTCCTCACATTGATCTCTCCGCTCTGCATAGTCCCTAAGAGCCTCTTTCTCCCGCTCCAGGGCTGTTTCCAGCATCTCCACCGCGGTGTGTCCCGGTCTAAAGGGCTTGGGGTGAATAGTAGGAAGGCCGCCGATGCCTACAATTCTCTCTGAAAGTTCCTCGGCGTGCTTCATCTCATCCCTGGAGAAAGACTCAAAAAGCTCCGCAATGGGACCCCTGATGAGACCTTTTACAGTGTAGTGATAAAGCAGATACTCCATAATGGCCTGCAGTTCCCCCGCCAGGTCCTGGTTCAACAACTCCACCAGCTTCTCTTTGCTTATCTTCCTTGCCAAAGTGACTACCTCCTTTCAAAATTTTATCCCGAGGCTACAATCCATAGGCCTGCTTAAGCACCAAAATGGGATGGACTACCTTTCTTCCTGTACCCTGCTCTATTTGAAGAGCCGCCAAAGGGCAGTCAGAGGCCACCACATCCGGGTTCTGCTCCTTCACATCCTCGAAGAGGCGACGGCCCACCTCCAAGGAAAGCTCAAAATACTCTTTCTTCATAGCCCATGTTCCATCGTGGCCGGAGCAGCGCTCAATGACCTCAACGTCTGCTCCCGGGATGAGCTTCATAAGGTCCCTGGACTTGTACCCAACGTTCTGGGACTTCAGATGACAGGGGAATTGGTAAGCGATTTTTCCTGGGCTCTTAACGAAATTGGTATCCAGCTTGCCCCGAGCTTTCAGCTTCATCAAATACTCGCAGATGTCAAAAGTGTGCTGAGCCACCGTTCTGGCGTCGTCGGTATCCACAAAATACGGGTATTCTCGCTTCAGCACATAGCTGCACGTGGGGCCAGGCACAACGATTTCATAGCCTTCATCCACCACGGCCTTGAGGCGCTTGATATTGAATTCCATATTTTTCAGGGCAGACCCCAGCGCGCCTCCATCAAGGTACGGCATCCCACAGCAGCGCTGCTCCGGTGCCGCAACGCCTATGCCATTCCTCTCCAGAACCTGGACTGTAGCCTTTCCAACCTCTTGGTCATTGTAGTTGACAGAGCAGGTGTAGAAAAGTGCCGCCTTTCCATTGGCCCCGGAGGGCTTTTGAGAAGACTTCTTGTGCTTCTTGAACCACTGGGCAAAGGTCTCACCGTGGAAGGTTGGCAAGCTCTTCTTATGGTGTATGCCCACAGCCACTTCCATGGGAAACCTGACAATGGGGTTCCTGTTGCCCCAGTTGGCCAGGGGTGCTGTAGCACTCCCCATCCTGCCAACAAGGTCTATGTTGCCCAGGAGCCTGTCCCTGAAGGCCACACCCCTTCGCCTTATGTAGACCAGTTTGGCTCTAAGCATCAGATGGGGGAAATCTACATTGAACCGGTGGGGAGGTGTGTAAGGGCAATGGTTGTAGCACAGCTTACACTGGTAGCAGAGGTCCTGCACTACTTGGAAATCCTGCGAGCTAAGCCTGTGTACATCTCCATCATGCTGGTCTATGCGCTTAAAGAGGGTGTCGAAGGAAGGGCACAGGTTAAAGCAACGACGACAGCCGTGGCAGACATCAAAAACTCTGCGGAACTCCGCTTCCAACGACTCCTGGCTCCAGAACTCCGCCGACTTGAACGCCAGGCTCACCATTCACCTCCGGAAACAACTCTTGCCATTATACCCTATTTAGCGAAGAAATGCCCCCTCTAGTATAGGGGGCATTTTCAATTCGGCCTTTCGGCCTTGTTACTTTAGGCTTTCTAAGGCCCTGGTAAAGCGGCCGGCGTGAGACCTTTCAGCCTTGGCCAGGGTCTCAAACCACTCCGCTATCTCCTCAAAACCCTCTTCCCTTGCAGTCCTGGCAAAGCCGGGGTACATCTGAGTATACTCGTAGGTCTCGCCCTCGATAGCCGACTTGAGGTTCTTTTCGGTGTCGCCCACCGGAACGCCGGTTACCGGGTCACCCACTGCGGACAGAAAGTCGAAATGACCGAAGGCGTGCCCCGTCTCACCCTCTGCCGTATCTCTAAACACACCGGCTATGTCAGGGCATCCCTCGATGTCGGCCTTCCTGGCAAAGTACAGGTATCTTCTGTTTGCCTGGGACTCACCGGCGAAGCCGGCTTTGAGGTTATCCAAGGTCTTGGTGCCCGTCAAGCTCTTCTGTGCCATCTTTGAACCTCCTGACTCTCTACCCTGAATACGCCGCATAAATGGCGAGCGCCTTCTCCAGACGCTTGCTGGCAGCATCCCAATCTATGTTTTTAGAGAAGGCATCCAGGTATGCTGCCCTTTTCACGCCATAGTCGATGAAGTAGGCATGCTCGTAGACGTCCAGAATAAGAACCGCTATGCAGTTCCAGACACCTCCAACATCATGGCGATCGCAGAGATAATTATGAAGCCTCCCATCCTCAAGATTGAGGGCCAAAACAACCCAACCCCTTGAGGCAATACCACAGGCTCTGAAATCCTCCTTCCACTTGGCCACAGAGCCAAAGTCCCTGGCCAGGAGCTCGGCAACCTTTCCAGAGGGTTCCGCAGCCCCTCGTTTCATATTGCCGAAGTAGTACTCGTGGAGATATACGCCATTGGTGGCGAAGACCTCCTCCTTCTTGAGCTCCCGCAGGTCACTATATGTAGCGTTTGCTTTGGAGCGGTCCACCTTTTCCAGAAGCCCTTCGACCTCGTTTAGTTTGTTGACATAGCCTGCGTAGAGAGTGTCCCTGTGCTGCGCAATCTGATTCTCTGAAATACCATCAAGACCACCTTCGAACTTGAACTGTTTGGGCGTGTGTGCCATTTCTCTCCTCCTTTCTCATGGCAACGCTTTTTTACCTCTGCAATTTTTACAATAGCCGTAGAATTCGGCTCTATGTCCTGTAACATGAAAACCCGTCTCTTTCTCCACAGCTTGGTCCCACGGAGAACTAACAATATAGTCCATATCGTAGACCACACCGCAGGACTCACAGGTGAAATGATAATGGGAATTCACATCTCCATCCCAGCGAGACGCATGTTTGCCAAGGGTAAGCTCCTGGATCAGACCCTTATCCCTGAGAAGTCTAAGGTTGCGATAAACTGTGCCGAAGGAAATGCTAGGGATGCGTCTTCTCACCATCTCATATACCTCGGAGGCCTGAGGGTGAGATTTGACTTTTACAAGCTCTTCCAGGATAACCTGTCTCTGATATGTATTTCGCATGAGTCACCAAACATCTCTTACTATTTGATAGTAATTATCGGATAATAAGCTACATTTGTCAAGGGGCAAAGGGCACAAAAATAAACGATTTATCTCTGTGTCTAGCGGCGCGCCAACTCTATGCCAAACACCTTGCCGAGGCCGATGAAGCGCTCCAGGAAAATCATCATGACAAAAGCTAAGATGACCATGAGGGAGCCCACGGCCATGATCAAGGTGTCCAGCCCTATCTCCAGATACATGAATATGCGCACGGGAATGGTTACAAATCCCGGGCTGGTTAGAAACACGGTCATCGTAACCTCATCAAAGGACAAGATAAAGGAGAAGGCCATCCCAGCCACCACTCCAGCTAAGATTATGGGCAACGTTATTCTCCAAAAGCTCTGCCACGGTGTAGCCCCCAGGTTCCTGGCTGCAAGCTCTAAATTGCGGTCAAACCCCGCCAGGCTTGCGGAAACTAGCCGAACAATATATGGCGTGATGATGATTACATGCCCCAACAACAACGTCCAGATGCTTGTGCTCAACTTCATCATGCTGTAAAGCTGAAGAAGGCTTATACCAATAAGTATGTGGGGAAGAATAAGAGGCGACATCACAAAAGTGTGAATGGCGTCCCTTCCTGGAAAGCGATAGCGCACTATAGCAAGAGCAAACAGGGTACCCAGAGCCGTTGCAATGAAAGATGCCAAAGCGGCAAGGGCGATGCTGATTCCGAAAGAGGTCATGAAATCCCTATCAGAGAGCGCCTTAGCATACCAGGAGAGGCCCAGACCATTAGGAGGGAAGTCGGGAAACTTGGACGCTGAAAGTGAGGACACAACAACCGTCACCACGGGGATGACCAAAAAAATATATACCAATATATTAACAAGAAGGAGCCAGGGTATTCCCCTCCTGCGTCTCACTGGAACACCACCCCGTATTTGCCCCGCTCGAGCAGGCGAGTGCTAATTATGAATCCACTTACCACGATTATCAGAAGGACAAAAGCTACAGCACTCCCAAATGGCCAGTTCAGCGTCATCATGTATTGCTGGTAGATAAAAGTGCCTATAACCGTAACCTTTCCCCCGCCTAAAAGCTGCGGAACCACAAAAGACCCAGCGCTCAACATAAAAACCAGGACGACCCCAGCAAAAACACCAGGAAGGCTCAGGGGAAAAGTCACCCTGAAGAAGGCCAAGAAAGGGCTGGCTCCCAGATTTCGGGCGGCCAGAACAAGGCTTGGGTCAATCCTCTGCAATGAGCTGAGAATGGAGAGCACCATGAAAGGCAGGTAGATATGGGTCAGTCCTATTATGACCCCCTTCTCATTGAAGAGAAACTTTATGGGCCTGTCCACAATGTTCAACCCCACCAACAGGTCATTTAGAACACCGGAGGGGCCGAGAAACATGATCCATCCCAGAGCCCGAATGACAACTACGACGAGGAGAGGGGAGAGCACCAGCAAGACGAGAAAGCCCCGAAAGCGCCCACCCCTGTACAGTATGAAATAGGCAACGGGGTACCCCATCAGCAGCGTCAGGAATGCGGTGACAATGCCCAAGAAGATGGTCCGCCAGAGCACGCCAAGGTAGAACGGGTCGGTAAGGAAACGTGCGTAGTTCTCTATATTCCACTCGCTGACTACGCCCGTATCCATGGAGAACCTGAAGAAGCTCTGGATGAAACCCCATAGCATACCCGGGGCAAAGAACCCAAAGTATATGACACCTGCCGGTATGATAAGAAGAAGGGGAGTTAGATTAGTCTTCTTCTTGCGCCGGACTTCTTCTGCAACCTTTGCCACCGCTGTAGCTTCGCCCATAAACACTCTCCAAAGACCAGCCTGGTGCAGATAGTAAGACTATCTCCCCATCCCACGAGACACGCGCGAGGCGCAGATTAGATAGCAGCACCTCCGCCCGCCTCTCTGGTCGTCAAAAGAACGGGCGGAGGTTCCATGCCTGCTTACCTCTTTATCTCCCTGTTGAAGCGGTCAATAACATGCTGGCGCTGTTTCTCAATGGCAGCATAGTCGAGCAATATGCCTCTCTTGATGTCTTCAGGGAGAACTATGGCCTTTTTGGCCGTTTCGCTGATATAAGCATCAGCTCGGGTGGGGCTGCCGTAGAAGTAATCTCCTATTGTGTCGGCGGCCTCCTTGCTGAGCGCGTAGTTGATCCAGAGGTTCCCACAGATGGGGTTGGGCCCACCTTTTACCAGCGACCACCCTGTGGTGCTGGCAACCAGCCCCTCTTTGGGCACGATGTTCTTCAAAGGCACCCCCACGTCAAAAATCAGGCGAATGGGCCTGCTGGTGCTGTTGCCAAGCCAGACCCAAGCTGAGCCATCCCCCATGAGCTTCTCCCCTTCAGCACCACCGGTGAAGGCCAGGGCTATTGGTCTCACCTTATCCCTCACCCAGTCGAGGGCAGGGTCAAGGTTTTTCTCATCTCCGCCCAGGGCTCTGGCAATAAGGGCAAGGGTTTCGAAGGTCTGGTAGACCGAGGTGTCATTGAAGATGAGGCGGTCTTTGTATGCAGGATTGGCAGTATCCAGGATTGATTTCGGCTCGGGCAAGCCGCGCTTCTCAAACTCCGCACGGTTTATGATTATGGGCACGCCGAAAATCTTGAAAGGCGCATAGTACCATTCCAGGACAGGGTCCGGGTACTTGATGGGTGGAGGGAAAAGATTGACATATTCGGTAACAATTTTTGGGTCAAACTTGGCCAGAAGCTCCAGTTTATAAGCATTCTGTGTCGGCCCTGTGTCCATATGCCCCACGTCAAAAGTGGGGTTAGCTTTTGACGCTACGAGCTTGGCCAGAACGTCACTGGACATCCCATAGCTTCCTGTAACTTTGCAGCCTGTTTTGGCCTCGAACTTGGGAATCCAGAGACCTTTGTATTCCTTCTCAGAGATACCCTGGCCATAGATGATAAGCTTCCCCTCACCCTTCACCGGCACGGATGTTGCTATTGGCGTTGGGCTTGGGGTGACCAGAGGCCTGAGCGTAGGAGTTGGTGCAGGCGTCGGCGTGGGCGTTGGCTTAGGAGCACAAGCCGCCACGACAAGCACCAGCGCAGCAAATAGGACAATCAGAACCTGCCTTTTCATTCCTCCTCCTTTAGTTAGACTTCTTTTCCTGAGAATCTACACAAAGAATGTATTCCAAAAATTGACAGAATAGACGAAAAAATTAGTGGACACCCATACTTTCCACCCAGAATGGAGATAGTATGCAGAGATGTCCATCATTTGTCAAGAGGCCGTTGTATTCTCCGTCTTATGTTATGAAACATGGGTGACACCCTCAGGTAAGATGGGGTTAGTAAAAGACCACACCTACCCGAGAGGAGGTCACCCAGTTGGAGAGTAGCACCTGGTA
>JACPPT010000075.1 GCA_016190815.1 Chloroflexota bacterium
GAGCACCCTTATCTACGAAATCCTTTACAAGAAGCTCGCCCAGATACTATACAAGGCCAAGGACAAGCCCGGCGACTGCGATGCCATCCTCGGTCTGGAGCACATCGACAAGGTTGTAAACATCGACCAGTCGCCCATTGGGCGAACACCCAGAAGCAACCCAGCCACCTATACAGGCGCTTTCACCCCGATACGGGAGCTTTTTTCCATGATCCCAGAGGCTAGGATGCGAGGCTACGCCCCGGGTCGTTTCTCCTTCAATGTCAAGGGTGGGAGGTGTGAGGCTTGCGCCGGTGAGGGATACATCGAAATCGAGATGCAATTCCTGCCTGACGTCACCGTTCCATGCGAGGTCTGTAAGGGAAAGCGCTACAGCAGGGAGGCGCTGGAGATTCTATTCAAGGGCAAGAACATAGCTGATGTTCTGAATATGACTGTGGAGGAGGCCTATCGTTTCTTCGAGCACCTCCCAAGAATAAGGAGCAAGCTGGAGACGATGCGGGATGTGGGCCTTGGCTACATTCGCCTGGGGCAGCCCGCCACAACCCTGTCGGGGGGAGAGGCTCAGCGGGTCAAGCTCTCAACAGAGCTCTCACGCCGCTCCACCGGCCGCACCCTTTACATGCTGGATGAGCCCACCACCGGCCTGTCCTTCGAGGATGCATACGCCCTTCTCAAGGTCCTGCACCGCCTCGTAGAAGCTGGTAACACGGTGGTCCTAATAGAGCACCACCTGGACCTCATCAAGAACGCCGACTACATCATAGACCTGGGGCCTGGGGCTGGAGAAAAGGGCGGCTATGTAATAGCCACAGGCACACCTGAGAAGGTAGCACAGGTCCAGCACTCCTACACTGGCCAGTATCTTAGGAAAATGCTCAACAAGGTCAAGACAGCAGCTTAACTGGGAGGTTTCAGGGTATTTTGCCCTCTGGGGCGTTCCCAGGGGGAATGAAAAGGGTTTCTAGCTAAATATAGCAGGATAAATGTTCAAGAAAAGAATTTCATCAACGATTTTGGCCTGCGTGAAACTCATAGCCCTTGCGCTCTTTGCGATGGCTCTTGCGGGCTGTGGCCCATCATCAGAGGAGATCGAACGCCTGACGAGCGAGCGCATTTCGGCGAGCCTCACGGCAATACCCACTCCTACTTCCATCCTTTTCCCCACGCCTCTGCCAACATCTACGCCCATCACCTTGCCTCCGACACCCACGCCTCAACCCACCGCAACGCCTATAGTTCTACCCACGCCTCTGCCAACATCTACGCCCATCACCTTGCCTCCAACACCCACGCCTGTAAGGTTCCCACCCACACCCACACCCCAGCCCACAGTAACTCCTCAGCCTACCACAACTCCCCAGCCCGTTCCTAACTTCAACGCAATCTATGAACGGATATGGCCCTCTGTTTTTTTAATAGAAACGCCATCAGGGCACGGAACTGGATGGCTGATTGAACCTGGCCTTATAGTAACGAACCAACACGTGGTTGCTGGCGTGCCCTCCGTAACCGTGCGCCAGGCTGCCAACCCCTCATTCACTGCCACAGTCCTGGCCACGGACTCCTTGCGGGACATCGCACTTTTGAAGTTTGATACCGCTCAAGCAAAGCTGCCTAAAGAGGCAGCACCGCTCTCCATGGGAACTATATCCACTGAAGACATCGCCCTACCATTGATGGCACTGGGCTACTCTGGAGCGGGCGCTAAGAGCGATGGCACTGTAGCGAGTGCTGCTGCAAACGTTGGCGTTCTCTCTCACATCGTCGACTTTAGGTCTAACGGACTCGGACTTAATCTTGAGATGGATGTACCAGTAGACCCTGGGGATAGTGGCGGGCCTATGGTTAACCCGGACGGTTTGGTAGTTGGAATGACTAGGGCCGTGATGGAGAGGACCACAGGAGGACAGCGGGTGGTGGGGACCTTTTATGCGGTGGCTGAGTCGGAAATACGAGCTGCCCTACCCATCCTGAAGGCGGGCCAGTCTCGCTGACCCTCTTCTCGAAGCCCAAGAATAGCGATTGAATTTGCAGGTCGGGTTTCCTAACCCGACCGTAGCAGGTGGGCAGGTTGGGAAACCTGCCCTACAGAGGTCGATCGCTGATTTCGGGTCGGAAACACCGCCTTGACAGCCATCTGCATAAGCCTTACTTTTTACAAAGTTAGATGATTGAGTTCATTCTCCTTGCACTCCTGGCAATTTTTGTGGGCGCCTACGGCACCATCGTTGGAGTCGGGGGAGGCTTTGTCCTGGTGCCTGTTCTCCTCATCCTATATCCCCAGGATCCGCCGGCAACCCTCACAGCCCTCTCTCTGTCTGTGGTCTTTGTCAACGCCCTCTCAGGAACCCTCGCCTACAGTAGACAGCGCCGCATAGATTACTCCGCAGCCATCCTCTTCGCTACAGCTACAGTGCCGGGCGCCATCCTGGGAGCCCGGGCAGTGACCCTTTTCCGCCGGGGTCCTTTTGACCTGCTCTTCAGCGCGCTCTTGGTCTTGGTCGCCATCTTTCTGCTAGCAAGGCCCTTGTCCGCCGCAAGGCGCCGGGCCAAAGCACCCCCCAGCCAAGTAACAAAGACCATCACCGACTCCGATGGCCACTCCTACACATACTCGTACAATAGGCCCCTGGGCATGGCACTGAGCGTAGGCGTGGGGTTTGTCTCCAGCCTTCTGGGCATTGGCGGAGGGATAATCCACGTTCCTATTCTGGTTCTTCTCCTTCGCTTTCCCCCACATATAGCTACAGCTACCTCCCTTTTCATCCTCACGGCAACAGCCGCCACAGGTGCAGCCACACATCTCGCCACAGGGAATCTCTCCATGGATGTTCTTAGAACACAGGGGCTGGCTCTGGTCATGGGGGTTTTGCCCGGCGCCTTATTGGGCGCATGGCTTTCCAGGAGGGTTCAGGGCTCCCTGATAATTCGCCTTCTTGCCCTGGCCCTTATCCTTGTGAGTGTACGTCTCCTCTGGATGGAGGTTTCATGAGAAAGCCCGTCTTCAAGATGCCTCTCTATGAGCACCTTTTGCAGAGGCACTTGAAAAGATGCCGAGCCTTCTGTAGACTCCACTGTTAGTTGAAAAGCAAAGGGGCGTAAAGGAGAGCTTATGGCCATAGATAAGGTCTTCCCCAGCTTTGCGGCGGCTGTCGCTGACATCCCCGATGGCGCCGTGATGCTCATCGACGGCTTCGGGGGCGCAGGAGGAATGCCGAGCTATCTCATCACGGCCATGAGAGACCACGGGGCCAAGAACCTGACCGTTGTCTCCAACAGCCTGGGCCTGCCCGGATTCGGAACAAGGTCAGAGGCAGAGCTCGTGGATACCAGCATCCTATTCGCAAATCATCAAGTTAAAAAAGCCTATGCTTCCTTCCCAGTCCCCCGTTCCCCCAATGTCGTCACACCGTTTATAGAGGCCCTGCGAAGGGGGGAGGTGGTGCTGGAGGTGGTGCCCCAAGGGACGCTGGTGGAAAGGGTGAGAGCCGCCGGGGCCGGCATAGGCGCGTTCTATACCCCCACTGGCGTGGGAACCGATGTTGAAAATGGCAAGGAAAAAAAGACTATCAACGACAAAGAGTACATACTTGAGTATGCCATAAAAGGAGACTATGCCCTCATACGAGCTCACATAGCAGACAGGCTGGGCAACCTGGTCTACAGGATGACCTCTAGAAATATGAATCCCATCTGGGCCACGGCAGCACGAGTTACCATTGCCGAGGTTGATGAAATCGTGGAACCGGGGGAGCTCGACCCGGAAACCATTGTCACCCCCTGCGTTTACGTGCACAGAATAGTGAAAAGACCCAATAAGACAAGAGGGACAGAGGCGTAATGGCTGTAAACAAGGTTTTTCCCAGTTTCGCAGCCGCTGTGGCTGACATCCCGGACGGCGCAACAATAATGATGGACGGCTTCGGAGGTGAGGGGGGTATGGCCAGCCACCTGATCTTGGCCCTCAGGGACCATGGAGCCAAGAATCTCACCATTATCGGAAACACGGTGGGCACAAGCGGCTTCGGGACCAAGGTGGGAAGGGATTTCGTTCACCCCGGCATATTGGTTAAAAACGGGCAGGTAAAGAAAGCTATAGCGTCCTTCCCCGTCTCCCGCTCCCCGTCCAATCCGACGGAGTTCGAGAGGGCTTATATAGCAAGAGAGGTGGAATTGGAGATGGTTCCCCAGGGAACGCTGGCAGAGCGCATCAGGGCAGGTGGGGCCGGCATCGGTGGGTTCTTCACTCCAACCGGAGTCGGGACGGTGGTGGAGAAGGGAAAAGAGAAGAGAACCATAGGTGGCAAAGAGCACATACTGGAGATTGCCCTGTTTGCAGACTACGCCCTCATTCGCGCCTGCAAGGCCGACAAATTGGGGAACCTTGCCTACCGTGGCACCTCTCGATGCTTTAATGCAATAATGGCCACAGCGGCCCGAATCACCATCGCAGAGGTGGACGAAATCGTTGAACCGGGGGAGCTTGACCCTGGCAAAATCATCACCCCAGCCATCTATGTAAAACGAATAGTCCAGAGGCCGAAGGAGGGTTGAAAATGAAAGCCCGTTTGGATAGGGAGACCATAGCTATGAGGGTGGCAAGGGAGTTTAAGGATGGGGATTTTGTCAATCTGGGAATAGGCATCCCCACCCTTGCCTCCAACTACATACCCGAGGGCCGAACAGTCATCTTCCATACCGAAAACGGTGCCTTGGGCTTCGGGCCAATAGCCGTAGAAGAGAAGGACCAGGATATTGACCTGATAAACGCAGGTGGTCAGTTTGTTACTCCCCTGCCTGGGATGTCCTTCTTCGACTCCGCCATTTCCTTCGCTATGATTCGCGGTGGCCACGTCGACATAACCGTTCTGGGGGCCATGCAGGTTTCAGAGAAGGGAGACCTCGCAAACTGGATGTTCCCCGAGAGGGGCATAGGCAACATAGGAGGAGCGATGGACCTGGCGGTAGGTGCCAAGAAGGTCATCGTAGCGATGGAACACAACGACAAAAACGGGAAATACAAGATAGCAAAGAGGTGCACCTATCCCCTCACTGCAAAAGAGTGCGTTAACCTCATCGTTACCGACCTGGCGGTCATGGAGGTAACCCCGAAAGGACTGCTTCTAAAGGAAATAGCCCCGGGCTGGACTCCCCAGGAGGTGCAGACCTGCACGGAGCCCAGACTCATATTAAGCCCGGAGCTTAAAGAAATCGAGCTTTAGTTCCTTCTTCTCCATCCTCCAACCATTTAGAGTGGTGTCTTTTGGCCCAAGAGGCCCTGACCCACCCGAGGGTTATGCCCCTGAGGGATTCTCTGGTGCTGGGATTGATTACGGACAGATAGAGGTGCCCCAACCACACCGCAGCAGCGATCCAGGACAGGTTATCGTGCACGAGTATGGCGTTGGAAACGAGCCAGCGTGGGAAATGCTCGAACTGCCACATTATTAATCCCGTTACCCCAAAAACAACAATGCAGGCTGCGCTGAATATCGCGTTTAGCTTCTGGCCAGCGTTGAACTTGCCCTGGGGGACTGTCTCCCCACCCCACAGGATGCGCCAGGGACGCTTTAGCCAGGCAAAGTCATCCCTGTCCCAGAGGTCCATTTCCTCCATATCTTTCCTTATCGTGCGCCAATTGAAAAAGGAGAGCAATAAAGGGCCAAAGACGAGAACATAGCCTGCCAGAATGTGGACAAACCTAACCCAGTAACGCCTGCCTATGAACACGCTCAGGGTCTGGGAATACATAGCAATGCCTGTGAACAAAAGGGCCAGAAAGGCTATGGCATGTATCCAGTGAAGTGCCCTTTCAGTCCTGGTGAACCTAGGGACCCGCTCAGATGAATATGTCAAAGGGGTTCTCTGGCCGTATGGTGGCATCGCCCGGGTATCCTCGGACCTCCCAGTATCCATAATGCACCTTATCCGTTAGCTCCAGGCGATGCACCCACTTGATGCTCTTATAGCCATACATTTTCGGGACCACAAGTCTAAGAGGCATCCCCTGCTCTTCTGGGAGCGCGTCTCCCACCATTCTGTAGGCCAGAAGAACGTCAGACACAAGCGCATCCTCCAGAGACAGGCTTTCGGTGTATTCGCCATCCGAGGAGTATAGTTTTATATAGCGTGCCTCCGGCCTGGGTTTCACCATTTCCAGAAGGGTCTTTATTCTTATCCCTTCCCAGTGAACATCCCAAACCTGCCAGCCCGTGACACACTGGAAATCGCTCACCTGAGAATCCTTGGGCAGTTTGAGGACTTCATTATAGGAGAGGGAAACGGGGGATTCCACCAGCCCATCTACCGTGAACCTCCAGGTCGCTGGATTGAATTCGGGTACCCCATTCACTGTATAGATACGGAATTTACCCCTGGGCCTTGGTATTCCCGAATCTGGGGAAACACCCTTGGCAGGGTCTCTTTCTCCCAACGACATGCTATCAAAAAGGCCGCCGACCTTGGAGGCCAACTCGCGGGATACAACGAGGCCCAGCGCTCCCGCCACAAGAAAGCCTATGAACATCCTTCGGCCGAACCTGGCCTTAACTTTTTCTTTGGGCTTTTCATCCATGCCTGGGAAGCACCCTCAATCAGATAGTTACATACAATTATAACACTAAATACTATATTTTTATTAATTAAAATGGGATGAACATAAAGAAGGACGCTGGCTAACGCCCAGTTCTTAAGTAACCCGCATGACAGAGCCGTTCTCCGTTTTGGAAACCTCTATGCGGACAGGGAAGGCCTCTTTTAGCTCCTCAATGTGGGTTATAACTATGATCCGCTCGAAGTCATCCTTGATGGAGTTTACGGCGTCCAGGATTTTCTCTCTCCCGAAGCTGTCCTGAGTGCCGAACCCCTCGTCTATGAAAAGCGTCGGGAGTGGGGCACCCGCCCGCCGGGCCAGAAGCCTGGAAAGGGCGATGCGCAGGGCCAAATTTATGCGAAAGGCCTCGCCTCCGCTGTAAAGCTCGTAGCTACGAGTGCCCAGCTCGTCGGCTATCCTGATGTCCAGGGTCTCCACCGTTTCCCCCTTTTTGGTCTCTCGCAGGGTCTCTATCTTCACATGCATCCTGTTGTCCGTCATCCGACTCAGGAGTTTGTTGGCTTCCACCTCCAGTTCAGGCACGGCCTGCTCTATGATAAGGGACTGAATCCCCTTCTTGCCAAAGGCCTCCGCCAACTCTTCATAGATGCCCCTCTCCCTCTGGGCCTGATGGAGGGCCTTGTCTTTTGCCTGTTTCTCCCCTTCCAGGCGGGCACAGTGATCCAATTTTTGCTGCGCTGCCCCCAACCTCTGTCCTGACTCATACCTGTTGTGCTTAAGTCTGTTAAGACTCTCCTCCAGGCTGTTTATATTCTCCTCGATCTCCGGCAAGGCTTTCAGCTCCAACTGGAGAACGTTACATCTTTCGCTGTCTTCTTCCATGTTTCTTTGCCGGTCAGTCAGCCTAACTTGGGTCTGTTGCAGCGCCGATATCGCGTCTGGCAAAAGCCTCTCGGCCTCCTGGAATCTCCGGTATTGACCTTCGTAGCCCTCCAGGTCCTTCACTTGCTGCCTAATCATCTCGTGCTCTTCCGGGCTGTATTTCAAGGCTGAGAGCTCCTGGAGCAATCCTTCAAGCTCTTTTCGCTCCGAGAGGGCGTAGTTTTCTTTCTCCAGTTGTTCCTGGAGTAGAAAGAGGCTTTGCCTCACCTCCCCCACCTCCATTTGGGCACGCCCGGCATCCTCTACTTCCCTCTCCAGAACAGCAACCGTCTTCTGTTTAGTGTTTCTCTCGCCAGTCAAGTGGGCCTCGCCCTGAGCTATATCCCTGCTTAGACCGTTCCACCCTCTTTGAAGGCTGCTCATGTCTGCCCCTATCCGAGTGTGGTTCCGGTGCTTCTCCTGCAAGCTTGCCTCGTACTCCCGCCTTATTTCATCCCGGTGTTCCTCTGTCAGCTCAGCGTCACAAAGAGGGCAGCGTGCTTCTGCCCGCCCTAAAAGCTCTATCTTATCCTTGATTTCCTGTATCTCCCTCTCAAGCTGGACGCTTTCAGCCCTGAGAGTGGAAAGGCGATCACGGAATCCTTGCAACTGTTCCTTCTTCTGAGCAAGCTGGCGCTCAGCCTCCTTCATCTTTTCCAACTCCCCTCTGGAGCGTTCCAGGTCTTCCATGGATTTAGGCAGCGCATTGATTTTTGACTCCAGCCTCTTTATCTGGTCTTCCAGAACGGAGACTCTGATCTGGATTTTCCCCCTGGCCTCGTCTATGATCCTCTCCAGCCTGGCCTTGCGCTGGGAAAGCTCGCGATCCGTAGCTAGCCTATTATTTAAGTCCTCGTTGGCCTCTCTTGCCTCCTGGAGGGACAGGTAGCTCTTGGAGATCGCAGGACCCTCTTTGAGAATGCCTTCGTATTCGCTTACCTTACGTTGCTGTTTTTCCACATCACCCCTGAGCTGCTCCAACTCCCTTTCATTCCGTTTTATATTCCTCTCCACCTCCTCCAACTGCCTTTTCTTCTGGTCGAGAAGGAGCCTGGATTCCACCAGGGGCTTGAGCTCTGCTTCCCGTCTCAAAACCTCTATTTCTATCAGTTCAAGGGCGCGTTTTACCTCGTTCAGTTCCGCCTCGTACTCGCCCTTATGAGCAAGCTCCCTCTCCATCTCCTTTATGGCGCTGTCCAGGGAGATGGACTCCTCGCTTTTCTCTCTGACTAGAGCTTTTGCCTGCTCCTCCAGGCTGTCATAGAGGGAAAGCCCCAGGATTTCGCCCAGGATCGCCTTCCTCTCAGAGGGTGGCTTTATGGTGAACTCATCAAACCGCCCCTGGCGAAGGAAGGCGCTATTGATGAAGGTCTGGTAATCCATGCGCAGAATCTGGACTATCTTATGCTGGGTTTCTCTCACGCTGTTGCCTGTGATGGGACGAAAGCCGTTTTCCATAGCAAGATGCAGCTCCAGGACAGTATGTCCAGCCCGCCCGGCCGACCCCGAGGAGCGCTTGCGCACTACCCTGTAGCGGTTGCCACTGGCCTGAAACTCCAGTTCCACCTCCATGTCTTTCCGTCCCAGATGGATAAGCTCGTCATCGCTCTTGGCCCTGCTCTCTCCCCACAGCGCCCAGGTTATGGCATCGAGGAGTGCCGATTTTCCAGCCCCGTTCTCGCCGCAAAGGCAGGCCAGATGAAGGCCCGTCATATCTAGGGGGGGCACATTGTCCTTATAGCACATGAAGTTCTTGAGGAAGAGCCTTAGGGGTATCATTTATCACACTCTAACATTAAAAGGAGAGCCTTTCTCCCTCTTTTGGTGTAAGGACCTCGATGTCCAGGCCCTTCAGATTCTCTCTAAAATACTCGGGCTTTTCGGTATGAATGGGGATGAGTATCCTTGGAGATATGCCTTTTACAATGTCCAGAAGCTCAGGCGCTCTGGCATGCCCTGAGGCATGAAACCCTTTCTCGCTGTCCGGATCGCCCCTTAGCTCCATCCCAAAATGATTAACCCATTCGCGCAAACGTTGCAAGTCAGCGCTTTGTTCATCATCATATGCCTTGCTAGAGGAATAAATATACGTTCCCCCCTGGGGCCTGACATCTATCATATTCTTCATATTGAAGAAGCTGAAGCAAAGAAGGTACTCCCGGGGTCTTCTGCGGATTTCATCATGCCCAACCAGCCTATCTTCATAGGATTGATGAATGTGCTGCTCCCAGGCATCCAAGCTGTCCTTAAACTCTTTGTAGATATATATTTCAGCATCGTTCTCCAATGAGAGTGTTTCAGCTTGGAGAAGTTTGAGGCTCCATAGGAGATATGCATCCTTGGCCAAAACCACCAGCCTTCGCCCCGTATCTTTAGCAATCCTGAGAAAGGTCGTGAGGCGCTCGATGTTGCGCGGGGCGAAGTCAGCAATGACCAGCCCCCCGGATTTTTTAGCTGCGGCGAGACAATTCTCAAATACCTCTTCCTCTGTGGTCTCCTCCGCAGTCTCCGCGGAATCACCTGTGCGGGTGCCTTCGCAAAGAAGAATACATGTCTTGAGACTATGGGTATCTCTTATGAACGCCTCTGTCTTCTCTCCCCTTTTCCCATGTAGCCTGAGGTCGCCGGTGTAGACCACCCAACCACAGGAGGTCTCCACGGCATAAGCGCAAGCCCCTGGAACGGAATGGTCCACCGGCCAGTGCCGAAATTTCAGGTTTCCTGCCCTTTCAGGAACAAACCCCACTTCCGCTAGCGAGTCCATCTCCATCCATTCGATGGGTTTGTTCCTGGGCTTTACAAAGCGGCCATCCCAGAACCTTCTTACTTGGGGAGAGAGATCCTTTACATCTACAAAGTAAAAAGGACGCTGAACTCGCACCCCTTCGGATCTTAAATACTCGTTCTGAAGCTTTCTTGGAGAAAAGTAAGAGACCTCCCTTTCAAAATCCGAGCCCCCCTGGGTATCCTGAACGGCCTTCGCGATGAGCGCCGTCATTGCTGTGGAATAAACGGGTATGTCCTGCGCGAGGAAGGAGATGTAGCCACTATGGTCCAGATGAGCGTGAGAGAGAAGCACTCCCTGGATCTTCACGCCCCTGAAGTCCCTGAATAGAGGATTGGATTCGAATCTGTGCCAGAGGCTACCTGTGGGGTCCTCCAGGTCTGTGCGATACAGACCCCGTAGTGGGGGCAGCAGCCCCATCTCCAAAGGATCCAGAAGGCCCGCACCTGGCCTGGGTTTCATATATTCCTCATAATACTTGCCCCACTCGGCAAAGGGGGTCCCAAAGTCCAGAAAAAGGCGCGTGGAGCCATCCTCTAGGAGAGTCTTGTTTCCCCCAACCTGGGTTATCCCGCCGTAAAAAGTTAGCGTGACCATCTTTTCTGCCATTTTACCACGGCGGAGGGCCACCGGCTCACCCCAAAAAAGGCGATTGGTATGCAGCATTGCAGAGCAGACCCCCGTAGGGCATCCTTCCCGAAGGGGAAGGACCAACCTGCCTGCCTGCGACGATCGGGTTAGGAAACCCGACCTACAGATTCAATCGCTATCTGAAACCCCCGGCAGTGAGCTGCGCCTCCTGCACGCCCGGGAAGGTGCAGGAAACCGATGGTTTCCTGCTGGGGGTCTGGGAGCCAGCCCTGAGCCTGCCGAAGGAGTGACCCCCAGAGAGTGCCATTCTCCCCATCTCCTTGCAGGAGGGCCGTGCAAAACCTTATGTTAACTAGCGACACTATCCTTACAGTTGAAACACGGGCTAGAATTACGGCTTCAGTCATTTATCCTAGTATCTGGTTAATCCGATTTCTCCATTCGTCTTCGTAGATAACCTGGAACTCAATCTTCTTATTTTTGAACTCCATGTTTAGCTCACGCCAATCTCTTTGCTTACCCAGGCTGTTACAAAAGTCGAAGACACTGGTTTTGTATGTAGTGTCTTCGTTACCCATTAAGTGAAGCCCCTTAGTCTCGATGACATATATAGAGTCATAATCGTTTTTGATACTGGGTGCCATATCGGTGAATATGAAATCAGGATAAATCTTGTTCTTCTTCCAGCCTTGAATAAAGTAATCTCGCCGAGCTAGATTGCGATACCACCATAAGAGTTTTTGCTGTTCATCAAGGCAAATAGCTACTGACTTTTCCATTTCGTTTATCCCTTCTTCGGGCATTTCTTCAAAGAGGCTTCTTTCTAGCTGAGAGTGGCTTGCCCTGACAAGTCGCTTGGTATCGTTCTTGATGCGCAACCGGCTCGGTAGTCTATAACCGCCCTTGTCCGCAATCAAAAAGAACCAAAGTGTCTTCTTGGCAATCAGGTCACGGAAAACGATTTCGGCTAATCTATCCCGTTCGCTCTCCAAGTGCTTTCTTAGCTCCTCAATCAAGAACGCAAGATTGTAGCTGACAACTGTTGCACCATGCCTCTTTACCAAAGCCTTTACAGCCTTGTCACAGATTCCGTAAGCTATCCAGGGATTAGGCACTATGTCTAGCAATTGTCTGGTCATAAACACGGTATCTATTTGCCACGTTGTCAGTGTCTCGTAGACATGTTTCTTTTCCTTGATAACATCCCTCTTGTTATCAGCAAGCCCTACCACAACCTCTCTATCTACCAGCGGTCTCTTATCCAGAGCCAGATTGAATACATAGTCCAGACTAAAAAGGTTCCAGTCTATCCTTCGCAACAAATCAGTCTCGTAATTAACATCACGCCAGCTGCCATTCTCCTGGATAACGAACTTCGGCAAGTATAGCTTGCCTTCAAAATGCTTAAACCGATCTCTGTAACCCACTGTTTTCAAGCTGGTCTCAGGTAGCCCAGTGTCATCTTTGTCTATCGTTATACTACCAGCTATATCGCCAAGACCTTCATTCTGGAACCCTCTTCTTATACTCTCAAGCAAATCGGAGGCACGGGGTTTGAAACAGAATACGTAGCTTTCGTCCAGCTCGATGGTTTTCGTTTTCTTGGCATAAGGTTGGCGTAAAATACGACCTACCAATTGAGTCATGCTTAATTGTGAGTTTGGGTTCGTGAGAACTGCCAGGATATAGGCAAAAGGACAATCCCAGCCTTCTTGCAACGCTTGTTTGGTAATGACAAAACGAATCGGGCAATCGTGGCTGAGTAAATCTATCCCCTCAATATCATCCGTTTCGCTACTTTTTATGGCTATCTTTTCCGGAGCTACGCCACTCTGCTTTATCAAGTAATCCTTTACGTCCTCAGCATGAATGTATCTAGTACCCCTCTGTTCCTTACCAGTCCGTTCGGCTTGTATCGGGCATATCGGTCTAATATAGATTCCGGTGTTAGCTTCATATTCAAGAGCCTTGCTTTCGAGGTCGTCCCGCCTTTTTATTGCTTCTCTTAAAACATCTTGCCATTTCAGGCTGGACTTGTTGTATACATGTAAATCGAGTTTAATCATCTCTTCGTGGTTAAGTTCTTGTCCGCCTATCTCGACTAAAATATTGCTTTGTTCGGGAGGCGTAGCCGATAGCTCGACTATGATTGATGGATTGAAATCTCTGATTGTTCTCTGAGCCGATTGACTGTAGGCTTTATGTCCCTCGTCGATAATGATAATGGGCTTGAGTATCTTTAGCGTATTGCCCAGTGAAGTCTTGGCAATCTTACCGAAGAAGCCTTTATCTTCGCCGAAGTAATCCAGGTTGGGGAGCTTACCTAATAGTTCTTCGTTGGCTCTTAAATCGTCTTCCGGGGGGAAGAAATCGGTAAAACCGCCGGTGTCCTTGAATATGCGTAAAACCTCTTTGTTCAGCCGGTTAGCCGATGGCAACATCAGGAGCATGACAACCAGATTTTCTTCAACATCAAGCCTTGAGAACCTCTCCGTCTTCTCAGAGATAATAGTTCGACCGGCGCTCGCCATGTCCAGGACCTGGCGGTATGGATGGTCTCTATTCCTCAGTGCTTCTAGCGTTTGCCTGTAGATTTGAGTTGTGGGCACAATCCATAGAACTATGCCGGTCTGCTTCTTCAGGTAGATCCGGTTGATAAGGTCAATAACGTGGCAAGCCAGTAATGTCTTGCCCCCACCGGTAGGAATCTTGATATAGAAATCGGGCAATCCTTCCCCCAGGCCATTTTTCTTGGAGTAGTAGGGTCTTGATGATACCTTACCCCATGCAGCTTTAGGGAAGTCAAAAAATTCAACATCGGCAAACTCAGAAGACAGGGTCTGCCTTCTGCCAGCTTCCTTTTTGGCTTTGGAGAGCCATTCCAGGTAAACCTTAACTTGAGTCAGCGTCTTCTGCTGGTATCCTTTGAGTTCCATAACTACTCTCTGAGTTTATAAATCTCGAAAGGCAACTGGCAGTATTCGATGCCCTTTAAGCCGTGCTTGGCTAGAAGCTCACTATCATTAAGGTCGAGATACTTGGTTGGCGCAAATACCAGTTTCTTTTTCCCTGTATATTCGCCCAGTGTCTTAGCAATATCCAGCGTCAAAGCAGTGGATTTCAGATAGTCCAGGTCTGGCTTGTAAAAGAGATATACTTCATATTCTCTGGATTCGCCGATGAAGTGCTTGTCTTCGTCAACCTGTTCAGGTAGAAATTCTTCGCCGGTAGCCGTATAGAAAACGTAGCGGGCGAGGTCTAAATAGCTGGGAAGCCTGCTGCCTTCCAGGATGTTTTCAAGCTCAATAGGCTCACCTAACTCAAAGAAACTGAACGAACCGCCTAAGCCATTCCGTAAGTCATCCTCTTTGGCATCAGGCACACCTTTAATGACTCTCCGAATACGCTCGGCGGTTATGCTATCGGCATAATCTTCACATTCAACCAAAATAAACTTGCGGTTGCCACCGTCTTCTTTGTTCAAATCTAAGACGGCGTGTGCGGTGGTGCCAGAGCCAGCAAAAGAATCTAAGACAAGCGCATTCTTATCTCTAATCATTTGTAGAATATACTTAATTAACTCGATGGGTTTGGGCTGTGGGAATTTACCTCCCCCCATTATCTGTCTTAATAGCGTTGTGCCGCTACTATTAAATCCTACGTCTTCAGGAGACAACAATGCGTCAGGCGGGCGACCTTCTTGTACGTCTCTCAAATAGCGTTTCGCTTTCGGTTCTTTGCCAGTAAAAACAATCTCACCAGCGTTCTCCATTTCGGCCAAAGTGTCTTCAGAATATCGGGGATAACTACCAGCTGGTGCAGTCCATTTGACTCCATTCTTAAACACATAGTCGTATGTGGTATAGAAATTTCTCGCGCTAATAGGGTCTAATTTGTAAGGGCCTTTCCCATCGTCATCATCGTTTGGGTAAGACCCCGTCTTGTCCATCGGAATACGGATATACCGACTTTTGAGCATTCCATGCCACGATTTTGCTTTGGCGTATACAAGAACATAGTCCGTGTTGAGGTTGAAGTCTTTACTGGAATTGCGAACGGTGTGCATGGCTCGTCTGGTTAAAGTGGCAAACCAGTTTTCGCTCTGGAAAACCTCGTCCATCAATAATCTCAAGTTGTAAAGCTCATTGTCATCAACGGACACAAAAATAATGCCCTCTTCTGGGTGAAGAAGCTCTTTCAGAAGTTTCAATCTAGGCATCATCATGCAAAGCCATTTATCATGCCTGGTCAGGTCTTCTCTATCTACTACCTTGCCCAACCATTCCTGCATCATCGGTGAATTGACGTTATCGTTATACGCCCAGCCTTCATTGCCAGTATTATAAGGCGGGTCGATGTATATGCACTTAACCTTTCCGGCATAGGTAGGGAGCAAAGCCTTCAGAGCCTTCAGGTTATCGCCGTGAATAATCAGGTTGTCCTTCAGGCTAACCTTATCTGTCATGCTATTCTTCTTCACAGGAATAAGCTCGTGATATTTGACGGCTAAGTGATAATTCTGGATAAAGGACCGCAATGTTGCCGTAGAAATCCGACAGTCCATGTATGCTCATGGACATGTCGAATCTCACACTGATTACACTAGCCTGGGAATTATACCAACAGGGGGTGCCAAAGAGCCGCA
>JACPPT010000078.1 GCA_016190815.1 Chloroflexota bacterium
CACCTCTACGACTCCAAGAAACACAGGATAATATCTAACGCTTCCTGCACCACCAACTGCGTTGCACCTATGGTAAAGACCCTCCACGATAGCTTTGGAGTTGAGAAGGGGCTGATGTCTACCATCCACGCCTACACCAACGACCAGCGCATTCTGGACCAGTTCCACAAGGACCTGCGCCGTGCGCGAGCTGCTGCTATGAATATCGTGCCTACCACCACAGGTGCAGCAAGGGCTGTGGGTGTGGTGATTCCAGAGCTCCAGGGTAAAATCCATGGCGTGGCGTTCAGAGTGCCAGTCTCCACCGTCTCCGTTATCGACTTTGTTGCTGACCTTAAGCGCACTGTCAAAGTGGAGGAGGTCAACGACATCTTCAAGAAGACATCTCAAGGTTCCCTAAAAGGCATACTGGAGTACTGCGAGGAGGAGCTGGTGAGCATGGATTTCAAGGGTAATCCGGCAAGCTGCATATTCGATGCGCCCTCCACAATGGTAATCGGGGGTAACATGGTGAAGGTCCTGGGATGGTATGACAACGAATGGGGCTATAGCTGCCGGGTTGCCGACCTGGCTGCCTTCATCGCTGATAAGGGTATGTAATCTGTTAGGAAGGAGCATACTATGACTATACGCAGTAGACAGTTTGTTTATAGAACTTTCCTTTCTTGGGAGGGGGAGAGGAAAGGGAGGCTTTCCGCTCAAGGCAAGCCCAGTATACAGGTCGCCACTCCTCCAGAGTTCCAGGGCCACGAGGGAATCTGGTGCCCGGAGGACCTTTTTGTTGCTTCCCTGGAGAGCTGTATAATGACCACTTTCATATACCAGGCCTCCAGGTCCAACATACCCTTCGTCTCATATGAGAGCAGCGCCGAAGGGGCAGTGGAGTTGGTGGAAGGCAGGTTTGCCTTTTCCCAGATGACGGTGAAGCCCAAGGTGGTGCTGGTAAACCAGGGCGATATTGAGCGGGCTAAAGAGCTTTTCCATCAGGTGGAGCGCAGTTGCTTTGTCTCCAACTCCATCAAACCCAAGGTCAGCCTGGAACCGCAGATAGAGGCCAGGGCAAGCTAGTTCCAAAAGCAGATGGTTTTGGGAGGACTTGCAGCCTTGCACAAAAAGTCATTCTGAGTCCGCCGCAGGCGGATGAAGAATCTGGAGAGGGGTGGAGTCCATATCTGAGAAGTACTCCACCCCAGACCCTTCGCGGAGCTTGTCCTTGAGGCCGCTTAGGGCCGAAGGGCTCAGGGTGACATTTTGGGAGCAAGAGCGGGGTTTTTGTGCAAAGCCAGGACTTGCCATACCCTACTAAGGATTTGGCATGAAACAAGCTTTCGGGCAACGACGTTGTCCGACTTTGCTGGAGTTCTGGATTCTGAGTGCAGCCCTTCTGACCATCGCAGGTGCGGTGTGGTTGCTTTTACCTGTGACACACTGGCCAGGCTATTCAGGGAAAAGCCTGATCTCTACCAGCCTGGGATTGGGTGCGATTGGACTGGTTCTGATCCCCCTCGCCATTGTAGGCCTCGGCTACTTTGGACTGCGCTTATGGTGCCGAGGCCGCTTTGTGAGCGGGCTTGCCCTCTTATGGACTGGAGTGCTGGCGTTGCTCTTTATCAATTTTACGTCTCATGCTTTAGGGCCGTTCTTTCTACCTGCTAACTTCTTTCTCTTGATGGCTGCTATAAGTGTGTCCTTTCTATCTGTAAGAAGACACCCTATGCGTGATAGATAGAAAACAGGACAGGGCAAAGAGAACTCCTACTTACGCTTGCTTGGCAATATGAGGTTTCGAATTGCCCGCAGGAGGAGTCCCTGCTAGAATATCGGCACGATGAGATTGCTGTCAGGTGAAAAAAGTCTCATTCCCAGAATGAGGGGTTTTCTTCAAAAAGACAAACTGCCCCCGCTGCTTTTCGCGCTTCTTCTGGTTGCCCTGGGTCTTCGCCTCTACGGTATAAACTGGGACCAGGGTTATCTCTTTCACCCTGACGAGCGCCAGATTCTCATGAAGGTGGGAGAGCTTTCCTTTCCTGCCGCTTCCAACCTTCGCAGTCTCTTGGACCCCCAGGCCAGCCCCTTAAACCCCCATTGGTTCAACTACGGCAGCTTTCCCCTTTATTTGTTGAAGCTTCTAAGAAGCCTCCTCGGCTTCTTGGGTGAGGAACCCAGCATATACGACCTGCGCCTTCCGGGACGGGCACTTTCCGCTATTTTCGACACGGGCACCGTTCTCGTTACATATCTCCTGGCTTCAAGGCTCTACTCACGGCGAGTGGGCTTTCTGGCCGCTGTCTTCGTGGCCTTCAGCGTCATCAACATTCAACTCAGCCACTTCTACACCACCGAAGTCCTGCTCACCTTCTTTACTGTTCTATCTGTCCTGTTTATGGCGAGGTTTATGGAGAGAGGCGACTTGGGCAGTATCTGCCTCGCCGGCCTTTTCGTTGGGCTTGCCCTCGCGACCAAGGTGAGCATCGCTCCTATACTTTTTACAGCCTTTGTAGCCTGCTTCCTCTACTGTTTTACTAAGGAGCGCTTGTCTGCATCGGCCTTTTCAATTGGCCGAGTCCCACGAGCTCTTCTGGGTCTGCTCCTGGGTGGGTTTGTTACGCTGGCTGCCTTCTCCATTGCTCAGCCCTATGCCATCATCGATTGGCGGACCTTCCTGGGAGATGTGCTGGAGCAGAGCGAAATGGTGAGAAGGGTAAGGGATTATCCCTATACCCGCCAGTACGTGGATACCGCTCCTTATCTCTACCATATCCAGCAGCTCTCCGTGTGGGGACTGGGTTTGCCGCTAGGTATTGCAGCCTGGAGTGGCGCTATCTTCAGCACCCTTTCTGCGGTAGTCCGACGCCAGAGAGGCAACATTCTTTTGCTATCCTGGGCGCTGCCTTACCTTCTCATAACTGGCGGATTTCAAGTTAAGTTTCTGCGCTATCTTCTTCCCATCGTGCCCTTCCTCTCCATCATGGCGGCGGGGATGCTTGTTACGTTCTGGGACCGGGCCAGGAGTAAAAAGGTAAACTGGGCACGTATTGTCGCCTGGGGTGCTATTGCGGTAGTGGTCTTTTCCACCTTTTTCTATGCCCTGGCCTATGTAAATATATATTCCACACCCCATACTGCTGTGCGAATGTCCCAGTGGATAAATGGAAACGTCCTCAAAGGCTCGCAGATTCTCGTGGAGCACTGGGAGGAGAGGGTGCCACGACTTGCTGACTACAGCGCTGTGGAGCTTCCCAACTATGACTCGGACAACCCAAGCAAAAAGGAGTTCCTGGTTCAAAAGCTGGAGGAGGCCGACTACGTTCTCTTTTATAGCAATCGCCTTTATGGGACTATCCCTCGGCTAAAAGAGCGCTATCCCATGACCTCCAGGTATTATGAGCTTCTTTTCTCTGGAAGGCTCGGCTTCGAGATGCTTCACTACGAGACCTCGTATCCAAATCTCTTGGGCATAGGACTTGTAGACAATACCTTTGCTCGCCCGGGCCTGCCCTCACCTGCACCCCCGGCTTCTTACCGGCCATCGCCCATAACCTTGGACATGGGGTATGCCGATGAGAGCTTCACAGTCTACGACCACCCGAAGGTTATGCTCTTTAAGAAAGTGGAGCGCTTGGATCGAGATAAGCTCAAGGCTCTTCTGGAAGAGGGGCAAGAGCCCAAGGTGGGCCTTCTTTTCTCAGAGTCGGACGCCAGGGTATATAGAGAGGGTGGCACCTGGTCTGAGATATTCCAGCGAGATAGCATCGCTAATCGCCTCCCGGCGATAAGCTGGATTTTGGTGATAGAGTTGCTATCCCTTATAGCGTTACCTTTGGGCTTGTACCTTTTTCGCAATCTGTCCGATAGAGGATACCTTCTATCGAAGTCCCTGGGGATTCTCCTTGTATCCTATCTGACCTGGCTTTCGGCCAGCATGCGCTGGCTTCCGTTTTCCAGGTCGAGCATTGTTTTGGGGTTGGGAATTGTTGCCCTTGTTTCGCTTCTTCTTTACATTCGTTTCAGGGGTGAGATGAACGCCTTTCTGAGAGCCAGGTGGAGGTTACTCGTTTTTGGCGAGGCCCTTTTCTTGCTCTCCTTTCTCCTCTTCTACGCAATACGCCTACTCAACCCCGACCTCTGGCATCCCTTCCGGGGTGGGGAGAAACCCATGGATTTTGCCTACTTAAATGCGGTTATAAGGTCGGTGTATATGCCGCCATACGATCCCTGGTTTTCGGGGGGGTATCTCAACTACTACTACTTCGGCCAGTTCATTGTGGCCGTTTTGAGACAGTTTAGCGGCGTTGTTCCCTCTGTGGCATTTAATCTGGCGGTGCCTCTGCTTTTCGCTCTGACCTTTACTGGTGTTTTCTCAGTGGTCTATAACCTTGTGGAAAGGGACAGGGGTGGAGGTCTTGAAGAAAGGGGTTTCTGGAGGCGTATTCCTTCGCCCTTACTTGCGGGGTTTGCAGGGTCTATATTCGTCGTCGTCATTGCGAATCTGGACGGACTTGCCCAGCTAGCTCAGGGTATTTGGGCGGTGGTGGCAAGACATCAGCCATTTCCTGTCTTCGACTACTGGCGTAGCAGTCGAATGATGCCGCCGGACCCACCTGGGTTTGAGATAACAGAGTTTCCGTTCTTTACCTTCCTTTTTGCAGACCCGCATGCCCATCTAATTGCCATTCCATTTACAGTCCTGACCATCGGCCTTGTGATGGCCTTTGCTCTTGGTGCAAGGCCCCAGGAAGACACTCAGGTACGGAGCAATCCTGTTCATTGGCTTGCCCTGCTGCTCATACTTCCCATTGTTCTGGGTGCGCTGCGCATCACAAACACCTGGGATTTTCCTACCTATCTTCTCGTTTCGGCCGGAGGCGTAGCCATTTATGAGTACTCTCGCCGTGGCAAGATGGATGCCAGGTTTTTTGTCTGGACGGCTCTAACAATCGTGGCCCTTTATGTTTTGAGCACTTTTTACTATTTGCCCTTTCATAGAAATTACGAAGCCTTTTATGGTGGGGTGGAGCCGAGCCGAACCAGAACTGCCCTGTGGCAGTACCTCGCTATTCACGGCATTTTTATCTTTTTGATTGCGAGCTTTCTGGTGGCCAAGCTCAGGCAAGCCTCGAAGGGGCGTATCTTCGCCTTAAAAGGGGCAACCTTCATAGCTTTATCTATCGCCGTTGTCCTCTTTCTGGGCAGCCTTGTCCTTCTTGGACTCGCTACAGTTGCCTTCATCTTTGTTCTCCTCTTTCTTGTCGTTGCCCTCGTCGTCTGGCAGATGCGCGCTCCTTTGGACGAGGTCAAGCCATCGCAATTGTTTGTGCTTATGCTGCTTACAGTAACGCTCTTAATAGGCATCGGTGTGGACGTGGTTACGGTACAAGGAGACATTGAGCGAATGAACACCGTGTTCAAGTTCTATCTCCAGGCATGGGTGCTTTTGGGCATTGTCTCAGCATATAGCCTGTGGGGTCTGAAATTCGGGAAGGCAGTGAGGCCGCACAAGTGGGGATTGGTCTGGTGGATAGCTTTCGCGATTCTGATAATTGGGAGCCTGATATATCCATTTGCTGCAACCCCCGTGCGCATAAAAGACAGGTTCCTATCTGCTCCCCCTACTCCTGACGGTATGGCTTATATGCAGTGGGTTATCTACTGGGATGAGAAAGGCCCCATAGAGCTCAGGTGGGATTACGATGCCATCTTGGAACTGCAGGACAAAGTACAAGGCTCCCCTGTGATTTTGGAAGGGGTCACGCCCCTCTACCGCTGGGGGTCCCGCATTTCTATCTACACCGGCCTCCCAACGGTTGTTGGATGGGATTGGCATCAGAAGCAGCAGCGATGGGGCTACACGTGGGCGGTGGACGAGCGTCTTGGGGATGTGAAGGCTATGTACGGCGGCCTCGACCAGGAGGCCACGGCGTCCCTCCTGAGAAAATATAACGTGGGCTATGTATATCTAGGAGAGCTGGAGCGCCTCTATTTCCCAGGTTCCCAAGCCAAGTTCGATGGCATGCTCGGCAAATACCTGGAGGTCTTCTACGAAAACCCACGGGTCAGAGTATACAAGGTTAAAGGCTAGCCTTTGATCTGTGAGTCTAGATTCAGAAGGAGCACCTGATGGGTGTCATCCCAGATTCACGGATTCTTTTGTCCCTCGAACATTTAACGGTGTTTTATTATGGTAGCTCCAAACTACCGAATCCTTCCCTTTGGGAAG
>JACPPT010000080.1 GCA_016190815.1 Chloroflexota bacterium
CCTCACAATGCCATTCCGGTAAGTCTTCTGTAGGCCTCTTTGTATCGCTCTGCCGTGCCTATGACCACGTCTGTCGGGAGAGCTGGGGCTGGGGGCTCTTTGTTCCAGCCCGACTTCACCAGCCAGTCGCGGACGAACTGCTTATCGTAGCTTGGTTGGGGTCGTCCTGGCGTATATTTTTCTGCGTCCCAGAAACGGCTGCTATCCGGAGTAAGAAGCTCATCGATGAGAATGACCTTGCCGTCCAGGATGCCGAACTCCATCTTGGTATCTGCGATGATGATTCCCCTTGTCCTGGCGTAGCTATCTGCAAAGCGATAGATTGCCAGGCTTTTCTCCTCCAACTCCCTGGTCAGAGAAGCGCCCACCATCTTTCTTACCTCGGCCATGCTCATGTTCTGGTCGTGGCCTGTTTCAGCCTTGGTGGTAGGGGTGAACATTACCTCGGGGAGCTTGTCGCTCTCCCTAAGTCCCTTGGGCATGGGAGTCCCGTTTATTGTTCCCTCTTTTGAGTACTCCGCCCAGGCCGAGCCCGATAGATACCCCCGTACCACGCACTCAATGTCTACTCGCTTTGCTTTTTTCACCAGCATTCCGCGAAGGGCGAGATCTCTGGGCAGGGACGATATAAATGCGGCGTTTTTGTCTTTGGACGCTTTTGGTGCATCCGAGGCCAGGGCTATCAAATGGTTGGGCACGATGTGGGCTGTCTTCTCAAACCAGAAGGCCGAGAGGTGATTGAGAACCACCCCTTTCTCGGGGATGCCTGTGGGGAGGACGACGTCGAAGGCGGATAGGCGGTCGGTGGCGATTATAAGAAGCTCATTCCCCAGGTTGTATGTATCCCGCACCTTGCCACGATAATAAAGGTTGGGCAGCTTGGTTTCTGTTATGACAGCCATTCTTTATCTCTCCTTTTCGGTCCACTGGCAACTAACTCAGCTCAGAGTTTCTTGCTAAGGAACCACTTTTTCCTCTCCGGGTGCTCAAGGTTTGTGCCTCTTTCCCGGTAGATTTCATAGACCTCGCCATCGGTTGTTCTGATGCGGTAGTAAGTTCGGTGGCGTCGCTGCCACCACCGAGGCTTTCGCAAGGGGCTTTTGCCGAATCCGAAGTCGTGCCACATCTCCAGAACCTCGGCCACTGTGAATTCCTGCTCCCCCAATTTGAAGGATGCTGGCTCCCTGAGCTTCCCCTTAAGAGAGACCTTTATTTGTTTATCAAAGAATGGTACCGCCATTAATGAGGCTTGGATTTTTCCACGGCTTGTAAGAGGCCCAGACGCTGGAAAATATCATCCACATAGCGAAGATAATAGCTGTAGTCGAATAGCGAAGCGAGCTCATTGGGAGAAAGGCATGTCGTAACTTCGCGTTCCTTTTGCAGGAGGGCTGGGAAGTCCAGTTTCTCCTTCCATGCCCTCATGGCGTTGCGCTGCACTATTTCATAGGCATGGTTTCTGCTCATCCCCTTTTCTATGAGGGCTATGAGGACCTTCTGGGAGAAAACCAGCCCGCGGGTGAGGTGAAGGTTCTCTCGCATACGCTCTGGATATATCTTAAGCCCTTTCATCACCCCGGTGAAGAGGTTGAGAATGTAGTCCAGGGCGAGGCACGAATCGGGCAGAATGATGCGCTCGGCTGAGGAATGGCTTATGTCCCGCTCATGCCACAGGGCCACGTTCTCCAGGGCAGTAACAGCATGCCCTCGAATGAGCCTTGCGAGGCCGCACACACGCTCGCTGAGCTCTGGATTGCGTTTGTGAGGCATTGCCGATGAGCCGGTCTGCCCCTCACCGAAAGGCTCCTCCACCTCCAGGACCTCGGTGCGCTGAAGACCCCTTATTTCGGTGGCGAATTTCTCCAGAGAGGCGGCAATGAGGGCCAGGGCGGTTACAAACTGGGCATGAACGTCCCTCTGGATTATCTGGCTGGAAACCGGTGCTGGCCTCAGCCCCAGCCTGGCGCAGGCTATTTCCTCCACCCCGGGTGGAACGGTGGCATGGGTTCCCACGGCTCCTGAGATCTTGCCCACGGCGATGTTTTCCCTGGCATCCTCCAACCTCTTGGCGTTGCGCCTCATCTCGTCAACCCACACGGCAAGCTTAAGTCCGAAAGACGTAGGCTCGGCATGAACACCATGGGTGCGACCCATCATAATGGTGTGTCTGTGCTCCAGGGCCTTTTGTTCCAGCACAGCGGTGAGCTCAGCTGCGTCTTTGGCCAGTATGTCGGATGCCTCCGTTAACTGAAGGCTAAGGGCCGTGTCCATTATGTCATTGGAGGTGAGGCCAAGGTGGATAAATCGCCCCTCGTCTCCCAGGCTTTCGGTTACCGACTTTATGAATGCGGTAACATCGTGGCGGGTTGTCTGAAATATCTCGTCAATACGCTTCAGGTCATATCTGGCCTTCCTGATTTTTGGAATGGCCCTTTTGGGGATTTCGCCCACTTCGGCCCACGCCTCGCACACAGCGACCTCTACTGCAAGCCACTTGTCATACTTGCTTCCATCCGACCACACCTTCTTCATTTCGGGTCTGGAGTAGCGGTCAATCATTGTTTTCCCTCGCAATTATTTTCTCGATCCCTTTTGTTACATCCCTGAAGTCTGAAAACTCTGTGTGGGGCAGCCCCCTCTCCTGACAGATGGTCAGAAGCCTGCGAGTGGCGAAGATGTAGTCCGCCTTCTCCGCAGGGCAGCGGTCTGGAGGGCCATCTCCAATATAGATGACCTTGTGGCCCTCCCCTTGGTATCTTTCCAGGAGGAGGCATTTGCAGTTTCCGTATTGCTTGCAGGTCTCCGATGTCAGGGGGTAGTGGAACTTCATCCCGCTGGGGGAAAAGGTTGCCTGGACAGCGAGGTAATGGATGCCCGCAAGCCCGAACTTCTGAAAGGCAGCCTCAAGATAGAAGTCCATTCCGTGACTGACTACTACCAGGGGAATAGCGCGCTCTCGCGAGAGCTCTACAAGCTCGTGAAAATAAGGCCGCAGCGTCACCTTCTGTTGCACTGAATCCATGAGGGTCTCCTTGTCTACCTGTATGCTGGAGAAGCCACCCTCGGAGTACTCTCTCAAATTGATGAGGCCAGCCCTGAACTGGGCTCTTAACCTCTCCCACGCCTCCTTGGCGAATGTAGAAAGAAGCACGTCAGCAACATTTTGCTCCACCACTGTACCATCGAAGTCGCACAGAATCACCATTTAATCAGTCCTCAGCCCTGGCCTCGTAGCTTTGCCCTGTAAGCTTCATAGGCCTCTCTTATCCTCTGATGTTTCAACCCCAGGATTTCGGCAGCCAGGTATGCGGCGTTCCGAGCACCCCAGGACCCCACTGCCACTGTCGCTACAGGTATCCCGGGAGGCATCTGAACCACAGAGTAAAGGGCATCCGCGCCTTTGAGGTCGCTGGTGGGAAGAGGGATTCCTATGACAGGTATAGTTGCCCAGGAGGCGAGGACGCCGGGGAGGTGGGCAGCGCCGCCGGCCGCCGCTATGATGACTTCTATTCCTCGCTCTTGAGCACCCTTGCCGTATTCTCTGGCCTTTTCAGGAGTCCTGTGGGCAGAGATGGTGGATAGCTCATAGTCTATGCCCAGGCTCCTGAGGGTGTCCAGGGTTTCTTGTATTAAAGGCTCATCAGACTTGCTTCCTATGACAACACCAACCAGTGGCATAGGACATCTCCTATTTTCAATCAGTTCAAAACTAATATAATAACTGGTTTAAAACCTATAAACCCTTGGCTATGTCTTTTCTATAATGGCAACCGTGAAAATGAACACAACGAATGTTATTATAGACGCTTTTCCGTGCCTCTGCCAGTGTCTTGCCCCTGGCAACAAGAGTCAGGACCCTGCCGCCCTCAGTTACCACTTCATCATTCCCCGTGCTCTCGTTCCTTTTCAGCTTTGTACCTGCATGGAAGACGAGCATATCCTTATCCAGCGAATCCAACCCCTGGATAGCATAGCCTGTAGCATAGGAGCCTGGGTAACCTCCGGAGGCCATCACGACGCCCACGCAGGCCTCATCTTCCCAGTCTATCTTTACTGTCCCAAGCCGACTTTCTACAACCGCCAGAATTATCTCTAGGAGGTCTGTCTTGAGCAAAGGCAGGACTACCTGGGTCTCGGGGTCTCCGAAACGGCAGTTGAACTCCAGTGCCTTGGGGCCGTCTTTTGTTATCATCAGGCCACCGTAGAGCACGCCTTTGTAGGGCCGGCCTTCTTTCGTCATGGCCTGCACAGCCCGTTCCAGAATGTCCTTTCGGATTGTCTGCCTGTGCTCCTCCGTTAGAAACTTCGGAGGGCTGTAGCTTCCCATGCCCCCGGTGTTGGGGCCTTTATCATCATCTAAGGCTCTCTTATAGTCGCAGGCAGCGACCATGGGCACCACGGTGTTGCCATCGGTGAAAGCGAAGACACTTACCTCTTGCCCCACGAGGTATTCCTCCACGAGAACCTGTTTGCCGGCATCGCCAAAGACCTTTGCCTTCATGCAGTCGTCAAGGGCTTTGAGTGCTTCCTCCTGTGTCTGGGCTACAGTTACGCCCTTGCCTGCTGCCAGGCCGTCAGCCTTTATTACAATGGGAGTCTGTTGACGTTTTACGTAGTTTCTGGCCTCTGGGAGGGAGCTGAAGACCGAGCTTTTAGCACACGGTATTCTATGCTCCTCCATGAGCCTTTTTGCAAATACCTTGCTGGACTCTATGGCTGCCGCCCCCTGGGTTGGCCCGAAAACAGGTATGCGAAGGAGGTTAAAAAGGTCCACAATGCCCGCAGCCAGGGGTGCCTCTGGGCCTATTACCGCCAGGTCAATCTGGTGCTCCTGGGCGGCCTGAGCCAGGGCTTCAATATCGCTGGGTCGAATGGGAAGATTCCGGGCTATCTGGGCTGTGCCTGCATTTCCTAGTGCAACGAAAAGCTCCTTGACCTTTGGGCTTTGACGGAGCTTCCAGGCTATGGCATGCTCCCTTCCGCCCCCACCTACGACGAGGACTCTCAAATTGTTTCACCCCAAAAGCGATTTTTGAGTCGCAGCAATTATATCGCATCTTCTCTATCATAGGCCAGAGGATTTCGTTCAGTTTTGTTTGACGGGAGAATAACGTCCGTTATTGCGAGGGCATCCTTCCGAGACGGAAGGACCCGTGGCAATCTGACAGACAATTTCAACCAAAAGAGAACGTTACCGGCCAGAGGCACGAGTTGCGGAAAAAGGGAGAAGCAAGGCGTAGGGCAGGTTTGGAAACCTGCCCGCCAGACGTTCGGGTTTCCCAACCTGACCTACAAATTGAATCGCTTTTTGGGTGAGTGCAGAGGAGCTACGCCCCTTTGCCGGTCCTTCCGAGACGGAAGAATGGGGGTGTTTGGTGGCCTGTGTCAGGGGTCATTATAGGCCAATCGCTGTTTTTGGCTAGCGATGGAGGTTGCGGAAGGCGGAGGAAAGGAAATATAATCAATCATCCATAAATTTGCAGGGAGAAGCTCCGATGAGAAAGACCACACGTTTGAGAGAGCTTATTAAAAAGCCCGGCGTCATAGTAATGCCCATGGCATATGATGCCCTCTCCGCAAAGCTTATGGAGTGGGCGGGATTCGAGGTGGTGGGGATAACAGGGGCTGGCGTTTCGGCAAGCCTCCTGGGAGCCAGCGACGTGGGGCTGTTGACCATGACGGAGATGGTGGGGCAGGCGAAGAACATAGCGGGCGCTACAAACCTTCCTGTGGTGGCCGATGCTGAAGCTGGCTACGGGAGCGCCTTGAGCGTTATGCGCACGGTAAGGGAGTTCGAAAATGCAGGGGTGGCGGGCATCTACATGGAAGACCAGGTTATGCCCAAGAAATGCGGTCATTTCGAGGGCAAGAGACTTGTTTCCAGGGCCGAGATGGTTGGTAAGATAAAGGCTGCCCAAGAGGCAAGGCAGGACAGGGACATGGTTATCATCGCCAGGACGGATGCCATTGCTGTTGACGGTTTCGAGGAGGCTATTCTGAGGGCCAACGCCTATGCGGAGGCAGGTGCCGATATGATCTTTGTGGAAGCGCCCACATCTGTTGAGCAACTGGAGAAAATACCCATTTTGGTTCACGCCCCCATCATGGTGAACCTGGTGGAAGGGGGCAAGACCCCCCTGCTACGGGCAAAGGCTCTGGGAGAGATGGGGTTCAAGCTGATCTCTTACTCCGGCTCGGCCATGAGAACCGCCGCCAAAGCTATGCAGGAGGTGCTTCTGAAGCTAAAGAATGAGGGCACAACAGAGGCCTTTTTCAACAGGATGATTTCCTTTGAGGAACGCAACGAAATCCTGGGTCTGAAACATTTCCAAGATTTGGAGAAGCGCTTCAGCCCCAGAGAAGGCGAGGAATAAGAGTCTAGAACTCACCCCAAAATCCCTCATCCCCTCAGAACGCCCCCAAGAAGGATTGCCTTTAGCGGCTTGCATGAGACTGGGGTTGACATGGTATCAACCTCGTGATTTCATTATCATCAGGAGCATACAGTAACTGGGTGAATAAACGTGGCCGGCCGTCTTTATAAATGCCCCCACTGCGGGAAGTTGGTAACGATGCCCGTGATCATAAGGCACCGTAAGGAGGTAGAATGGCGGCGTGAGGCCGACGACGACCCACAGAAGCAGACAAGCAAGCATGTAATATCGCTTCACCGACGTTGTGTATATTGCGGAAGGGAATTCTTCGATAAGCCGGTCTGTCCTAGTTGCCATCGTTAACCGAGACACATGTACAGTACTGCCTGAGCCAAACGGGATAAACTTAAGATCCCTTATCTTCAGCAATGTCTTCTTGATGGCTGGAAGGGCGGGGATAATGAATGATAAAGGAGGTCGGGTTTCCTAACCCGACCGTCACGGGCAGGTTGGGAAACCTGCCCTACAGTGGTCAATCGCTCTTTTCGGGTTACTCCCACTCGATGGTGGAGGGGGGCTTGCTGGATATATCATAGACGACCCGGTTCACCCCGGGCACCTCGTTGACGATGCGATTGGATATGGTGGCAAGAAGCTCATAGGGCAGACGTGCCCAGTCTGCGGTCATGGCGTCCTCGCTGGTAACTGCGCGGATGGCTACTACATATCCATATGTACGATAGTCCCCCATAACGCCGACGCTCTTAGAGGAGGTGAGCACGGCGAAGCTCTGCCAGAGCCTGCGGTAGAGGTTAGCTTTCTTAACCTCATTCATCACTATCCAATCAGTGGCCCGGAGTATCTCCAGCTTTTCCTTGGTAACCTCGCCCACTATGCGTATGGCGAGCCCTGGCCCCGGGAAGGGCTGTCTCCAGACCATCTCTTCGGGGAGCCCGATGGCCAGCCCGACATCTCGGACCTCGTCCTTGAACAGGTATCGGAGAGGCTCAACCAGGGAAAGAGTCATCTTCTGGGGAAGTCCCCCCACGTTGTGGTGAGTCTTGATTTTGGCAGACGCCTTGCTCTCGGGCGCCTGGCTTTCTATGACGTCGGGGTAGAGGGTGCCCTGGGCCAGGAAGTCCACCTGCCCTATCTTTTTGGCCTCCTCTTCAAAGACCTTGATGAACTCCTCACCCACCACCCTTCTTTTGAGCTCGGGGTCTACCACGCCCTCGAGCTTGTGGAGGAACCTCTCCGAGGCATCTCTGTAGATAAGGTTCATATTCATGTTTCTCTGGAACACGTTGAGGACTCGCTCTGGCTCCTCACGACGCAGAAGGCCGTTGTTTACAAAGATGCAGGTAAGCTGGTCGCCCACGGCCTTGTGAACCAGGGTTGCTGTAACGGCAGAGTCCACTCCTCCCGAAAGGGCACATATGACCCTTCCTTTACCCACCTGCTCCCTGATTCTTGCTATGTTCTCCAGGGCGACGTTTGAGGGTGTCCAGTTGCCCTTGCAGCCACAGACCTCATACAGGAAGTTTTTGAGGATAGTCTTCCCATGGGTGGTGTGTGCCACCTCTGGGTGAAACATCAGGCCGATAACTCCTTTGCCGTTTCCCATGGCGGCGATGGGAGAGTTATCAGTGTAGGCCAGAGCCCTGAAGCCCGGGGGTAGCTCTGTGATATAGTCGCCGTGGCTCATCCAGACAGTCATAGAAGGCGGCAGGTCTTTAAAGATAGGGGATTCTATGGAGTTCTGGTGGAGAACAGCGTGCCCGTACTCTCTTCTTTTGCCAGAGGCAACCTTGCCCCCCAACTGGTGGGCGAGGAGATCCATCCCATAGCATATGCCCAGCACAGGCAGACCGCTTTCGTATACGTAAGGTGGGGCCATGGGGGCTACTTCTTCGTACACGCTGGAAGGCCCGCCAGATAGGATAAACCCCTTGGGTTTCAGGGCAGCAACCCGCTCCCAGGGAGCATCGTGGGGGACCAAGTCAGAGTAGACATGGCATTCTCTGACCCGGCGAGCTATAAGCAGGTTATACTGCGCTCCAAAGTCTATTACCACCACGGTTTCCCGCTCGGGTGCAGGAGCTAGCTCTTCCGGTAAGGGCTTCTCCCCTGCCTTGGCCTTGGCAATCTCGAGATATGCCGATACCTCAACATCGTCGCTGGCTGCAATTCGTCCGCTTTTGGATTTCTCCTCTTCCACAACCATCCCCCAATTTTATTTATGAAAGCGTATCATCTGTGGTATACTCCGTCAAGGGTGATGGAATGGCCGTAACGCCGGGGTTGAATTTGATGGATCAGGTAAAGCAGGGAGTGGAAATCCTGAGAAAAGGCGGCCTTGTAGTCTACCCCACGGATACCGTCTACGGATTGGGGGCAAGCGCCTTTATGGAAAAAGCCGTCGAAAGGGTGTATGAAGCCAAAGGGAGACCTCGCCCTATGGCCCTACCTGTTCTGGTAGCAGAAAAAGAGGACTTGGAGAAGCTTGCTGCTGGCGTGCCAGACCTGGCATGGCGTTTAGCTGAGCGTTTTTTGCCAGGGCCCCTTACACTGGTGCTGAGGAGGTCTTCTCTCCTTCCCTCGATAGTTAGCGGTGGGGGTGACACGGTAGCCCTGCGTATCCCCAATCACCCTGTTCCTATAGCTCTGATTCGTGGTCTAGGAGCACCCATAATAGGGACAAGCGCAAATCTAACAGGGATGCCTAGCCCTTTGATAGCCGATGAAGCGTGTCGCCAAATGGGTGGACGAGTTGACTTTATAATAGATGGAGGAAGATGCCCTGGCGGCCTTGAGTCCACAGTTGTGGATGTTACAGGCCCAGTGCCCAGGATCGTAAGGGAGGGAGCTATATCGCGCAAATCCATTGAGGAAGTCTGTGACTCGGCTCTCGCTTGATAAGGAGGTTTGTGGTATCCTTTATCTGCAAGCGGTGTAGTTGTGGTGAAAGGAGCCAGAAACTGTGCGGGTGGCAATTGGGTGCGATCATAATGGTCTAGCTTTGAAGAACTCCATAATCAACCTCGTGGTGGAACTGGGCTGTGAATATGAGGACTTCGGCTGCTACGATAGTGGCTCTGTGGATTATCCGGACATAGCCAGGACGACGGCGGAGGCTGTGGTATCGGGGCGCTTTGAGCAGGGAATCTTGATATGCAGCAGCGGCGTGGGAATGAGCATCTCCGCAAACAAGGTGAAAGGAATAAGGGCAGCTCTCTGCCACGATACCTTCAGCGCCCAGAGGGCCAGGGAGCATACAGATGCCAACATCTTGTGTTTGGGTGGCTGGGTAATAGGGGATGGGTTGGCAAAGGACATTGTACGCGTCTTTCTCAACTCTCAATTCAGTGGCGGAAGGCATGCTCGGCGCCTGGAGAAGGTGCGAGAGCTAGAGTGCGACCGCTAGAACAGGAAGATGGAGACGCCCGAATTATTCCAGCGCTATCTCGCTGATTTGGAAAAGGAACTCACTCTTGCCATTGGGGATAGCCCCTTGCCTCTCTATTCCATGATGCGTTACCACATGGGCTGGGAGGATTCCTCGGGTAATCCGCAAAAGGATGTGGCGGGAAAGAGGCTTCGTCCCACCCTTTGCCTCCTTTCATGTGAGGCTGTAGGTAGTGACTATAAGTGCTTCCTGCCCGCTGCGGCATCCATCGAGCTCCTCCACAATTTTTCCCTCATCCACGATGATATACAGGATGGCAGTGTGGAAAGAAGACATCGTCCAACTGTCTGGTGGATATGGGGGCCAGCCCAGGGGATAAACGCTGGGGATGGGATGCACACCCTGGCGAGGCTTCATATTTTGAAACTGGCGGATGCAGGCGTGCCCTGTGAAAAGGTTCTCCGAGCCGCCGCCCTTCTGGATACTGCCTGCCTCAGGCTCTGCGAGGGACAGTTTCTGGATATAAACTACCAGTACAGAATGGATGTGAGCGTCGATGATTATTTCAGGATGGTGGATGGCAAGACGGCTGCCCTTATGAGTTGTTCCCTGGAGATGGGTGCTATGTTGGGTACTGATGACGAGAGGGTCGTAAGCCTTATGAGCAGGTGTGGTCAGATGCTTGGCCTGGCCTATCAGGTAATTGACGACGCATTGGGGTTGTGGGGAGGGTCTGGGATAGGGAAGGAAGTGGGCAGCGACATCCGAAACAAAAAGAAGACCCTTCCTGTGATATATGGCCTTGAAAGAGCTGAAGGCAAAGATAGAGATGTACTCCTTACATTCTACAGGGGCAAACTGGTGGCCGATGAGGATGTGCAGAAGGTGGTGGAGATACTGGAGAGACTTGGTGCGAGGGAGTTTTCTAAGGAAAAGGCCGAGAGCTACCACCGCCAGGCCATTGCTGCCATTGAGGAAACAGGCATATCTCGCCCTGCTATGGAGGAACTGAAGAAGGCCATCGCTTTCCTGGCAAATAGAAAGTATTGAGGAGCGTAAATGACTAAGAAGACAGTGAGGGATATAAATGTCTCCGGGAAGCGCGTTCTTGTACGGGTTGACTTCAATGTACCGCTGGAGAACGGCAGAATCACAGATGACACCCGCATTCGTGAATCCCTCCCAACTATCAAGTACCTCATGGAGAAAAAAGCTAAGGTCATTCTATGCTCCCACCTGGGCCGCCCCAAAGGCCCCAGCGACGAGCTACGCATGGCACCTGTAGCAGGCAGTCTCTCTCATCTCCTAGGAGCACCTGTAAAGACCGCTCACGACTGCATAGGGTCAGAGGCGGAAAGGGCTGTGGAAGGCCTCAGAAGTGGCGACATTCTGCTTCTGGAAAATCTACGGTTTCATCCAGAGGAGGAGCAGAACGACCCTGATTTTGCAAGAGCTCTTGCCTCTCTCGCTGATGTTTTTGTCAACGATGCCTTTGGCACTGCTCACCGGGCTCATGCCTCCACTGTCGGGGTTACTCACTATCTTCCATCGGTTGCCGGCTTTCTTATGGAGAAAGAGTTGGAATTTCTGGACAAGGCTCTTAACAATCCCGTTAGCCCATTCGCGGCCATAATGGGAGGAGCTAAAATAAGCGATAAAATACCTGTTTTGGAGTACTTGCTGGGGCGAGTTGACTCCTTCCTTATCGGTGGGGGAATGGCTGCCACGTTCCTCAAGGCCAAGCACTTCCCCATTGGGCAATCCCTGGTGGAGGAGGAGAGACTGGAGTTCGCCGCCGACATAATTCAAAGGGCAAGGCAAAAGGAGACGCCTTTCCTGCTCCCTGTAGACCTGGTTATAGCTAAGAGCTCCAGCCCAACGTCTGAATTCAAGACTGTGCTGATCGACGAAGTGCCTGAGGACTGGAGGATAATGGACATAGGGCCCAAGACCGTTGCTCTTTTCCAGAACGAGTTAAGGCGGTGCAAGACCGTTATCTGGAACGGCCCGATGGGCGTTTTCGAGTTCTCCACCTTTGCACACGGGACAAGGGCCATAGCTCAGATTCTGGCAGACCTGGATGCCATTACAGTTGTGGGGGGTGGCTCAACAGCCGAGGCAGTGGTTTCGATGGGTTTGGCGTCCAGGATGACTCATGTCTCCACTGGCGGAGGGGCTTCCTTGAGGTTCATGGAAGGCAAGCCCTTGCCGGGTGTTGAGGCGCTTTTGGATAGGAGAGCTCCTCCAGTGAGGGAAGGGGTCTAATGAATCTAGAGCTGATAAGCAAAATAGCCCGTTCCACTCCTTCCAAGATCGTTCTGTTTGTCGTGGATGGTCTGGGAGGACTTCCCCACCCTGATACGGGGAAGACGGAGCTGGAGGCGGCCAATATTCCGAATCTAAGCAGGTTGGCGGGCAATTCTATTTGCGGCCTAACTGACCCCGTTTTCCCAGGGATTTCTCCAGGAAGTGGGCCAGGCCACCTTGCCCTTTTCGGCTACGACCCTGTGAAGAATCTCATTGGTAGGGGGGTTTTGGAGGCCCTGGGCATAGGACTGGAGCTAGAAGATGGAGACCTGGCCGTAAGAGGTAATTTCTGCACAGTTGAGGGAGACGTCATAGTCGATCGAAGGGCTGGACGAATTCCCACAAACGAAAGCGTGGAGCTCTGCCAGCAACTGAACAAAATAAAGCTCCAGGGCGTTGAGACATCTGTTCACCCGGTGAAAGACCACAGGTTTGTAGTAATCTTTCGTGGCCCGGGGCTCAGCGAGGACGTGAGCGAGTCCGACCCGCAGCGGACAGATGCAGCGCCCCTGGAGATTATGGCCCTTTCTCCATCTGCCGGGGAGACGGCAAGAATAGCAAACGAGTTTGTAGCTCAAGCCAGGGAGATCTTGAGTTCCAGGCGCACTGCCAACATGGTCTTGCTCAGGGGGTTTTCGATGCTCCCACACCTTCCCCCCATGTCAGAGGTGTACCGGCTCAGGCCTGCTGCCATCGCCTCCTATCCAATGTATCGGGGACTCGCCAAGATTGTGGGGATGGATACCCTTGACACAGGCCTTGCCCTTCAAGATGAGCTTGTCACTCTGGGACGCCACTTCAGCAACTATGACTTTTTCTATATCCACTACAAGGCCACGGATGCTGCTGGTGAGGACGGAGATTTTGGGCGCAAGGTTAAAGCCCTGGAGGAACTTGACGAACATATCCCAGACCTCCTGACACTCAAACCAGACGTGATAGTGGTAACGGGGGACCATTCCACCCCGGCGGTCCTGGCGGCACATAGCTGGCACCCCGTCCCCGTTCTTATTCACTCCAGGTGGTGCCGGCCGGACAGGGTGGCGTCTTTCACCGAGAGGACATGCGCCTCGGGGTCTCTCGGAAGGTTCCCCGCGACCCATGTGATGCCCCTAGCCTTGGCATACGCCCAAAAGTTGGCAAAATTTGGAGCTTAAGTTAGGTACGTTTCCTATGCGCACACCCCTTATGGCAGGCAACTGGAAAATGAATACCACCCTAGAGGAGGCAATCGCCCTTATTAAATCGATGAAGGGGCGGCTTGAGCGAGTCGATGGGGTGGAGAAGGTGATTTGTCCTCCCTTCATCTCCATTCCAGCAGCCAGGGAGATTCTTTCAGGTACCTCTATCAAGCTTGGTGCTCAAAATATGTACTACGAAGAGAAGGGAGCCTATACCGGGGAGATTTCACCAGCAATGCTTTCAACCTTCTGCCAGTTTGTTATCCTCGGCCACTCTGAGCGCAGGCAGTATTTTGGGGAGACGGATGAGGTGGTAGCGAGAAAAGTGAAGGCAGCGCTAAAGGCGGGTCTCAATCCGATTCTCTGTGTTGGGGAGAGGCTGGAGGAAAAAGAAGCAGGGAGAACAGAGGAGGTGGTGAGCCGACAGGTGCGGGTTGCCCTGAGCGGCCTGCCCTCCATCGGTGGTCTGGCTGTAGCCTATGAGCCTGTTTGGGCCATAGGCACAGGTCGGCCTGCTACAGGAAAGGCTGCTTGCACAACGGTGGAACTCATCCGCCAAGTGATCAAGGAGCTATATGGAAACGAAGGCGCTCAGAGGGTTAGAATAATGTATGGAGGCAGCGTTACCCCTCAAAATGTCGTCGAGTTTGTCCAGGAGAGGGAGATAGATGGAGCGCTGGTGGGGGGGGCAAGCCTTAAGGCTGATGATTTCGTGAGCATTGTGGAGCAGACAGCGAGGGCTAAAGGCATATGGAAGGGAAGATGATAGTCATTGTGGGCCCCACGGCTATTGGAAAGAGCACCGTAGCCCTGAGGTTAGCCAGCACCCTGGGGGGCGAAATAGTGAGCGCCGATAGCAGACAGGTCTATCGATATATGGACATCGGCACTGCCAAGCCTACCCGGGAGGAAAGAGGGCTGGTGCCCCACCACCTCATAGATATCGTGAACCCGGACGAGGACTTCAGCTTGGCCCTATATCTGAATTTGGCTTTGAAGGCAGCCAAGGAAGTTCATCATAAGGGCAGGTTGCCTTTCCTTGTAGGTGGCACCGGCCAATATGTGAGGGGGATTTTAGAGGGGTGGCAGGTTCCTCGCGTTCCTCCTAATCTGAGCCTGAGACAGGAGTTTCAGACAAGGGCAGAGGATGAAGGCGTGGAAAGCCTTCATAGGGAGCTAATGACCGTTGATCCACGTTCAGCAAGGAAGATAGACCCGCGGAACGTTCGCAGAGTCATCAGGGCGCTGGAGGTGTGGAAGACCACCGGGATGCCATTCTCAAGCTTCCAATCAAAAGTGCCGTTGCCTTTCCAGACTTTGATCATCGGCCTTACCACTGAGCGTGCGAAACTCTACAAAAAAATAGATGCCCGTGTGGATAGGATGGTGGAGCAAGGCTGGGCCGAGGAGGTGAAAGGGCTTATGGAGATGGGATACGGCCCTGGGCTTCCTTCGATGTCGAGTCTGGGGTATAGAGAGCTGAGCATGTACATCCAAGGCAAGCTGGACCTCCCTTCGGCTGTGGAGAGGATAAAATTCGAGAGCCACCGTTTTGCTCGTCATCAATATGCGTGGTTTCGACCTGACGTTCTACCTGGTGTTCATTGGTTTGATGTGGTAGATGGACCTGAGTCAAAAATCGAGGCGTTGGTCAGAGAGTGGGCTCTGGAATCTGTCCACTCTTAGCTGTAAGTTAGAAACCTGGAGATAAAAGATGCAGTTCTGGAAAATGCACGGCGCTGGCAACGACTTCGTGGTGGTGGACGCAAGAAATGCCAGGCGCAACTGGTCAAAGATGGCCGTGGCCATGTGTGACCGACACTTTGGCATCGGCGCAGATGGGCTGCTTTTGGTGCTTCCTTCCAAAGTGGCCGACGCTCAGATGAGGATGTTCAACCCGGACGGCTCTGAGTCGGAGATGTGCGGCAACGGCATTCGATGTTTTGCCAAATATGTGCTGGAAAACGGTTTGACAAAGAGACGCCAGGACGAGCTTAAGGTGCAGACCCTGGCGGGGGTATTGAGTGTGTGGCCCAAGTTCAGGGGCAAAGTCATTGTGGGCGCTAGAGTGAGCATGGGGGTGCCACGCTTCAAGCCCTCGGAGATACCTATTAATCTGAAGCAAAGAGGGTTGACAGGGGTTTCGCACTATCCATTAGCTGTGGATGGACGGGAGTTCAAGGTCACCTGTCTTTCTATGGGCAATCCTCATGCAGTCGCCTTCGTAGAAGAAAGCGTGGAGGCCTTCGCCCTTGCAGAGGTTGGCCCAAAGATAGAAAATCATGCGCTTTTCCCTCAGAGGGTTAACTTTGAGGTGGCAAGGGTTCTGGATAAGAGACGTATAGAGGCCCGAGTCTGGGAGCGCGGAGCAGGGGAAACCCTTGCTTGTGGTACGGGCGCCTGTGCCATCGCCGTGGCAGCTCACCTTCACAACTACATCGATGACAAAGTAGATATTGAATTGCCTGGCGGAACCCTCCTGTTGGAGTGGGACGGCAAGGGTGAGGTATTCCTCAGCGGCCCTGTGGAACTGGTGTTTGCAGGGGAGTGGAGGAAATAAGAGCATTGTGTTGACTGGCGAATCTGTCGGCACAATTTGTGGATAGATTTACTGAAAGGGAGCAGAAAGGATGAGAACGGCAAAGAGGATCAGTGAGGTTCCACCGTATTTCTTCATGGAAATCAACAGGAAAATCGCTGAGAAGCGGGCAAAAGGGGAAGACGTCATAAGCTTCGCTATAGGAGACCCTGACCTTCCCACGCCTCCCCACATCCTCAACCGCCTCTGGGAGACAGCCCGGGACCCTGTAAACCACCGCTATCCCGATTACGACGGCCTTCCTGAATTCCGGCGTGCCATCTCCGGGTGGTACGAGAAGCGATTTGGCCTCTCCTTCCATCCCGACAAGGAGGTACTGCCCCTCATTGGCTCCAAGGAGGGCATAGGTCATGCCGCCTTCTGTTTCATCGACCCAGGGGACATAGCCCTTGTGCCGGACCCTGCCTACCCTGTCTACTCTGTCTGCACAACCTATGCTGGGGGTGAACCCTATTTCTTACCCCTTACGGAGGAAAACGATTTCCTGCCCGATCTGGACAGCGTTCCGTCTTCTGTGGCCCACAAGGCTAAGCTCCTGTGGATAAACTATCCCAACAACCCTACGGCGGCGGTGGCAGGTATGGACTTTTTTGAGAGAGTGGTGGCCTTCGCCAAAAAATACGACCTTGCAGTTTGCCACGATGCAGCCTATACGGAGATCGCCTTTGATGGCTACAAGCCCCTGAGCTTCTTGCAGGCAAAGGGGGCTAGAGATGTGGGGATGGAGTTCCATTCCCTCTCCAAGACATATAACATGACGGGCTGGCGTGTGGCTATGGCAGTAGGAAACGAAAAAATGGTGAACGCCCTTACCAAAATCAAATCCAACATAGACTCGGGCATACCTAATGCTATTCAATACGCCGCAATAGAGGCCCTGACGGGGCCGCAGGACTGTATTGGAGAGCACACCGCCATCTATCAGCGGCGCCGGGACAAACTTGTGGAGGCGCTGACAAAAATAGGCCTGAGATTTAAGGTGCCCCAGGCTAGCCTATACGTCTGGGCACGCCTGCCCGAAGGCTGGACCTCTCTGAAGTTCGCCGAGAGGCTCCTAGAGGACACAGCGGTGGTGGTAACCCCGGGCATAGGCTATGGACAGTACGGGGAGGGCTATATCAGGGTCTCGATGAGCCTACCTGACGACCGCTTGGAGGAGGGAGTCAGGCGTATCGCCAGTTGGCGAGCATCCAAAGGGGGGAGGTAGCCATAGCAAGAAATCATTATACGACAGCTCCATCGGCTGAGATGGCCGTCCTCGCTGGCGTTGAGGTGAATGGATCCTCCAGAAGCTGGACGATGGAGGACTCCCTTGCGGAATTGGCTCAACTTGCTCGGACTGCTGGAGCCAGGGTGGTTGGAACGATAACACAGAGGCTTCAAAGTCCCAGCCAGTTTTACCTTGGCAAAGGCAAGTTGGAGGAGCTTAAGGAGTTGCGGTCTGAACTCCATTACAGTGTGGCTATTTTCGACGACGAGCTTCTGCCTCTACAGCAGAGGAAGCTAGAGGAGGCCCTGGGGGTAAAGATAATTGACCGTACTGCTCTTATCCTGGATATCTTCGCCAGGAGGGCGCATACCCATGAGGGACGGCTTCAGGTGGAACTGGCCCAGCACGAGTACCTTTTGCCACGCCTTAAGGGTCAATGGAGTCACCTGGAACGCCTCGGGGGTGGCATAGGCACCAGGGGGCCAGGCGAAAGCCAGCTTGAGACGGACAGGCGCATCATCAGGGAAAAGCTCCATCGCCTGAAAAAGGAGCTGGAGGCCGTAAGGCGGCACAGGGCCCTTTACCGGGAGCAGCGAAAGCAGCAGGGCATTCCCGTGGTCTCACTGGTTGGCTACACCAATGCGGGGAAGAGCACTCTTTTCAACTCCCTCACCAGGGCCAATGTATTTGTGGAGGACAAGCTCTTCGCCACCCTCGACCCGGTAACCCGCCGGATAGGTCTTCAGGGAAAGGGAGAAATACTCCTGACCGATACCGTGGGCTTCATCCAGAAGCTTCCTTCGTCGCTGGTGGCAGCCTTCAGGGCGACCCTGGAGGAGCTAGAAGAGGCTGCTCTACTTTTGCATATTCTTGACATAACGCACAAGAACGCAATAGAGCAGAATCGAACTGTGATAGAAACCGTGAAGGAGTTGGGTCTGGACAGGAAGCCCATGATTACGGCCCTGAACAAGATCGACCTCCTGCCCGAGTTGAACTCGAAGCCTCTGACCGACGAATCTGTGTATGCCTATGCAAGTAAGGTGGGTATAAGAGATGGGGATACGGTTATGATTTCTGCGGCCATGGGGTGGGGCCTGGACAGGCTTCTCTCTACGATAGGGGAGAGGCTTGCCATGGTTCTGGAGACTGCCTAGTGTGAGGTTGGCACATTGTGCTGTGGCTTAGCTTAAGGTGGGATAAGCTCACCAGCAGCGAGTTTTTTGTCACCCTGAGCAAAGCGAAGGGTCTCATGTATAGACGAGATTCTTCGCTTCGCTCAGAATGACAGGGCCCTTAGGTATTAGAAACCCTGGAGGTTGCCACGAAACCCATGAGCGGGACAGTAATCTTTAGATGGTTAACATACCGCACGGTGGGTTCGAGTCCTGCCCGGGGAGCTTCTTGATATTGGAACCACAGGGCTAACAGCGGAGAGCGTGATTGAGCCGATGACAAGGAGGCCAGGCAATGATAGCTACGATGGCATTATTCGCGGTAGCTAGGCTAGAGACGTTCAAGCATGATTCCAAGGCGAGGGTGACTTCCCTACTAGCCACAGCAACAGGGTTCTTTTACAGAAACAAAGAGGATAAGGTTTTTCTAATCACAAACAAGCATGTTCTATATGACAGGGACAGGCATTACTTCCCTGACTGGCTACGATTTCATGTCCATTCTGACTTAAATCATTTAACCAAAACGAAGCACATCGATTTGAGACTTTGGGGTAAAGGCGGCAAGAGGTTATGGAAGTGGGTGCCGCACCGCCCAATCGATGTCGCCGCTCTAGAGGTGCCTGCAAACCAATTGGCAGATTGCCGGTTCATCAACTTTTCTCAAGAAGACATGCTCAAGGATCAACTATTGCCTGGGAAAGATATTGATTTGGGGTTACAGGCTCTTGTAGTAGGATACCCGCTAGATTTCTATGATAAAAACACACTCCTCCCGATGGCACGAGGAGCTATTGTAGCAACCTGGCCGTGGCTGAACTTTGAAGGTAAGCCATGCTTCTTGGTCGATGCGAGGCTGCATCCAGGTATGAGTGGGAGCCCTGTAATATCATCTCCGGGAACGGTCTGCAGGAAGCAGAATTCGAAAGGTGTCGAAGAAGTTGCGAACAAGAAGGAAACCTACTTACTTGGTGTATTCTCGGATGAGCGAACACCGTGGGGTGAGCCAATAGGTCTGAACACTGTGTGGCACGCCAGCATAATCCGTGACATGGTCGGCGATTAATAACGTTTTCCTATGGCGTTTGAATGCTCGCATGACATGAAGCTTAATCCTATCCCACATCAGCGCGCTCTGCGCCGTTAGCCGCCAGCATAACCGTCTATCAGGCCCCTTAATAAATCTGCTATAATGGGCACGAGATGAGGTAGGGAGGGATTTATGGTTCACCAATTTAAGATTGTGGTGGAAAAGACCCCCGATGGGTATGTGGCCTATCCCCTGGGCTTAAAGGGTGTTGTGGTGGGCCAGGGAGATACCTATGAGCAAGCCCTGTCCGACGTAAAGTCAGCCATCCGGTTTCATATTGAAACCTTCGGCACTGAAATGCTTGAACTGGAGCCACCGGTTCTGGAGGCCTTTATCGCAGAAACGGGGATAAATGTTTGAGCGGGAAGTTTCCCGTCGATGCACCCAGGTCTCAGGTCATAAAAGCTCTTGAAATTCTGGGCTTCAGGCTGGTTCGGAAAAGGGAACATGTTGCGATGATACGCGAGAACCCTGACGGGAGTAAAACGCCTCTGACAATGCCGGGCCACCCTAAAATCAAGAGTTCGACATTGCGGACAATATGCACGAAAGCAGGGATCTCAAGGGAGGACTTCTTACGGGCTTACAATCAGACATAGGGACCTGGGTTGTGAACAGCCCCCGTTTTTTGGCCAACCGCCAAACCTCCTATTAAGGCAAATTTTTATCCTGTCACACAGTAGATCTGGATCCGGACCCGAGTGGCAAATCATGAGTAGTCGTAGAGTGGGGGGGTTGAAGGGATTTGCAGAACAAACACTAGGGTACGCTTTTCACCTCTACGCCGGTGAGCTTTTCCAGGGGCAGAATAAGACCGCCCAGGTCCAGGTCGCCGAAGCCTGCGGCCTTGGCCTCGATGAAAAACTGCTTGGCCAGATTGCCCGCCAAGAGCCGCACCGAAAGCTCGTCGGCCAGCCCTGTTACAAGGTTCAGGTCTTTTAGCTGCTGATGTAGTGCGCCTCGGGCCACGAAGTCCCTCTTAAGGAAAAGGGGAGTCGCCCTGTTAAAAACAGCGCTGGTTCCGGTGCTGGTGGTCAGTATGTCGTAGAGCACCTGGGGATCAACTCCAGCCTTCACCCCCAGCACCATCCCCTCCACCACCCCCATCATATTGATGGACTGCATCATATTATTCACCAGCTTAATGACGCTCCCAGAGCCTATGGGTCCCACGAGACGAACAAGTTTCCCCTCGGCTTCCAGGACAGGCCTGGCCTTTTCGAAGGCATCCGAATCACCCCCAACCATTATGGTGAGGGTTCCGTCCTGTGCCCGCCAGACCCCGCCGCTCACAGGCGCATCCAAGAAACTAGCACCCCTGGCCTTTGCCGCCTCGTACAGTTTGCGAGCAGTGGAAGGGCCTATGGTGCCGTGATCCACCAGGACCTGGCCTGCCCTGGCCGCAGATATGAGGCCTTTCTCACCTAGATACACTTCCTCTACGGTAGGCGTGTTCGGGAGGCATGTCAGAACTATGTCACATGCTTCTGCCACCTCTGCGGAGGAAGTGGCGGGCGTTGCCCCCGTTCTTGCAAGCTCCTCCACAACGCCGCGGCTCCTGTTGTGCACCGTCAGGTGGAAGCCCTTTTTCAGGATGTTTTGTGCCATGGGGCGCCCCATCTTTCCCAGACCTATGTATCCGACTTTCATGTGTAGCCTCCTTTCAGCCTCTGACCTCTACTCTGGACAGTTGCTCCAGTGGTCGCACCAGCGCTGCCATATCGTTTTCTCCGAAGCCTGCTGCCCTGGCCTCGGCGAAGACCTGTTTGGCGATGGTTCCCATGAGGAGGCGCAGGGACAGTTCGGCGCCCAGGTCTTGAATAAGCCCCAGGTCCTTGATGATAAGGTTTATTGTAGTTTTTGGCTCGAACTCTCGGTTCAGGATGAGGGGGCCGGCCCTGCTGAGCATTCGACTCTGGCCAAAGCTGGTGTTCAGGACTTCCAGCATGACCCGTGGGTCGGCGCCTGCCTTTGCTCCCAGAACCATCGCCTCGGCCACTCCTGCCATGTTTATAGCCACAAGAAGCTGGTTCACCAGCTTTATTACGCACCCGGCGCCTGTTGGCCCTACGTGGTGGATGTTCTTGCCCAAAGCCTCGAAAACGGGGTAGACTTTTTTCAGGGCTTCCCCATCGCCTCCCACCATTATAGTAAGGATTGCAGCCTCTGCACCTGCCACCCCGCCGCTCACAGGGGCATCCAGGAAGCTAGCCTCTCCTGTCTTTGCTGTCTCGTACAGTTTGCGAGCGGTGGACGGCCCTATGGTGCTGAGGTCTGCAAAGACCTGGCCTGGCCTGGCCGCAGGTATGAGGCCATCCTGTCCCAGGTATACTTCCTCCACGGCCTGTGTATTGGGAAGGCTTGTCAGTACAATGTCACACGTCTTTGCTACCTCTGCGGGAGAGGTGGCAGCCTTTGCCCCCATCTTCGCGAGATACTCAACGACACCACGGCTCCGATTGTGGACTGTCAGGCTAAAGCCTTTCTTGAGGATGTTCTGGGCCATAGGTCGTCCCATCTTGCCTAAGCCTATGAATCCAACTTTCATTTCATGCCCCCTTTTTGGGGATTTGCGCCAATTATAACACCCTTGAGAGTTATCCCCCACGTGCATCTGAAGAGTTCAGCCTGCCAAGATAACTTTTTCGTCCTTGAGCCTCTGGATTTCAGAGTTTGTGTAGTTCATCTCTCTGAGTATTTCCTCGGTGTGCTGCCCCAGGGAGGGTGCTGGCCTTATGGGATTTTGGGTGATATTTGAAAATCTGACGAGGGCGCCCATCATCCTTATCATGCCGACCCCGGGCTGCTCTACATCGACAAGCATCTTGTTGGTAAGAACGTGAGGGTCATCCATTGTTTCGGCTCTTGACATAATGGGCGAGCAGACAAGGTCATTCTCCTCAAGGAGATGGAGCCACTCTTTGCTGGTCTTGGTTGCGAAGATGGCCTCAAGCACTGGGAAAAGCTCCTCGGCCCGGCGCAGGCGTTTCATGTATGTGCTCAGGTCGGGGTCCCGGCCGAGGTGTTCCAGGTCGGCGACCCTGCAAAACTTAATCCAGTCCTCATCGGTTAGGACTATGGCGATTATGAACTTCCCATCCTTACATCGGTATGGGGTGTACATGGGGTTGGCTCCTGGCATCAACGGGAGAGAGTCACCTTCGAGCCTGACCAGTTGGAAGGCCTGCATGGCTATTGCCATTTCTAGCAGAGAGGTCTCAATCTTTGTTCCCATGCCGGTTTTTTGTCTTTCCAGGATAGCCAGAGTAACGCAGTAGGCGAGGAATATGGCTGCTGCCATGTCAGTTACCATTATAGGTGGGGCTATGGGCGTTCCATCGGACGTGGTTCTGGCAGCCAGGATCCCGGCCCTGGCTTCCATAGCGAGACTGTAGCCCTTCAGGTGAGCATATGGCCCTTTTTCACCGTATGCAGTAAGAGAAGCATAGATTGTTTTTGGATTGATGCTCCTCACACTATCGTAGTCAAGCCCCAGTTTCCTGTCATCGCCCAGCCGAAAGTTCACAATTAGAACATCTGCCCATTGGATAAGCTTGCGCACGACTGAGCTTGCTGCGTCTTTTTTTATATCCAGGGCTATTCCTCGCTTGTTTCTGTTGAAAACTGCAAAGGGTCGGCTCTGACCGTGCCAAAGGGGTGAGGTGTGCAGGCGACGGCTGCTGTCGCCCTCTAGGGGTTCCACCTTTATAACGTCGGCCCCCTGGTCAGCAAGATACATCGCTGCCCCAGGCCCTCCGTACATCTGGGATATATCTATTACTTTGACACCCTCCAGTGGAGAACTCATGGCTTTCCTCCCATAAGTACAAATCCAAAAGGCATGCAGGCCTTTGCTTAAATACTAATTGATAGTTCACCGTGAATTCAATGGCTGGTTTGGAGTGGTCGGACTCTCATCACCAGCAGAGAGCCAAGAATAAAATAGATGGCGCAGCCCAGAAGAATTACGGTGTATCCAAGGCCGGCCTCGTAAGCGTTTAGAAGGTCTATGAGACCTCCACTGGCCCGGGCGATACCTGCTCCTCCAGCGCTGGCAAAGTTGGTCAGCCCGAGGTATTGTCCGGCCTTATCCTTAGGGACGAGGTCCTGAGCCAAGGCCCAGTTGGTGCTGGTGAAAAGGCCCGATGCAACTCCCATAAAAATACTACTGATAAGGACAGTTTCAAAAGAGCGGGCTGTGAGGAGGATGAGGACTCCAGCAGCGCCCAAAATCCCTGAAATAAGAATGAGCGGCTTTCTACCAAACCTGTCAGAAAGATGACCCGCAGGATAAACTGTCAGCAACACGAAAACGCCTATGACTATGGCCAGGGTGCCTGCTGCCTGCGCTGGGTTGGGAAGCAGTACTACATCCTTGAGGAAATAGAGGCCAAAGGTCTGAAGTGTGGCTAGCGCCATCACCAGGAAAAAGCGGGAGAGGAGGAACCAGAAGAAGCCTGGATGTGCTTTAGCCTCCAGAACACCTTGTTGAGAACCTAATTTAATCGGCTGATTTGTTGGTTCACCTGCTGTATTCTTTTCTTTGACGAAGAGGACGGTCCAGGCCATGGTGGCAAAGATAGCGCCTGCGGGCAATGCCAGGGAGAGCCAGAGCCAGTGGGATCCCTGGGAAGTCATATGGAATCCCATAAGATAGCCTGCCAGGGCTACAAAAGTCATCCCTCCTATAACGTCTAGAAGGTTTTTGACTCCGGAGGCAGCGCCTCTTCTGGCATCTGGCACGAAGTCTCGGATAAATGCCTGGAACGGGCCTTGAGCTATGTTTGTGGCCAATTGTAGTAGACATAATGTTAATAAGAGGCCTAAAAACGCCTTAGCAATACCCAGACCTGGTAGTACCAGCAAGGCAACCAACGTTCCAACAGCAAGAAAGGGTCTGCGGCGGCCCCAAGGAGATCGGCTTCTATCGCTGAGCCAGCCGGCTGATGGTTGGACAAACATGGCGACAAGCAGACCTGCAAAAGAAAGGGCGCCCAGATAGGCGTTCTTTTGGGTTTCTGGCACCATTTCCAGAAGGCGCACAGGCAGGATGATGAGGCCTATGGCTGCCCAGAAGGCCGTGAGCCCAAAGCTGAATATGTTGATGTGGAAATAGTCTACGGGACGGAAGGCTCTTATGTTTTCACTCCATTAGGCGAGTAGTTATTTGGATGTATTGATTGTCCCATTGGCGGAGAGGGGAGTCAATGGCTACAGGACGAAAGAGGAGGAGGGAATTAAGGGGTGCATAACTTCGCCCTATATATATTATGTTTACAAATGCCTTTATTATTATCAGTAACCCCAGCCCTATGCTCACCAAAGCTGCTTATTATGAGATTGCAAATACAACAGGCCTCTGAAATGCTCCACAAGACCGATGATATTTCTCTTGAGTGTAAATGATCGTCTGGCCGATAAATCCTTGCCGTTTTGGCGGGCGGGACGGGTTTCCTAGAATAAAGAAGCCCGGCTCTTAATGCCGGGCTTCTGAGGGACTTTTTCCCGCCAGTTTTACTTTCAGTCTTTTTGTCCAAAAATGGCGACAGACGTGGTGAAGGATGCGGCCTTTATCATCCCCAAATTGTGGGTCAGGCCGATCTCTGCCTTCTTTATCTGTCTGGGTCCTGCCTTGCCCTGGAGCTGCTTGTAGACCTCGTAGATCATCCTGATTCCGCTTGCTCCTACCGGGTGTCCAAAGCATTTGAGGCCCCCATCCATGTTCACAGGAAGGTCTCCCTCCAATGAGAACGTCCCAGCCTCCACATCCTCTCTGGCTCTTCCCCTGGGGCTGAATCCCAGGTCCTCGTAGATAACGAGCTCGGTTATGGTGAAGCAATCATGGACTTCGGCTATGTCGATCTCCTCCCGAGGGTTTTTTATCCCGGCCTCAGCGTAAGCCATCTGAGCTGCCTTCACGTTTTCGTTGAAGTGGACGAAATCATAGTCTGGTTGGAGCTGTCCCTGCATCGCTCCCACGGCGACGCCCAGTCCTTTTACCAGAATGTAGTCCTGTTTGAGGCTTTTTGCTATCTCCGGGCGGGTTATGATGGCGACAGCACCACCGTCGCTCACGCCGCAGCAGTCGTAAAGACCCAGGGGCCAGGCAATCATGGGTGCGTTCACGGCCTGCTCCACAGTTATCTCTCTTTGGAAGTGCGCCTTGGGGTTGAGGGTCCCGTTGTGGTGATTCTTTACCGCTATCTTTGCGAGGATCTTCTTTCCTTCTTCATAGCTAAGCCCGTAGTGCTGGAAATAGCGTGTCGCGTAAAGGGCGAAGTTAGCTGGAGGTGGCGTAGGTGGCTCCACGCCACTATCGGGCCCTGTGAAATAGAGAGGAAGACCAGCAATGCCTGAGTCCTTCAGCTTTTCGACGCCCGCTGCCAGGGCGATGTCGTATATGCCGGCAGCAACTGCGTAGCAGGCGTTTCTAAAAGCATCCGTGCCTGTTGCGCAGGCGTTTTCAACGCGGGTTACAGGTATGTACTCCAGCTTCAGTGCATGCGCCAGAGGCAGCCCCGTGAAGCCGGACCCGAGCGTCCCAAACCAGGCTGCTTGAATATCCTTTGGCCCAAGACCAGCGTCTTCATAGGCTTCATATGCTGCCTCAACGAGCAGGTCCTCTATGTCCTTATCCCAGTGCTCTCCGAACTTCGTGCAGCCCATACCAACGATTGCAACCCTATCCTTTATGCCTTGCATGGCCCCTCCTTCATTATGTCAAGTAACAGCTATGCCCTTATCTTCACCGATTTCCAGAAGTAGTTATGTATGCCTCCAGTGGTGCGCAGTTTCCTGAAGCTCATCTGCACCGGTAGGCCTACCTTGACTTCGTCGAGCTCCCTATCGGTCATGGTGCACAGGATTCTTCCACCATCCTGAAAGTTGACCACTGTTATGACCAGAGGTATGTCCACAGTGGCCGCCAGGTAGTCCATTGAGTATGTGAATATCTCGCCTTTCTTGTCAGCGAACCTATACGGCTCAAAGTTGTCCTTGGTGTGGCATTTGGTGCAGACCCTCTGGGGCGGATACTGAATGGTCTCACAGGTTTTGCATTTGACGCCGCAAAGTCGCAGGATCTGGTCCTTTTCCCTCCATAGAGCAGCAGATGATATGGGGTTTGGAGCGGGGCGACGGCCTGTTTCTACAGGCAAAATATCTCGCCAGCGCGCGTAGATTTCGTAGTTCGGTAGGACCTTTTTGGATTCCAGGAGTTTTCTGAAATTGCCCCTGTTGGGCGCTTTCTCTATGTGTTCCGTCACCTTCAGAATGTAGGCTTCTGCCCCATCCCCATAGTTAGCATAGAGGATTCTGTCTCCGGCCTTGGCCTCGTCCAGTGCTGCCACAAGGAGCATCGGGGCAAAGGCGGCGCCTGTATTCCCCTGTTTCCCGAACAGGGGGTCCTGAATCTGGCTCGCATCGAACCCCAGTCTCCTAGCCAAGTCGGCGTGCCGTCTTGCATCTGGGGCATAAAATACAGCTTTGGAGAAGTCCTTGGGTGTGAGGTTCTCTTTTTTCATGAGCCCCACAACAGCGTCTCTCATAGCCCTCTGGTATCCCTCGTCCAGGATAAATCGCTCCTCCCATGATCGGACAAAGGTCTCCCCCGATGCCCTCCAAACGTCCATCATGTGGTCGGTTATTACATAGCTCGCCTCTATGCTTGCCACAACATTTGAATCTCCCAGGAGAAAAGCTGCGGCACCATCGCCAAAGGTTCTTTCATAGTCGCTCCTGGGGGCTGCCATACGACAGTCAGAGGCTGTAACTAGAACTTTTTTGGAGGAGCCTGCCTTGATAGCATCTATGGCCGAGCGCATAGCTATTGAAGCACCTCTGAGGGTGTTGGTGAAGTCGGCTGTGGATATTTCCCTCTTGAGGTCAACAGCGGTGGCAATTATAGCGGAGGCCTGTTTTTCTGCGTATGGAGATGTTGTTGTTGCAAACAGCAGGCCATCGATGGTTTCCTTTTTCTGGGAGTCCAGACAGCCCGCAACTGCGGCAACAGCCATTGTAATGCTGTCCTCATCGAAATTGGCAACTGCTCTTTCCGGCCCACCCCACCCTACAGTATCCTTTCCAAGTCGATATCTGGGCACATAGGCTCCGTAAGAAACTATGCCAACCATTGATTGCCTCCATAAGTCATAGGATTTGGGTTGGTCGCTGAGATTATTTTCTCAAGGACGTTTAAGCACATTTTAAGACACACCATTTTATACTAACATTCCGAATAAACTGTGTCAATGTAAAATAGAGAGGTTGTTTAATAGTCTCTCGAACCATCCCCCTCGCCCCCTTCCTTTCTTGGAAGGGGGTAAAGTAAATCTAGGGGACACCCCTTCGGCAGCCTCAGAGCCTGTCCAGAGAACGCCGAAGGAGCAGGCTCCCAGACCCCCGTCAAGGGGACTCTGTCCCCTTGTAACCCCTGTCGTTAAACGGTCTCCATGAATCGTTGTTGTCTAACGCTAGGAGAATAGGTTAGAATTGAGTATCGATCCCTAATTTTCCCGAGGGGAAGGAGAAGGTCCATGCCCAAAACTAAGGGTGCGCTGAGCAAGATGCTATTGGTTATAGCCACGATCTTCATCGTTTCGTTCTCAACACTTGGTTGTCAGGCTCTTACACGAGCCGGGCGGCCGGTCTCTACTGCTACCCCGCAGGCAACTGCAACTCCAACGGCCCAATTCTCTCTCCCAGAAGGAGTCCCCCAGGAGTTTAGCATTTTATGGGAGACCTGGAGGATTCTATCTGAGGACTTCGTAGATAAAAGTCGTCTTGATCCGAAGACCCTGAGCGAAGGTGCTGTCAAGGGCATGATTGAGGCACTAAAGGACCCCTATACCTCCTACATAAATGCGCAACACTTCAGGATGGAGCAGGAGGACTTGAAGGGGAAATTTGAGGGTATAGGGGCATGGGTGGACATGAAGGAAGGCCAGGTTCTCATTGTTGCACCCATGGAGGGAAGCCCGGCGGAGCAAGCTGGAATAAAGGCCGGGGATGTTATTGTGGAGGTGGATGGGCAACCAACCAAGGGTATGACACTCATAGAGGCAATCCTAAAAATTCGGGGTCTCAAAGGAACAACGGTGAGGCTCCTTATTCGCCATGTCGGGGAGACAGGCTCTGTGGAGATAGTGGTCACCCGGGCTGAGATAAAGGTGGAAAGTGTTAAACTGAATATGCTCCCTGGGAACATCGCCCACATCAAAATAAGCAGTTTCTCAGAGCGTACACCCGATGAGCTAACTGCCGCACTTAAAGATGCCCGCATAAAAGGTGTCAAGGGTATTGCTCTGGACCTGCGAAACAACCCCGGTGGTCTTCTGGAGGAGACAGTGGAAGTGGCAAGCCAGTTTTTAAAGGAAGGCCTCGTGCTTTACGAAGTGGACAATAAAGGAGAGCGTCGGGACTGGCCTGTCAGAAGAGGTGGGCTGGCCACTCAGTTGCCTCTGGTTGTTCTCGTGAACGAGTACAGCGCCAGCGGTAGCGAAGTCCTGGCTGGCTCCATTCAAGACCACAAGCGTGCCTCTCTTGTTGGGATCAAGACCTTTGGTAAAGGGAGCGTCAACACGTTTCGGCAGCTAAGCGATGGCTCGGGCCTTTACATTACGTTCGCACGCTGGTACACCCCGAACGGGAATCTCATCGAGGGATTGGGTCTCAAGCCTGACATCGAGGTTGTTTTAACCCAGGAGGATATGCAGAGCGGTAAGGACCCTCAGCTTGACGCCGCCTTGGACTACCTCAAGTCTCAGATTAAGGGATAGTCGCTTCAGAACGGCGGTTGAAAAATCAGGGTGAATGGATTGAAAAATAAGGAAACAAAGACTATCACTGTCAACCGGAAGGCTTACCATGATTATCACATTGAGGAAGGTCTTGAGGCGGGCATAGCTCTCACGGGGACAGAGATAAAATCCATACGGGCGGGTCGCGTAAATATAAGAGAGGCCTACGCTCGGGAAGATAGAGGCGAGCTTTGGCTTTTGAACGCCAACATTGCAGTCTATCCTGGAGGTAATAGATATAATCACCAGCCCACTCGACCACGGAAGCTGCTGCTTCACAAGGAGCAGATTAGGGAGCTAGCTCGGAAAGTCAGGGAGAGGGGCTGGACACTGGTGCCTCTGAAGCTTTACATCAAAAACAGCGTCTGCAAAGTGGAGCTGGGGTTGGCCAGGGGCAAGAAGATCTATGATAAGCGGGAGGCCATTGGGAAGCGAGAGGCCGAGAGGGAGATGGAACGGGCGTTCAAAGGTAGAGGTGGGCACAAATAGCTTACCTTGGGTGCTCCTGAGAAGAAAGTGTGCTATAATTGGATTGTCAGAGTTGATATGGGGACGCGTGGGTTCGACGGGGGAAGGTCTGGCAGAATTGCAAGCCGAGGTGCCATCACCCTCGCAAAACAGGTGGCAAAAAAGTAACTGGCGAGCGCGAGTTCGCACTAGCAGCCTAAAAGGCTGCTCGTTCAACCCGGCCGATCCTCGTAGGCTGGGATTGGGCGCCGAAAATCGAGGTGCTGCAACCCTGACGTCGATGGAGGTTGCCTAAGACCAAATCGACTGGCCCCGAGGATGCTTGGTCGACAGAGCTCTGAAGGGCGAGAAAAAAGAGTCGGCTAAGCTTGTAGTATATTCTGACCGGGTCTCTTTCGGACGGGGAGTTCGACTCTCCCCCGTCTCCACCAGAAACACGACCGAGCCTCTGGGTTCTAGCCCAGAGGCTCGTTTAGCAGCAAGACCCCTGAGCCTTCTTTAGTGGTTGCCACCTGGAGTATGGGTCTGAAGGGTGGCCTGGGCTTCAGGGCGACGATGGACATTGTGTCCTTCGAGTCCACGTAGACCGCATCCAGCCTGGCGTAGTCTTCTTCGGAGACCAGCCCATCCACAGTAACGGTTCACCCCCACGTGCGTGGGGACTACATCAACGATAGGAATACGAGCCTTGACATCCTCGGTTCACCCCCACGTGCGTGGGGACTACCGCCTTAGTAGTCATTTTTTACCCCCTTTTGCCGGTTCACCCCCACGTGCGTGGGGACTACTGGTGGAGCACACGGCAGATAGCCCTGAAC
>JACPPT010000081.1 GCA_016190815.1 Chloroflexota bacterium
AAGGGAGATCGCCGCCATCTTCAGGAACGCAATAAGAACAAAGCCCGAGCGCCACAACCTGCAGATTGGCGAGGCAAGCTGCTCCCTTAGAGCCTTGTCCCAGATCGGTGGATAACCTGAGCAGGGACCTCCAAACGTTTTCCTATCTCATCCTCTGTAACACACACATTGCCTTGAAGGCGCAGAAAGCATTATGAATAGGCCAGACACGACTTGAGCTTCCGTCCTTCTCTATATTAGAATAATACCCAACAAGCCACTGCACAGAGTTCAATAAACAGGAGAAACATGATAACACACTATTTCACCGTAGAGGAAACCAACGCCATGCTCCCATGGCTTAGAGAGACCGTAAGAAAAATACTTCACCTCCAGGGACAGATAAACGCTTTGGCGGAACGGGTGCAGTTTTTGGGGAAGCGGACTAAAGGCAACGGGGGAGGGGCTTTGGGGAACGAGCTTGCCCAGAGGCAGGCCGAGATCAAGAGCATGCTAGATGAAGTGAACGAGCTCGGCAAGCAGATTCAGGAAAAGGGGTGCATCCTGAGGGATGCGGACAAGAGCATCGTAGATTTCCCAGCCCAAAGGGAAGGGCGCGAGATTTACCTGTGCTGGCGCCTCGGGGAGGATGAGGTCAAGTTCTGGCACGAGGTGGATTCAGGCTTTGCTGGGCGACAGCCCCTATAGCGACATTGATCCCTGGTTGAGACCCTCAGCACAGGGAGGTGCTTTAAGTGATTTTCAAAGATAACATCCTCTCAGGCCAGGTCGCCGTTGTTACCGGCGGCGGAACCGGAATTGGCAAGGGCATCGCTCTGGAGTTCGCCAAGGTCGGGGCAGACGTGGTCGTTGCCAGCAGGAAGATGGAGAACCTGGAGAAAGTAGCCAGCGAAATCAGAGCGCTGGGCAGGCGCTCCCTGGCCATCCAGACAGACGTCCGCAACACGGAGCAGGTGGACGAGATGGTGAAACGAACCGTGTCCGAGTTCGGCAAGCTCGATATACTGGTAAACAATGCCGCTGGCAATTTCCGCGTTCCGGCCGAGGAGCTTTCCATAAACGGATGGCTTGCCGTGGTGAACATAGTCCTGAACGGCACCTTCTACTGTTCTCGTGCTGCCGCCAAGGTGATGATACCCCTGAAAAGGGGCAAGATAATCAACATAACCAGCACAGCCCCGTGGACAGGGGCCGCCGGTACTGTACACTCGGCCTCTGCCAAAGCGGGCGTCTGGACGATGACCAAAACCCTGGCAATAGAGTGGGCCAAATACGGCATAACAGTCAACGACATCGCACCAGGCCCGACAGAGACAGAGGGTGCGAAGGGCGCCCTCTGGAGCGAGCCCGGCGCCTACGAGCGTATAAAGGAGGGGATACCTTTGAAGCGCTTCGGCAGCGTCGAGGAGATTGCCTGGGCTGCGGTGTTTCTCGCCTCCGAGGCCGCCAACTTCATAACCGGGGCCACCCTGGTGGTTGATGGCGGCGCATGGATAGCAGGTAGAAGGTATTAGATATATGCAAGGAGGTAGAGCATGACTACTTCAAAGGCAGGCTCCTGGCCAACAGGCTTGCAGGATATAGGGAATGGAGTCTACGCCATGATAACGCCGGACGGCGGGCCTAATGCTGGATTTGTCGTTTGCGGCGAGCACGTCCTGGTGGTAGACTCCCTCATGACTCCTGCACAGGCCAGGGATTTCCTCGCCCAGATCAAAAGAGTAACCTCCAAGGAAATCCGCTTCCTCGTTAACACCCATTACCACCTGGACCACACTTTCGGAAACCAGTTCTTCTCGCCACCGGCTCAGATCATCTCCCACGCCAACGTCCGCAAAAAGCTTCTAGACCTGGGTGGTCAAGCTTATGTCAAGGAAGCTGCCAGGACACGACCGGAGGTTGCAAGTGTAACCCTGGTACTTCCCAATGTAACCCTCACCGGAGACCTCGACCTCCATCTGGGCGACCGCCTGGTGAGGCTTTTGCAGCCTGGGCACGGCCACACCAACGGCGATACTGTAGTCTACCTTCCCGAGCAAAAGGTCGTTTTCGTCGGCGACCTCCTTTTCAGCAAGGTAACCCCCGCCATGCATGATGGACACAACCGTCGCTGGATGAGCATCCTGAAGAAAATAGCGGAGATGGATATAGAGGTGGTGGTTCCGGGCCACGGCCCCCTGAGCAGCCGTGCCGAGTTGGAAGAAGAAAGGGCCTTCCTGAGAGAGTTCAGGAGGGAGGTCAAAGGATGCTTTGATAAGGGGATGACGGTAGAGCAGGCGGTGGCAGCCGCCAAGATGGAGCGCTACAGCGCCTGGCCCTTCCGAGAGAGATTGGAGCGCGGCGTCCCCAGGCTCTACGCCGAACTGCGGGGAGAAATATAGCCCAATTCGAGTCCACGATGGTGGAGTTGCATGAACTCGAACTCTGCAGTTTAACAATAAGCCATCCTGTCAGGTGCAATATCGCCCGTAAATTGAGAAAACTTGCCGGATAGGGTTTTCTGCTCACCACAGCGTCTTTTTAATTAATGTGCCTTTTTCATTGCGCCGCAGTCTTGCGAGAATACTCATAGCATCCTATAATCAAATAAAAGGGTTTATTCTCCAGATCAGGTTGCCTACAGCTCGCTACGATTCTCATAGAGGTGCTGAATGTACTTGCAAATAATCATCGAGACTGTTCGCCCAGCATGGTGGGTGGGGGTTGCTGGAGGGCTTGCCATAGCTGCCATCGCTCTGTCATGGCTGTTTCTGCCTCCAGTCGTAGAGCGCTTTTATCAGTGGGTCGATGACCTTGTCCCCGCTGACCTCTCTGCATTTAAAAAATCGACAAGCCGTTTCCTGGTCTTCCTTCTGTCCGTAGTAATTCTGGCTGCGGCGGGGCTTTTCATTGCCAATACCTTTGGCGTAAATACCAGCGCGGTCGAAGCCGCCATAAAGCGGGCAGCCCTGAATGCCGGGCTCTGGCTCCTGCCCAGGTTGCTGCGTATCGGGGGAATTGTCCTCATTTCTATGTTTGCCGTTCGTATCATACGCCGCCTTCTGCCAGGGGTAATACGAAAGGGACTGGCACAGCGCAAGGGGAGCGAGCCTGAGACGGAGTTGAAAAAGCGCACAGAGACTCTGGAGAGGGTGCTGACTCAGAGTGCCGTTTTCCTTGTTGCCATTGCTGCCTTTTTTATGATCATATCCGAACTGGACGTCAACATAGCGCCCCTCCTGGCAGGCGCTGGCATCGCCGGCATCGCCATAGGTTTTGGCGCTCAGAACCTTGTCCGAGATATTTTCTCGGGCATCTTCATCATGCTTGACGACGAGTATCGTGTTGGAGATGTAGTAAGGGTCGCGGGTATTAGCGGCCTGGTGGAGGACTTCAACCTGCGACGGACAGTCCTCCGGGACCTCGACTACATTGTGCATGTTATCCCCAATGGGGAGATCAGAATGTCAAGCAACTTCACCAAAGAGAAGTCTCGCGTGAACCTTAACATAGAGGTCGCCTACAAAGAGGACCTGGACCACTGCATCGAAATCTTGAACCGCATCGGTCGGGAGATGAAGGAAGACCCCAAGTGGGGGCCACTTATGAACGAGCCCCTTTACGCACTCCGGGTGGACAACTTTGGCGAGTCGGGAATTGCCATCAAGGTTTTGGGCGAGACCAAGCCCATCCAGCAGTGGGCCGTGGCAGGTGAGTACCGCCTACGTGTGAAGAAGGCCTTTGATGCTGAGGGCATCGAAATCCCCTTCCCGCACCGCACCATATATTGGGGCACTGATGTGGAGACTAGAATCCGCCAGGTCAGCGATGAAAGGACAACATCAAAAGCACAAAGAGCCGGTGCCAACTCACCCAAATTCACAGAGGAGGGGACAAAGACGAAGGGCGAAGTCCCCGAAAGGGAAACTGCTATGAAGGAGGCGTTGCATGTGGACAAGGAAGAGTCTTCAGGAGCTGATGACGGAGAAGTTGGCTAACCACCTCTTTATGGTGGTTTCCAACAGGGAACCATACATTCATACCTTTGTGGGCGAAGAGATAAAGTGCGTGGTGCCGGCCAGCGGATTGACCGTAGCGCTGGATCCGGTGATGAGGGCTTGCGGCGGCACCTGGATCGCCCACGGCGCTGGCGATGCGGACAGGGATGTCGTGGATAGCGCCAGCAGGGTGAAGGTGCCACCTGAGGATCCCAGCTATTACCTGAAACGGGTCTGGCTCTCCAAGGAAGAGGAGAATGGATATTATTACGGATTTGCCAATCAGGCGCTCTGGCCCCTCTGCCACGTATCCTATACTCGCCCGGAGTTCCAGGAATCCCAATGGAATACATACAAGAGAGTAAATGCGCTATTCGCGAAAAGTGTCCTGGAGGAGGTAGGGGATAGAAATGCCTTTGTATTTGTTCAGGATTATCACCTGGCGTTGCTGCCTCGCATCCTCAGGGAAGCAAACCCAAATATAATCACCGCCCAGTTCTGGCACATCCCCTGGCCCAACCCGGAGGCCTTTCGCATATCTCCGTGGCAGGAAGAGATACTGGATGGCCTTCTGGGAAACGACCTGTTGGGATTCCACATCCGCTATCACTGCAATAACTTTCTGGACACTGTGGACAGGGCCATAGAGGCCAGGATCGACCGGGACAGATATGAAGTCACGAGAAAGGGCGTAACAACCCGAGTCCACCCCTTTCCTATAAGCGTTGACTTCGAAGCCATCTCCGGAGAGACTGATAGCAAAGAGGTCCTGGTAGAGATAGATAGGCTCAAGCACCAGTGGCGATTGGAGGATTGCCTCCTGGGACTGGGGTTGGACAGGATAGACTATACCAAGGGCATCCCAGAGCGACTCAAGGCTCTTGACCGCTTTCTGGAGAAGAACCCTGAATATCGAGAGCGCCTGGTGTTTGTGCAGGCGGGAGTTCCCAGCAGAGTTCACATTGATAGCTACAAGATATTGAACGAGGAAATCAATAACCTCGTAGAGGAAATAAATTGGAAATACGAGTCTGACCACTGGAAGCCCATAATCTATGCGAGGGAGCACTTAGCGCCAGAAACCCTTGCAGCCTTGCGCCGCATGACCAACTTCTGTATCGTAAGCTCGTTGCACGACGGGATGAACCTGGTAGCCAAGGAGTTTGTGGCCGGCAGAAATGACGAGGACGGGGTTTTGATCCTCAGTCCCTTCACAGGAGCCGCCAGGGAGCTTACAGATGCCCTGCTGGTAAACCCGTACGCCATTGACCACTTTGCAGAGGCAATAAAAACTGCGCTGGAGATGCCCAAGGAAGAGAGACAGAGGCGCATGAGAAGAATGAGGACAGTTGTTCAGGAGAACAATATCTACAAATGGGCGGCAGACATCATCACGGAGCTAGCAAAATTTGAATTCGGACAGTGATGGAATATCTATTCGATGCATGGCAACATGTGCGTTCCAGGCTCAAGAAAGCGAGTCATGTCTTTCTTCTCACGGATTTCGATGGAACGCTTACGCCTATCGTGGAGAGGCCAGAAAAGGCCGTGCTTTCTCAGGAGATGAGACAGTTGCTTCAAGCCCTGGCGAAAAACCGCCGCTTCACCGTAGGTGTTATCAGCGGCCGGTCACTGAGAGACCTGGAAGCGAGAGTTGGCATAAGAGGAATCGTTTATGCCGGGAATCACGGCCTTGAACTGGAGGGGCCAGGAATAAACGTGCTGAATCCAATAGATGAAGAGGCAAAATCCGTTATGAACCTTCTGCACCGAATCCTCTCCCGCGCCCTGAGTGGAGTAAGGGGTGTATTTGTGGAGAATAAGGGACTCACTCTAAGCATCCATTACCGTCAGGCAGAAGAGGAGGACGAAAACATCGTAAAGCAGATCTTTGAGACCGTAACAGGCACGGCAAGAATGCTGGGCAAGATTAAGATCACCTTTGGCAAGAAGGTCTATGAAGTAAGGCCGCCGATAGATTGGGACAAGGGCAAAGCAATAGCCTGGCTTCTGGAAAGATACAGGAATCCTCAAAAAGAGGATGACATCCTTGCTGTGTACCTGGGAGATGACCTTACCGATGAAGATGGCTTCAAGGTCATTGAGGAAAAGAGGGGCATTTCCATCTACGTGGGTGAGGAGTCAAGGCAATCCCTGGCCCGTTATTTCCTGCGCTCGCCCGGGGAAGTGGAAGGATTTCTATCAATGCTCGCCAAGGAGGCATAAGTACAGCCTATGGATATGCTGAAGGACTGGCTTGTAAACTACTGGCTCGACCTGGCAGTCCCCTTGCTTGTCATCTTAGGCTCGCTTTTCCTGGGGCTATGGATGAGGAACTTCGCATACCGTGCTTTCGAAAGATGGGCGACAAGAACTAGATGGAAAGAAGATGAGATAATCGTTCAGGCGACAAAGAGGCCTTTTCTGCTCTGGTGTCTTCTTCTGGGGTTCTATGTGGCCATCCAGGTCTCCAGGATACCCCCTCGGTGGGCGTCTCTGGGCGGGAGACTGCTAGGAAGTCTCCTGGTAGCATCTATTGGGATTGTGCTCGTCGATGTTGCCGAAAAACTGCTCAGAATCTATCTGAGCAAGGCCAGGCTCACCGTCACACTCATCGCCCTTGTTGTCAATGTCGTAAGGGTTGCAGTAATCATAGTTGCCGTGCTTGTCTTGCTGGATATTTGGGGGGTTCCCATCGCTCCTCTCATTGTGCTTCTTGTTGTGCTTGCCCTTTTTGGAGCTCTGGCCTTCCGAGATTTTATCCCCAATATTTTTGCGGGCTTTCAAATTACTTCAAGTGGAGTCATCAAGCATGGGGATTATGTCAAGCTCGAAAGCGGTGAAGAGGGTTATGTAACCGGGATGGACTGGAAAAGCGTACAGCTTAGAGCGCTAGACAATAGCTCCATTGTTATCCCCAATAGCAAGCTGGCCAGCACTACCATCGTCAACTATGGACGCCCTCTCAAGAAGGCCAAAGAGGTCTTCCGATTCTATTCGAGATTGAATCAGAAGGAGTTGACCGGTCTTAGAGCCAGAAACCTGGTGGAATTAGCCCAGGTGCTGAAAGAGGTCCCCGACTCTGCCATTTACTATCACACCCATCACTTCCTAGAGGAACACCAGTATCTAACACCAGAGCCCCCGAACGACTTCGCTTACTGGGTGGGAGACATCCTTGGCGAAGCAGTTCTGGCAGAGAAACTGGCAAGCATCGACACCTTTGAGGTCCCCACTCTTGCTGCATTGAGGTCAAGAATAGTAAACGTTATAGAGGAGCATCTATCCCAAGGCCAAGATTCCAGAAACGCGCCGGAGGGGCAGGAATTCTACTTCGTGAAGTCAAGAAGCGTAGTGTTTCCAACCGCTTATGTAGCTCACGACCTGAGGGAGTTCGTGGAGGTTTTAAGGAAGATAAGCACAAATTCCCTCTACTTTCACATGTTCGAAGCAAGGTTGCGACTCCAAAGGGGAGTCAACGACTTCTCCATTTGGATCAGGGACGGGCTGGACGACGTGGAGCTGGCCAACCATATCGCACGTCTTGACCCTTATAACTTCACTTTGGAGGGACTAAGATCGTCAGTCATTCAGCTAATAGAAAAACGCATAAAGTGAGAATAGAGGACTACGAGCCTTTCGTCGGCCGAAGCACCGTCGAGGAGTTGAGGCTGCTTGCCGAAAAGCTTTCCGGCAAGGTGATCCAGAACATCAATTCCACTTTCACTGGCGGTGGAGTGGCTGAAATATTGGGCCGCATGGTGCCACTTCTTAATCAGCTTGGCATAGACGCCCGATGGGATGCCATCAAAGGGGGCAACGAGTTCTTCAATGTTACCAAGAAGTTCCACAACGCCTTGCATGGGAGAAGAGAAGAAATAAGCGACCATGACATTTCCATCTTTATGGAGACGAGCAAGAAGAACCTGGCTGAGGTCAGTCTATACGGAGACATAATCTTCGTTCACGATCCCCAGCCCATTGCCCTAATCGAAAAGAAAGGGGAAGCAGACAAGAAATGGATCTGGAGATGCCACATTGACGTCTCAAATCCAGACCCCAGGGTCTGGGAGTTCTTGCGAAGATTTATAGTTGCATACGACACCGCTGTCTTCTCGGCTCCAAGCTTTGCCCAGGAGCTACCCATTTCACAGGTTTTAATCTCACCTTCCATAGACCCCATAAGCGAAAAGAACATGGAACTGTCTCAGGAAACTATAGAGGGTGTTCTCAGGAAATACGGGCTAACATCGGATAAACCCATGATTACTCAAATATCTCGCTTTGATTATCTCAAAGACCCGGTTGGAGTCATCGAAGCCTTTGAAATGGTCAGGAAAAGCATCGACTGTCAGCTAGTTCTGGCCGGCGGCACCGCCACTGATGACCCCGAGTCTGACAAGGTGCTGAGCCTGGTTCGTGAAAGGGCAAAAAAGAACCCTGACATACACGTTTTGCTTATCCCGCCGAGCAGCGACCTGGAGATCAACGCCCTCCAGAGGGCCAGCACTGTCATCGTGCAAAAGTCCATCAAGGAAGGGTTTGGCCTAACGGTAAGCGAGGCCCTGTGGAAGTCCAAGCCCGTGGTGGCAACAGCCGTAGGTGGGATACCTTTGCAGGTAAAGCATAAAGTCACTGGCCTCCTCAGTCACGGAGTAGAAGGAACTGCATATGCCATTAAGCAGCTTCTGAGCAATCCAGACTATGCCCGGCGGCTTGGTGAAAACGGCAGGGAACATGTAAGACAAAACTTCCTCATAACAAGGCATCTCAAAGACTACCTGCTCCTTTTCATCACTCTCGAGCACGGTGAAGATGTTATCTACCTGTAGCTTTTTAGAGCAGAGGCGCATCTATTCATATTTCTACTGCTCTGATCCTTCGCCCCACAATTCGTCATAACCCATCAAAATAACAGCGTCCAAAGAACATAGGGCATCGCTAGATGTGAGACTCCCCTGTGTGATATAATCCCCCAGCGAAACACAGGGTCGGAATTTGGCCATCTCGAGACAGGCCTTCGCTCAAAAGGAGGAAGAGTGCCCAGAATCGAAAAAGTTGCGCTGCCCAATCTTCACCCCCTGCGACGGAGAGGCAAAAGCCATGAGTAAGCGAGTAGCCATTGTAGGTATCGGACAGACAAAGCACGAGGGTTCCAAGCCCAGGCAAATTTACGACGAGGTGGTATTCGAGGCCACAAAGAGAGCGTTGGAAGATGTTGGGCTTGACCGGGGTGACATCGATACAGTGGTGGTCTCGGGCTGGGATGTAAATGATGGCAGAACCATATCAGACATGTATGTGGCTCCAGCCAGTGGCGGGTATTTCAAGGACTCCTCCAAGACGGCAGAAGAAGGCATATTCGCTCTTGCGTATGCATATCTTCGCATTGCCTCAGGGCTTTTCGACACAGCCCTGGTTACAGGCCATGGCCACGCCGAGAGCCCCTTCGAGCTCATCAGCAACAAGGTCTTTGACCCCTTCTTTGTAAGGCCCCTGGGCATATCCAGCATAACCACTCTGGCCCTGCAAGCCAATGCATATGTGAATAAATACGGAATCACCGAGGAACAGGCCGCAAGGGTTGTGGTGAAAAACAGAGGGAACGGGGTGAACAACCCCTACGCCCACTTGAGGAGAGAGGTTTCACAAAGAGGGGCGCTGAACTCAAAAGTTGTCTCTCTACCTCTCAGGGCACTGGACTGCCCACCGCAGTCTGTGGGGGCTGTCGCTCTGGTTCTAGCCTCCGAGGACGTCATCAAAAAGATAGCTGTCTCCAAGAACATAGCATGGGTAACTGGCATTGGCTGGGCTACCCATACTTATCATATGGACGCTGCGGATCTGACCCATGTTTCGGCCCTGGAGAAAGCGGCAGAGGTCGCATACAAAATGGCAGGGGTCAGAGACCCCATAAAGGAAATCGATGTGGCAGAGGTGCACGACATAACTTCCTACCATGAACTCATGGCATACGAGGCACTGGGGATCGCCAAGCCAGGCCAGGGAGGCAAGGTCATTGATTCGGGAGCAACAGATATTGGGGGTGAGCTTCCGGTAAACCCGTCTGGGGGCGTGCTGTGCACCAATCTCCACAGCGGCTCAGGCCTTCTCCGAGCAGCGGAAGCCGCTTTGCAGGTAATGGGCAGGGCTGAGAAAAGACAGGTGCCCGGAGTAAAGCGCGCCCTTGCCCACGGCATAAGCGCCCCAGCAGGAGCTATAGCCGCCTCCCACGCAGTTATTGTTCTGGAAAAGGAGTAAAACATGCCCAGGAGAGTTGCTTTGGTTGGCGTTGGGCTTACTAAAACGGCGAACCGCCGCAAGGACATCACCTATCCTGAGCTTACCTTTGAAGCAGTGAATAACGCTCTTTCGTTCACCCACCTAAAACCTGAAGACATCGATGCAGTTGTCTACGGGTCTATGGACCCGTTCGACGGCCTTAGCTGTCCTGAAAAGTGGAATGTAGATTCCTGCGCCAGCGCAGGGGTACTAAATAAGCCTCTGATGAAGATAAGCACAGGCGGGACCACAGGCGGCTCAACAGCTCTTGCGGGCTACTACAACGTGGCCTCGGGCCTTTTCGATGTAGTTCTGGCAGTGGCATCCCAGCGAGTTGGCGAGACCATAGATGCCCAGCAGGTCCTGAACACCTGCCTTGAACCCTGCTACGAGAGACCCTTCGGCTTCGGCGCCATTATGATAGCAGCAATGCAGGCCACGTCTCACATGCATTACTACGGCACCACCGAGGAGGACCTGGCTAGAGTAGCCGTCCAGAACCATGAGCACGCCCTGAACAACCCACATGCTCATCTGAGGTTCAAGCTCACCATTGAAGAAGCTTTGAAGACCAGGATGATCTCCTGGCCCTTAAAGCTTGCGGACTGCTGCCCCAGCTCAGACGGGGCCTGCGCCCTGATCTTCGCCTCAGAGGAGAAAGCGGAGAAAATAACCAGCACCCCCGCCTGGATAAAAGGGGCGGGGCAGATCACGGATGGCTACTACCTTGGCGACAGAACCTGGTATCACGAATGGGACACTCTGGCAACCCTTGCCCGTCGAGTATACAAGTCCGCTAAGATATACAACCCCTTTAAAGAGATCGATGTGGCAGAGGTTTACACAGCCTTCTCCATTCAGCAGATCCTGGAATACGAAGCGCTGGGCTTCTGCGAGAAAGGAGAGGGCGGCAAGCTTCTTGCCTCAGGCGCCACCTCTATGAATGGCTCGCTCCCGGTCTGCCCGTCGGGAAGCGTAATCTGCACCAACCCGATAGGTGCCTCAGGGCTAATAAGGGTTGGAGAGGCGGCCTTACAGGTAATGGGCAAGGCTGAAGGCCGGCAGGTGCCCAATGTCAAGCTGGCCCTTGCCCACGCCTGGGGCGCTACAATAGGCTTCCATACCCTGATGATACTAAGCAAAGAGAAACCGTAAGGAGCAGCAAATGAACACAGAAGAGCTTATCGAAGTACAGGAAAGATGGAACATACCCTATAGACACTCTGCCGGGAGGTTTGCTAGCAGGTTCCTCATAGCCCTGAGGGACGAAAAGAAGGTCTATGGTGTGCGCTGTCCCAGGTGCAAGCGGGTGCTTGTCCCGCCAAGACCCTTCTGCGAAAGGTGCTTTGTCCAGTGCACCGAGTGGGTTGGGGTGAGCGACAAGGGGACGCTGGAGGGCTTCACCATTTCATATCAGGCGTATGTCGGTCTTCCCACTCCGCCATATGCGTCGGGGCTGATCAAGCTTGATGGGGCCGATACAGCGCTCATGCACTTTGTCGGCGGGGTTGACCTTTCGGACCCTCAGAAAGCAAAAAAGGCGGTAAAGATAGGCATGCGAGTGGAAGCAGTGTGGAAGGAGGAAAGGCTAGGGCATATTCTGGACATCGAGCATTTCAGGCCAGTCCAGAAGTAAGAACGTTCTACCCCTGGGCCACGCCCTGGATGACCACATCGACAACCGCTGGCCCTTCCATAGCTAGCGCCTTTTTCAGAGCAGGCTGGAGGTGCTCGGGACGCTCAACCCTGACGCCAGGAATCCCAAAGGCATGGGCGAGCTTTGCGAAGTCCAGGGGAGGGTTTGTGAGGTCCATCCCGATAAACTTGCTCTTTCTCTCAGAGCCTTCGAGGTAGTCCATCATGTTGATTTTAAGGGCATCGTAGCTGGCATTGCCGCAGATTACATAGGTAACAGCTATGTTGTAGTGAGCGGCAGTCCACAAGCTCTGAACGGTATACATTGCCGAGCCGTCCCCCACTATGCCAACGACTGGACGATCTGGGCGGGCAATCTTCACTCCCAGAGTCGCAGGCATGCCCCACCCTATAGCACCCCCTGTTGAAGCTACACTATATAACGTTCCGGGCTCTTCAAAACTTATGGCCTGGCGCAGCGCTGGGCTTGAGGTAATCGCCTCGTCCACGATTATTGTTCCGGGCTTAAGCGCATCCCTCAGCTCAACTGCAAGCCTGAGCGCAGATATGGGTATCTTGTCCCAGGAGGCACGGACTCGCTTTTCAAAAGCCTCGTTTACGCCTCGTTTTTCTTCCTCACATGCCATTCTTCTCGCCTTTGCCTCCCGGCGAGCCAATCCTGACATCTTTTCTCCCAACGTCTTCCCCAACTCCGCCAGGGCAACCTTTGGGTCCGCCTGCATGCCCACAGTCACCGGATGGTTCTTGCCAATCTCCCAGGGGTCGATATGCAGATGGATAAGCTTTGTCCGCTCGGGAACAAGAGGTTTCAAAGTAGGTAGGGTTTGAGTGAAGACCGTTGTGCCAACAGCTAGAAGAACGTCGAACTCTTCGAGACGCTCCCTCATGGCGATGAGGTTCGGGTTCAAGTTGCCCAGGTAAAGAGGATGAGAAGTTGGGAAAACCACCTCCGTTGGTCGAATTCCGTATACCTTCGCACCCAGAAGCTCCGCCACTCCCACCAGCTCCTCCATCGCCCCGGATTTGGCGACCCCATCAGAACATACAATCCCAGGGTTGCGAGCGTCTGCCAGGAGCCCAGCAGCCTCCTTGACAGCATCCACGTCGGGGCGAAGTCTTGGGTAGAAAGTGGAAACCGGGGCGTCCTCCAAGGCGACCTCTTCGTCAAGGACATCCATAGGAAAGGAGAGGAAAACGGGCTTGGTAGGTGGCTGCAAGGCTAGCTTGAATGCCCTCATCACGGCCATCGGTATGTCTTCAGCACGATTGACCTGGGCGCTCCACTTGGTGAATTGCCTCGCCATATCCACCAGATCAGCCGCGAGTGTAGGCTCGCGCATCAGTAAGCTCTTGACTGGCTCTCCAGCGGTAACCACAAGGCTTGTGCCGCTCTTGCACGCATCGAAGAGCAGGCTTGTGCCGTTAGCAAGGCCTGGGGCAACGTGCAGGTTCACCACGCCGGCCTTGCCAGATGCCCTGGCGTAGCCGTCGGCCATACCTACGGCAGTCCCTTCCTGAAGAGCTAGAACATAGCTTATCTGTGGGTAGTCCTGGAGGCCGTCCATAAACTGCTGTTCCGTTGTTCCTGGATTGCCAAAGACATATTTAACCCCGTGGGCCAGGAGAAGCTCCATAAGAGCATGTTTCCCAGGCATGTTAGGCATTGGCGCACCTATCCTGTATGTACTTTAATAGGCCTGAGACAAAGAATTTGGAGGGCTACGCCCTCCACCTTCACTATGGCACTCAGCCGCGTATGAAAAGCTGACCCTCTCAAGCAGCTACTATTTGTGGGTTACAACCAGAGCGTCCTTGCTCGCCCACCATATTTGAGCCTCTTCGCCTTTGCCAAGCTGCTCCACCTCTCTATTCTGCTGCTCCACCACAAATTCCAACCCATCCCGGACAGCCACCCTGTAGCGGATTATGGCCCCCAGGTATACTTTGCTGGTAACTCGGCCACCTAACACGTTTGTTGCGTCCTTAGGAGAATCTCTCCCAATACATACTTTCTCAGGTCTTATAGATATAGCGACGGCACCCAGCTTTGGAGGCTCGGAGGCTGCCGAACGGGCTATGACCTTTATCCCTTGCTTCGATTCTACAGCATAGAGGCCACCATTCGCCTCTCCCAAAAGCCGCCCCTCCAGGAGGTTGGTGATGCCCACAAACGTAGCCACAAAGACCGTCTGGGGCGCTTCATATATCTCTGTGGCGCTTCCAACCTGCTCCATCTTTCCGTTATTCATAACACAGATGCGGTCGGCGATGGTCAGGGACTCCTCCTGGTCATGGGTCACGAAGACGGTAGTTATACCTATTCTCTTTACCAGATCCCTTATCTCCTCGCGCATCTGAAGCCTCAGCTTGGCATCAAGGTTGCTCAATGGCTCGTCCAGAAGGAGAACACCGGGTTGAATAACCAATGCCCTTGCGAGGGCTATCCTCTGCTGCTGGCCTCCAGATAGCTGTTTGGGGTACTGCTTCTCATAGCCGCTCATTCGCACCAGCTCAATGGCAGCAGCTACACGCTTGCGAATTTCATCGCCCTTAACCCCCCGAACTCTCAGACCAAAGGCTACATTTTCGAATACGCTGAGGTGGGGGAAAAGGGCGTAGTTCTGAAAGACCATTCCGCAGGTGCGCTTATAAGGGGGAACATCGTTTACTAGCTTGCTTCCGATGTAAACATTTCCCTCCGTAGGGTAAACAAACCCGGCCACCATTCTAAGAGTGGTGGTCTTTCCACAACCGCTTGGGCCGAGCAGGGATACGAATTCGCCTTCCTTTATATGGAGTGAGACGCTGTCCACAGCAGTGATGTGGCCAAAGACCTTTTTCACCTCTTCCAGTTTTACATCTGATACCTTTGTTTGCTCCTGCATGGAAGTACCCCCAGTCCTTATTTCCCCCAAAACCCTATGATGTTCCCTCTCATAAGGCTATTGTATCGAATATTTGCTCTTAGAAAACCCTCTCGACGCCTGTTGTCTTCTCGACTATGGCAAGGACAACGATTGTAACAAAAATGATCACGGCAGCCACCGCCGTTATTGCCACATCATACGAGTAGTCGGCATATGCCCATATTACAACAGGGAGGGTGGCCAGCTTCTGTCCGGCCAGAAAGATGGATAGTGTTACCTGACCGAAGGAAACAACAAAAGCGAGCACACCCGCTGAAAGTATGGTCGGTTGCAGCACAGGAAATGTAACCTTCACAATGGTCTGCCAGGGGCGTGCCCCCAGGCTTGCGGATGCCTCCTCCAGAACCCGCTCAAAGCCTGCCATGCCAGCCAGCATTATCCTCAACACGAAGGGCGTCGTGACCAGAACATGGGAAATGGTGAGCAGCCAGAAGTTTCTCGGTATGTGCAACTGGCTTATAAACATCAATATGGCTATGGACAGGACCAGAACCGGCAGCATTAACGGTGCTAGAAGCACAGCCTCCAGGACATCCCTTCCCGGGAAACGGTACCGGTCTATGACAAAAGCTGCCCCGATTCCCAGAACCAGGGCGAAGACCATGTTGGCAAGCCCCACCGTTGTGCTAACCTTGAGGGCGCTCACCAGCGCTGGATTGGCTATGAAGCGTTCATAGGCAATCAAACTCAGGCCCTGGGGCGGAAAGGTGAAGAAGAGCGCCCTGCTGAAGGAGGATATGAGCACTATCGCAGGCGGCGCAATAAGCAGGAAGAAGATCACGAACAGAACCAACCGGAAGAGAATGGACGGAGCCTGGTTCCAGAGCCTTATCAAAACACCCCCCTTGGCCTCGATTGCGGGTTTTCTCGCTGCTCCCTCTATCATCTCAATCCCCTCTCCCGCTCTATAAACTCAAGTCTCAGGAGTCTGTTGCTAATAAAGAAAACTGCCATAGTCGCCCCCAAGAGCATAAAGCCAAGGGCAGCGGCAAAAGGCCAGTTAAGGTACACAATCATATTGTCATATACCAGGTTGCCCAGCATAATCATGGAGGCTCCGCCCACCAGTCTAGGCGCAATGAAGGCCGTTAGCCCCAAGACAAAAACCAGGGTGCATCCCGAGAGGATCCCGGGGTAAGAAAGGGGCAGAAGAACCTTGAAGAAGGTCTGTCTCCTGTTGGCTCCAAGGTTATAAGAGGCCTCCTCCAGGTCCCTGCCTATGTTACTTATGGCGCTGAGGAGAGCCAACACCTGGTAGGGTATGAAGTTCACCGACATCGCAATCAGGGCACCCCTCGGGGTGTATGCAAGCTTTATCGGCTCATCTACAAATGGAATCTTGGTGAGGAACCAGTTGATGATGCCATTCTGGGAAAGGAGCGCCAACCAACCGTAGGCGCTGACGACCAGGCTCAGGGTAAAGGGCACAATTACAATGGCCATGAGGAGAGGACGAAATCTCGTTCGGCTCCGGCTGAGAAAATACGCAACGGGATAGCCCATTATGAGGCTGGCCACGGTTACAATCAGGGCATAACCAAGAGTCTTAGCAGCCACCTCCAGATAAAAGACAGTTGTGAAGAAACGAATGTAGTTTTCAAAGGTGAAGGCAGGCTCCATGACCACCAGGTAACCATGCCGGTAGAAGCTGTAGCGAAACATGAACACAAGGGGTATTATCACAAAAACCAGCAACACGATAAGGGAAGGCAGTACCAGAAGACCTGGCACAAGAAGCCTCCCGTATCGCTTCTGCGTTGACGGTCTAACTGCAACCTTGGCTTGCTCTAAAGTGGCCATTGGTCTTAACCCCCCCTCAGTTCTCCACAAACCACCCCGTAGGCTGCCCTGACAAACACCGACATACTCTGCCATCGCTGCAGGGCAGCCTACTAAAGTCGCCTAAAACTTTTTCAAGTCGCTTACTTGGCTATCTCTTTGTTGAACTTGTCTGTGAACTCCTGCCGACGCTTCTCAAGGTAATCCCAGTCCGGCATCTTGTTAGGTGCGAACTCATCCTCAGTGTCCAGTGTCCTGACACGGTCGATGATCCGCATGTACTTTGTAGCGGTTGTAGTTGGCGGGCCGTAGGGGACAAGCTCAATCCACTTGGCCTGGTACTCTGCATCCAGCATCTCGTTGTAGAAGAGGTGCAGCAGGTCTTTGTTCTTGTCGCTGAGGGAGATGAATCCCCAGAAGTTATACATAGGCCAGTCCGAGGGGAGCACAAAGGCAACAGGTATACCCTTGTCAGCTTCTCCCCACACCCTGCCATTGGACTGCACCGACACCCAGGCCTCGCCCTCTGCATTGAGCTTTGTCCAGGTAGCCTGAGAGTCCAAGGTGTTCATGATTTTCGGTCTGAGCTCCTTGATCTTGGCATAGCCCTCGTCTATCTTCTTGGGGTCCCCCGTGGCAACCACGGCGGCCGCCTCAATGAAGGCCCAGGCGAAGTTGTAGTTCCACGCCATAACAACAATATGGCCAGCATACTCATCCACAGTCCACAGGTCTGACCACTTGGTGGGCTTGGTTTTGACCTTGTCCGTCCTGTAGGCCAATCCTATGAGCTGGCTGCCATAGGGTACAAACTGATCGTTAAAGGTGGAAATACCCTTGAAGAAGCCCTTGGCATTGGGAATTTTTGTGAAATCTACCTTCTTGGTTACCCCGTTAGCGATGGCTCTGGGTACAATAGCGTCGTCGATCTCCAGGAAGTCGGCCTGGGGGTCGCCCTTCTCAGCGATGGCCTTGGATAGATTGCCCACGCTGGAGCCGGGTATAAGGGAGCACTTGGCACCCCACTTCTGACCAACAGTTGCGCAGACACCTGCATACATCGCGTCGTCCCAGATGCCACCCCATGTATAGGCAACCACCGTAGATCCCTTAAAAGATGGGGTTGAGGTTGGCGTTGCAGGCGCTTTTGTTGGAGTAGCAGTGGGCGTTGCCACGATCTGCGTTGGAGGCGTAGGTGTGGGAACCGGAGTGGCTGTGGGCTTAGGCGCGCAGCTTGCCACAAACAGTGTGACTGCAAAGACGAAGACAAGCCATTTCAACAAGTTCTTACTTTTCACAATATGCATATATCTCCTCCTTATTCTTCATTCATCGGCCATATTCTACACCCAGACTCCTCCTTCTTTTTCATTGTCGGCCATATTCTACACCCAGAAGCCTGGGTTTTGAAAGACCCTCTATGCTTTCCCTAAACTTCCCAGGGTCGGGATGCTGAATGCAGGTTGAACGCCTCTACTTGACTATCTCCTTGTTGAACTTGTCCGTGAACTCCTGTCGGCGAGGCCTCAGGTTGTCCCAGTCGGGGATGTGCAAGCCATCCCATTCGGCATCGTTGTCCAGGGAGCGTATTCTGGCCTTGAGGCTCATATACTGACTGGCATCAACGGTTACCGGGCCGTAGCCTGCAAACTCCACGAATCTCCCCAGGTTCCTGGGATCCAGCACCTCGTTGGCAAAAACGTGTCCGAGGTCCAGCTTCTTGGAGTTGAGCGCGATATGGCCCGCCGTGGACGCCATCGGCCAGTCGGAAGGGGCGACAAATCCAACAGACACTCCCTTATCCAAGAGCATTGACCACCGTCCGTTGGTGCCCACCGCCACCCAGGCATCGCCGTCAGTCATCACCCGCTCCCAGGTAGCCATGGAATCCACAGTAGAGAACATGTTCGGCTTGAGTGCCTTTATCTTGTTGAACCCATCGTCCAGCTTCTTCGGGTCCCCCGCGGCGACCACCGAAGCTGCTTCGATGAAGGCCCAAGCGAAGTTGTAGTTCCAGGCCACTACCATTACATGGCCTGCATACTCCGAATTCCAGAGGTCTGCCCACTTTGTCGGGGCTGTCTTGACCTTATCCGTTCTGTAAACTATGCCGATGCCCTGGTTCAGCCATGGCACCATGTAATCACCAAAGGTGTTGACCACCTTGAAGAAACCCTTGGCATTTGGCACCCGGGAAAAATCTACTTTCTGGGCTACGCCATTGGCCTTTGCCTCAGGGACAAGGGCGTCATCTATCATCAGGAAATCGGCCTGGGGGTCACCCTTCTCCGCTATGGTCTTGGAGAGGTTGCCCACGCTGGAGCCGGGGATCAGTGAGCATGTAGCTCCGTATTTCTGAGTCAAGCTTGCGCAGGGCCCTGCCAGTGTGCCATCATCAAGTCCACCCCCCCAGGTATAGCCCACAATTTTCTGGCCTTGAAAGCTGGGGGTTGGTGTGGGAAGCACCGGTGTGGCAGTTGCGGTAGGTGTCGCCACAGCTCTTGGAGTCGCTGTCGGCGTCGGTTTGGGGGTCGGCGTAGGCGTGGCCTGGGCACAGCCAGCCAGGAACACCCCGACTACAAAAAGAACACCCAGATACTTCAGCATTGTCTTACTTTTATGTAAACCCATTTCCCCTCCTATCAGTTTGCTCTAGCGGTACTTGCAACCAGATTTCGTATTCCCCTAATGTTTTGCGCTCAAACTATATGGCCCAATTTAGTTATGTAGAGTACAATTATGTATAGATGCTGAGACCAACCTGTCCCTGTAGGAAAGGAACTTTAGTAAAACGCCACTATGGTACATTGGAGTAATCGAAAAGTCAATACTTCAGACTGTTCTTTGATCCGTGAGTCTAGATTCAGCAGGAGCACCTGATGAGTGTCATCCCAGATTCACGAATTCTTTTGTCCCTCGAACATTTAACGGTGTTTTATTATGGTAGCTCCAAACTACCGAATCCTTTCCTTTGGGAAGGATTGCCTATCCCCTTGGTCCACTTCCCAGCGGGAAGGGGAAAAGTGTTTTTAAGAGGGAAGGCGGCAAAGCCCCCTTCCCTCTTTCTGTTCTCTCTTCCACCTCTCCTTCCAAGAG
>JACPPT010000012.1 GCA_016190815.1 Chloroflexota bacterium
GCTGGCAGGAGGGGCCTTCCTGGTACTGGCCGACCTGCTGGCTCGGACCGTCCTCTCACCTACCGAGCTGCCTGTGGGCGTGCTTACAGCCCTTCTAGGGGGACCCTTCTTCATTTACCTGCTCCGACGTACTCGACGGGAGTATGCATTCTGATGATAAGACTGCGTATTCAAGAGCTTACCTTCGCCTATGATGACAGCCAGGCGGTGCTACAGGGAATCTCCCTCGAAGTCGCACCAGGGGAGATGGTGGCCTTGCTGGGACCCAACGGTTCAGGCAAGACCACCTTGCTCAAGATAGTGCTCGGGTTGCTGCGACCCCATGGGGGACAGGTGTGGCTGGACGGGCAGCCCCCCGACAGCCTTTCCCGTCGGCGCATCGCCCAGCAGGTAGCAGTGGTGCCTCAGCACTTCCACATGCCCTTTGCCTTCACAGTCCAAGAGGTAGTGATGCTGGGTCGAACCCCCCACGTTACCCAGTTCATGGGAGGAGAAAGCCCGGCCGACAGGAAGGCCGTCAGGCAAGCCCTAGAGTTCACCAGCCTCACGCCTCTTGCCAGCAGGTCCTTCCACGAGCTAAGTGGGGGGGAGCGCCAAAAGGTGATGCTTGCCCTGGCCTTGGCTCAGGAACCACGTCTCCTCCTGCTGGACGAGCCGGTGGCGCACCTGGACATCAGACACCAGGTGGAAACTATGGAGTTAGTGGGCCGCCTCAACCATGAGCAAGGCCTCACCATGATAGCCGCCATGCACGATCTCAACCTGGCAGCCCAGTACTGCAACCGCCTGGTGATGCTCAGCCACGGGAGAATAGTAGCTGACGGGAGCCCTTCTCAGGTTCTAACAGTGGAAAACATCCAGCGCGTCTATGGCGCTGACGTCTGCATTGTTCCCCATCCAGCACACGGAACACCAGTCATTCTTCCCAAATTCGAGCACAAAATATCTCCACAAACCAAGCCCAGGGTTCGTAGCTAAAAGCAAAGCTTGATGGGGGCAGACTTTACGTCTTGGCTGAAGCGCCAGAAGAGAGCTTCTTCAGAGTCTCTCTCATTTCTGGGAGGGCGTCCTCCGTTTTGCGGGTTGGATAAGGAAGACGGTCCTCCACACTGCTGGACACTTTGAGGCAGACAAAGGTCGGCCCCTTATCCTGAAATATCTGGCCCAGATTTATCTTAAGGCTCTCCAGGTCGTCGAACTCGTAGGCCTTTCGGTAACCTGCGGCCCTGGCGAGGGCCGCAAAGTTGAACTTGCCCACCCCAGGCACAGGCTGGCCTCCTGTTACCCAGTAAATGTCATTCTCAAAGACAAAGTGGATAAAGTTGGGTAGCGCCTGGTTCGCAATTGTTACCAGTGACCCCAAGTTCATCAAAAGGCTACCATCGCCATCCATGACTATTACCTTTCTATGCGGCTGCGCCAGGGCAACGCCCAGCGCCAGAGAGGAGGCTTTACTCATACAGCCCGTGAGGGGGAGATCCAGCTCTACGCGATTGGACACGAGAATCCAGAGTCGCCCCGCTCGCATGGTGTTGACAACAATTTCATCTGTCCGATGCTCGCCTATGGCCATCGCCGCTTCCAAGTCTACAATCATTGCTTACCCCCTTTGATATTCTATCGCTATACAGCTTTTGCCATGGTTTCTTTAACCTTCTGGAAAGCCAATCCCGTTGCGCCGAGAGAATATGGAATGCTTTCCTCCTTACTCCGAACCTTGAGGCAGACAAAAGTTGGACCATCTGCCTTTAGGATGCGGTCCAGGCTTATCTTGAAGCCCTCCAGGTCGTCGAAGTCGTAGGTTTTTCGGTAACCTGCTGCGCTGGCAAGACCTGCAAAGCCAATCTTACCAGCCCCGGGTATGGGCTGGCCACCAGCATTCTGATATACGCCGTTTTCGAATACGAAATGGATTAGGTTGGGTGGAGCTTGATTAGCTATGGTTACCAGAGACCCCAGGTTCATCAGAAGGCTACCATCACCGTCCAAGACCATGACCCTTCTGCGGGGTTGCGCCAGAGCCACGCCCAGTGCCAGAGAAGACGCCTTACTCATGCAACCCGTCAATGGGAGGTCAAGGGTTGGAACTTTAGTATAGGCTGGCCACAAAAGGAAAGCGCTCATCGTGGTCACAACCACTTCGTTGGTGCGATGCTCTCCAATTATTCCGAGGGCCTCTCTTGTATTCATTCCTCACACCCCTTGATCTGGCAGCCAGCGCGCTATCCGTTCCCTATCCTGACACGTATTTGGCCAAGGCCTCTTTGACCCTTGGCCAAGCCTCCGATGTCCCCCACTCCGGCCACTCTGGAAGCTCAATCCTGGAAACCTTAAGGCAAACGAAGGTGGGGCCATCCTCCTTGAAGATTCGGCCCAGACTTATATTCAAGCTCTCCAGGTCATCGAACTCGTATGCATTGCGGTAGCCTGCGGCCCTGGCAAGTCTAGAGAAGTCAAACTTGCCCGCCCCGGGTATGGGCTGGCCACCAGTGTTCTGGTAGACTCCGTTTTCGAATACGAAATGGAGGAAGTTGGCTGGTGCCTGGTTGGCGATGGTCACCAGCGACCCCAGGTTCATCAGAAGACTGCCATCGGCGTCCAGGGCTATGACCCTTCTGCGAGGCTGCGACAGGGCCACGCCCAGCGCCAAAGAGGACGCTTTGCCCATACAGCCTGTGTGATGAAGGTCAAGCTCAGGCCTTTTGGAAATGGCGGGCCAGAAAAGAAAGACGCTCATAGTAGGCACAACCACTTCGTTGGTGCGATGCTCTCCAATGGTTTTTAAGGCTTCTATCGTATCTATCATAGACCAGCGCCCTTCACTAAAATGACCCTAAAATACAGGCTTTCGCTTCTCCAAAAATGCCCTGCGCCCCTCCTCTGACTCCCTTGAGCCAGCGGCTGCGGCTCTGGCATAGCCCACGAACTCCATCGTTTCAGCCAGGCTGGAAAGGAGGCCTTTGTAGATTGCCCTCTTTGTGAACTTGGTTGCCACAGGTGGCCTCTCCGCTATCTTCAGAGCCAGATCCCTTGTCTCAGCCTCCAGCTTTTCCTGGGGAACAACCTTACAGACAAAGTTCAAACGCAAAGCCTCTTTTGCATCCATGTCGTCGGCCGTCAAGATGTGGTAAAAGGCAGGCCCCAACCCGATTAGCCGTGGGAGAAACCAAACCTCACAGCTCGTGGTAAGAGCCCTGCGCAGGTACACATGGGCGAAACGTGCGTTTTCAGATGCTATTCGTATATCTGACGCCAGGGCAAGGCCATACCCGGCCCCCGCACATACCCCGTTAACAGATGCTATCACAGGCTTTTCGACTATATCTATCATAGCCCTGGGTATAGGGCTTGCCCACATAGGAGTTGGAGTAGGCTTCTGCTCAGGCGAAGCCTTCTTAAGCTGCTCCGCCCTCTCCTGAAGCACCCTTACATCCTCCCCACTGGAGAAGGCTCTACCCGTCCCCGTGAAAACCAGCACCCGAATGTTGTCATCTTTCTGGCAATCCCTAAAAGCGCTTATCAGCTCTTCCTCCATCTCGGGGAACATAGCATTGAGCTTTTGGGGTCTGTTCATCGTTACCTTGGCAATGCGAGAGTCCTTCTCATAAACTATGTGCTTGTATTCTGCCACTCATTGACCTCCTTAACGCTAATACATATTTCCAGATATTTCATCTGACGGCAAGTACCTACCTTCAGTAGACGCAACACTATAGCTCTCTCCCAACTCAAATGTGGCTCAACCAAAGTAGGGATAAGTACCACCCTGCCCTGGAGCGAGCCTTCCCTACTGGTACTCCCGCCCTATAAGGACGGCCACGGGCCTCTTGGTCTCATGGGCCTCTTTATGGGCTATGGAGATATTGTGCGCATCGGCGTCGGTCTCCACAAGATAGTGTTTTATCCCCCAGGCGTCGAGGATAGGCTCGATATAGATGGCAGCTGAATCAGTTATATTGCCAACCCGCTTCCACCCCCGGTACCCTATTATGATGAGAAGGGGCAGGTGTATGTCTATGGCAAGCCCCCTTATGGAGTCCCCCGACTCCAGGAAGCCCGTGTTCTGGATAAGAACGCATGGCTCCTTTCCACCGACGTAAAGCCCAGCCGCTATGGCGACGGTCTCCCCCTCACGACAAACCTGGACCAGCTTTATGTCCTTTTCATTTATGAGGGTGTCATACATGAATCGGGCCTCCGTGTCCGGCAGCCAAACGACATGGGTTATTCCGCACTTTTTCAACTCCTCCACAATCCTCTTTGCCTTGAGAGCACTCCCAGTAACCATGTCCACCCCCTTTCTTGATTTACCGAAAGTATATCATTTTCGCAAGACAGTGCCTACTCGAAAACCCCTTCACTCACCAGCTCCACGAACTCGCCATTGCTCATCCCCAGAACCTCTCGACATATGTAATCGTTATGCTCTCCCAAGAGAGGAGCCGCCCAAGCGATGCGGCCTGGTGTTTTAGAGAGTCTGAACGCCGGGAAATCGTATCTGTGCAACCCTATCTCATCATGTTGGAGCTGCCAGAAGTGGTGACGGTGCTCCAACTGTGGGTCTCGGTGAAGGTCCTCCCCTTTCTCCACAATACCAGCCGGAACTCCAGCAGCTTGCATGAGGTGCATAACCTCTTCAGGCGAACGGCTCCTTGTCCACTCCTCGATAATCCTGTCGAGTTCCTCCTCGTTTCTCTTCCGACCCGAAAGGGTGCTGAAACGGGGGTCGTCTACTAGCTCGGGCTTCTCTATGGCTCTGCAAAGACCTCTCCACTCTTCGTCGTTGGTCACGGCGACGACACACCAGCGGTCGTCACCCATGCATCTATACGAAGCATGAGGGGCATAGCAGGGGTCCTGGTTGGCTTTCCTCGAGGCGACTCTTCCATTGACACTGTAGTCCAATAGGACGGTGGAAAGGAACTGAAGGGCGCACTCGAACTGGGAAACGTCTATATACTGTCCCTTCCCCGTTCTGCGCCTGTACTCCAGAGCGCTCAGGATGCCGATCATAAGGTAGCGGTGGGCGATCATGTCGGAGTGGGCTCCATATGGCCCTAGAGGCTCGCCATCGGGCCACCCTGTGATGTGGCAGAACCCCGCCAGGGCAGAGGCCTGCGCTCCGAACCCCCGGTAGGTGGTGATGGGGCCGGTTTGTCCCATCTGGCTGGTGCTGGCCATAATTATGTCTGGCTTGATCTCCCTGAGAGAACGGTAATCAAGGCCGAATCTCTTCATCACACCCGGGGCATAGCTCTCCACCACGATGTCCGCCCACTGCACTAATCTCTTGGCGATTTCCGCTGCCTTGGGATGGTTTAGGTTAAGACGAAAGCTGTACTTCCCCGCGTTGTAGTTGGCGTAGTAAGCGCTCCGGTCCTGGCCGGCTTCATTGTTCCTGAAAGGGCCTGTTATCCTCAAGGTCTCAAGGTGCGTGGCCGACTCCGCACGGATGACCATGGCTCCGTGGTCAGCGAGATACCTTGTGGCTGATGGGCCTGCTGCCACCCACGAGAAGTCCAGTATCTTCACGCCTTCAAGAGGTAGAGCCTTGCTCATTCTCTGCTCCTCTAAATAATCCCCGAGCCTTTTAGCGCTATGAGATCCTCTTTGGAAAGCCCCAACTCTCCTTCGTATACTTCAGCATTATGCTCTCCGATTAGCGGCGCACGCCGGCTCACGCGATAGGGGGTCTCAGTGGATTTATAGGGCGCTCCAGGATAGGTAATCACATCTCCCACCTCCTCATGCTCCAGCTTCAACCAAAAATCTCTGGCAGCAAGCTGGGGGAAGTGAAAGACGTCCTCGGGCGTGTTTATGGGGACGAGGAAAAAGCCATTTTTCAGCGCCTTCTCGAAAAGCTCTGCCTTGGTCTTCCCCTGAACGAAGCGACCAACAGCATCGGCAAGCCGGTCGTTGACCTCTTGGGGGACGAGCATGGTGTTGAAGTTCTCCCAGTCGAACTCCTTCAACCACTCCTCTGCCATACCCTCGCTATCCATCCACTCCACCAGGGCGCGCTGGGCTTTCGCACGCATGGGGCCACCCAGGACATAAATGCTGATGTAGCCGTCCTTGCAGGGGTAAAGCCACCTCATGGCGTTAAGGCCAAACTGCCTCCACTTTCCCTGCCTCTTAAGGTTTATTTTGAGGACATCCCAGAACTGCTGGGTATGGAAGGTCTCCCAGACGATGCACTCCTGAGCCGATACGTCCACGTACTGCCCCTCGCCCGAGCGCACCCTGTGCATGTGGGCCATCATCATCCCGACGACGGCTTCAACCCCAGCATGAAGATATGCCTCCGGAACGCCCATGCGCAATGGTGCCTGCTCAGGCTCGCCACTGACATACATCAACCCGCCCATGCCCATACAAATAAGATCCGTGCCTTTGTAAGAGGCGTAAGGCCCTGTTTGCCCGAACGGTGTGATGGCGGCCATTATGAGCGCGGGATTTGCCCCACCCAGGGCCGAGTAACCCAGACCCAGACTATCCATATGCCCAGCCGGGAAAGACTCCACAAGGAAATGGGCTGTCTTCGCCAGCCTCTTTAATATGGCTTTCCCGTCGTTAGTAGTTATGTCCAGAGTTATGCTACGTTTTCCAGTGTTGAAGGCAAACCAGTTGAGACTTTTCTCAGGGTCAACCACGTCCTTATAGAATGGCCCCCTCCAACGGGACGGGTCGCCCCCTGGCCGCTCTACTTTGATGACATCAGCGCCCAGGTCTGCGAAGACCTTGCCACAAATGGGCGCCTCTTCGCTCAGATCAAGGACTCGATAAAGGCTCCAGGCCGATTCCATACTTAAACCCTTCAAGCAAAGTGCTGCTGGGCTACAAGAGGTTCTGTCCCTATAATACCTTCCTTGACAAGAGCATCCAGCTCGTCACCAGATACGCCCAGGAGGCCGCTCAGAATGAGCTGGTTGTGTTCCCCAAGACGCGGGCCATGCATACGAATGCTGCCCGGCGTGCAGGACAGCTTCACAGGGGGACCCACTTGGGGGAAGACCCCAGCCCCCGGGTGATTTATGTCATGAAAGAAGTGCCGCTTCTTCAGGTGTTCGTCCTCAAGAAGCTCCTTGTTGGTGAGCACGGCCCCGGCGGGTACCCCGGCCCCCTGCAAGAGACGCATAACCTCATAATGGTCATGCTGTCTTGTCCACTCGCTTATGATTTTGTTCAGTTCATCCTGGTTTTTCCATCGGCTGAGAGAGTCGAAGAACCTCTTGTCCTGGGCCAGGGCTGGCTTTCCCATAACCTCACAGAGCTTGTCCCACTCTTCATCGGACCCCGCATCGATGACAACCCACTCGTCCTCCCCTTTGCATGGATAACAGCCGTGGGGGGCCCTATACTGGTGGCGATTGCCCATCCTCCTCCCAACTCGGCCGTTCATGGTATAGTCCATGATGGCCTCACCTATGAAGCGGGTGAAGCACTCCCTCTGGGCAATTTCGATGTGCTGTCCCTTGCCTGTGCGTTCTCTATAGTGCAATGCCGCCAGGATGGCAAAGGCAGCATGTACTCCAGCTACTGGGTCGCCGAAGGTAACCCCGCCAAGGATGGGCGGCCCATCCTCATACCCCATCATGCTGGAAAGGCCAGACATCGCCTCCACGCTGTTACCAAAGCCCAGGTAATCACGATAAGGGCCGCTCCTGCCAAAGGCAGGCATGGATATCATCACTATGTCCGGCCTTATTGACCTCAGCACCGGGTAGTCCAGACCGAAGTTCTCCATGACCCTGGGGGTGAAGTTCTCCATAACAACATCTGAAGTTAAAACAAGCTGCTTGAATATCTCCACTCCTCTGCGAGTGGTCAAGTCCAGGGTTATGCCATATTTATTGCGATTGAATCGCTGAAAATAGCCGCTCCTGTTCCAGGGATCCTCTCCTGGCTCGCCTTTGGGGTAGATCAAGTATCTAACGGCGTCCTGCCGCCTTCGAGATTCCACTTTTATTACCTCGGCCCCCATATCGGCCAGCATAGAGGCGGCTAGTGGGCCAGCCCATACCATGGTCAGGTCTATTACTCTCACCCCATGTAGAGGGAGTCCAGACATCTTTCAAATACTCCTATATGACGGCATTGGTTCTAAGCCTTACCAAATCCTCTCTGCTAAGTCCAAGGCGCCCGCAGTATATCTCAATGTTGTGCTCCCCCAAAAAGGGCGCACGGCTGACCTTGTAAGGAGTTTCGCTCATCTGGAACGGTCGGCCGGGATAGTCAAAAGTCCCAGCTACAGGATGCTCTATTCTCTCAAAGTATTTCCTCTCTATAAGCTGCGGATCCTTGAGGAGGTCCTCCGTGGTGAGGACAAGGCTAAAGGGCAAACGCCACGCCTGAGCCGCTTGGAAAAGCTCCTCCCTATTCCACTGCATAACCCACGGCTCCACAGCGGCATCTATCTCCTTGGCATGGCTAACTCTTCCGATCCCCGTCTGGAACCGGGGGTCTTCTCCCAGGTCCGGCCTGTTCATGAACTGGCAGAAGTCTCCCCACCTGCCCTGGGTAAGAATGCTCACCAGGATATAGCCATCTTTGCAGGGCATTATGTGAGAGGGATGCACTGCCCAGTTGAGACCTCCCAGCCGCATCCTTATCTTGCCTTCGTACTGATAGGTTATCATCGAATCGCTGAGACTGGAGATGACGGCCTCCATCACAGATACATCAACATGTTGACCAATGCCCGTGCTGTCACGATACATGCAAGCAAGCATTGTACCTGTGGCACCATACGCGCCGCCCACATACTGGGACTGTGAGCCTGCGTACTTCAAGGGTTCTCTTTTGGGGCTTCCCGTTATATACATCAGCCCCCCCATGGCCATCTCCACAATGTCGGTCCCCTTGTACTCTTTGTAGGGGCCTGTCTGCCCAAAGCTACTAATAGAGGTCATTACCAGCGAGGGATTTATCTGGCTCAATGCCTCATAGCCGAGGCCCAACCCCTCCAAAATACCGGCTTCGAAGTTCTCCACCACCACATCCACATCCCTCGCCAGCTCTTTAAGAAGCTTTTTGCCGCTCTCACAACGGAGATCGAGGGTTATGCTCTTTTTACCTGTGTTAAGGTAAAGGAAAAGGCCGCTTTTTTCAGGATGAGGCAGGTCTCCTACAAAAGGCCCGATTCGCCTAGAGGGGTCGCCCGCTCCAGGAGTCTCCACCTTTATTACCTCCGCTCCAAACTCCGCAAGAAGCTTGGTGCAGTACGGGCCGGATATGTGCCGGGTTAGATCCAGAACCCTGAGGTCACTTAAAGCTCCAGACAAATCTCACTCCTGAATGACCACCCTCAAAACGATAGCAAGTATTATATTTTTGTTTTCGCCAATGCGCAATATGCAGGGGAAGACCCCAGAAGCCTAATCTGTGAGTCCAGATTCAGAAGGAGCACCTGATGGGTGTCATCCCAGATTCACGGACTCCTTTGCCCCTCGAACATTTAACGGTGTTTTATTATGGTAGTTCCAAACTACCGGATCCTTCCCAAAGGGAAGGATTGCCTATCCCCTTGGTCCCCTTCCCTCTTTCTATTCTCTCTTCCCCCTTGTATCTTTAATGGTAGCATTTGTAAAATAGACAAGTGCGAAGGCAAAAACTCTCATAATCTCATGCCCTTGACGTGTCCTGGTATCCCTGACATGACACCGCTCTTCATCAGATAATCCACGGATTATGGCCAGAAGCCCTGCTATTGACAACATTGAAGCTAAAAGCATATTATTAGGCGAAATTCTTTAGGCAACCTTTAAGGGAGTACGGTTTTGGTTCTCACGGCTGAGCACCCAAGAGAGGTCAGAAACCGCATCAGGCGGGGTGAGCTGGTGAGGCCCACGGCAGGGCTGTGCCCCGGTTATGCTCAGGCCAACCTTGTTATCCTGCCAAGAGAGTTGGCCTTTGATTTCATCCTCTTCTGCCAGCGTAATCCCAAACCGTGTCCCATCCTAGAGGTATTGGAGCCAGGCAAACATGAGCCCACCCTTATGGCCCCAGGTGCAGATATAAGGGTGGACGTGTCTCTTTACCGCATATACAAAGAAGGAAAGTTCGTTTCCGAGGTGAGGGATCTAAAAGACTTCTGGCGAAACGACCTCGTAACATTCCTTCTGGGATGCAGCTTCACCTTTGAAGCTGCTCTTGTTAGGGCCGGCATCTCCCTTCGCCATATAGATGAGGGCAAGAACGTCTCCATGTATAAAACCGGCGTTAAGACAGTGCCCGCTGGCATGTTCTCTGGCCCCCTGGTGGTAACGATGAGGCCCATACCCAGACAAAAGGTGGTTAAGGCTGTTCAAATAACCTCTCGATTCCCATCGGTGCACGGAGCGCCCGTTCATATAGGCGACCCCCAGAAAATAGGGATAAAAGACCTCTCCAAACCCGATTACGGCGACCCGGTGGAAGTTAAGTCGGACGAGGTCCCGGTCTTCTGGGCTTGTGGGGTTACACCACAGGCTGTGGCTATGGAGTCCAAGCCCCCGCTCATGATAACCCACTCTCCAGGCCACATGTTCATCACAGACGTATTAGATGAAGACCTGTCTGTCTTATAAGCTTCAAAGTCCACCCCATATTTGCCTGTACTGGGAACCCACTTTTCGAATTGTTTTCTCAAGATTAAAGGGTGAGAAGTGTTATAATATTTCTCTGGAGTACGAGCGATGAGAAAGAAGATAGACTTCAACTCAGATATGGGCGAGGCGTTCGGGGCCTATACTATGGGCCTGGACGAGGAGATTCTGGAACACATAACATCTGCCAACATAGCCTGCGGCTTTCATGCCGGTGACCCCATGGTTATGAGGCAGACAGTCCAACTCGCTGAGGAAAGAGGAGTAGCAATAGGCGCACATCCCGGCCTTCCCGACCTCATGGGCTTTGGCCGAAGGGATATGGCCGTCAGCCCCGAAGAGGCGAAAAGCTACATAACATATCAGGTGGGGGCTCTCACAGCCTTCACAAAGGCCAAGAAGCTTCAGCATGTAAAGCCTCACGGCGCACTATACAATATGGCAGTCCGAAACAAGGAACTGGCAAAGGCCATTGCGGAGGCCGTGAAGGAGTTTGATAAGAGCCTTATTCTGGTGGTGCTGGCAGGAACGGAGTGGGTACAAATAGTGCAAGAAGTAGGTGTGAAGGTGGCCAGGGAGGTCTTCGCCGATAGGGCTCTCAACCCTGACGGTTCCCTTGTACCCCGTTCCAAACCAGGCTCCGTCATTCACGACCTGAATGAGGTGGTGGCAAGAAGCTTGAAGATGATCACCCAGGGCAAGGTCACAGCCATAAACGGTCAGGAGATAGCTATTCAGGCCGACACCATCTCCCTGCACAGCGATACTCCTGGGGCCGTGCAGCTAGCCAAGACATTGAAGGAGCATCTGAAGGCAGAGGGTATCGAGATAGCCCCCATAGGAACGTTCCTATAGGTCACTGATTCCACACAAAGAGCGGTTCTTCTAGCGCAGTTCGTTGTAGTTTCGGGGTGGACATAAATGTATGAAAAGACCAGGGTCTTGCTTGCGGGTGATAAAGCAGTATTGATCGAGTTTGGGAACTCCATAAGTCCAGAGATAAACCGCAAGGTGCACAATATGTGCATTGCCATAAAACAGGCCAGAATCTCTGGGATTACAGAGGTCGTACCCACATACAGGTCCGCCCTTGTTTACTACGACCCGATGAAAATGAGCCCAGACGAGCTCAAAGCCAAACTTTTTGACCTGGAGAGAGAGTTAGGCACAGCAAAGTTCCCCCGGCCTAAGGTCGTAGAGATACCCACAGTATACGGTGGCGAGTACGGCCCGGATCTAGAATTTGTGGCACAACACAACAAGCTGGACCCCGAGGAAGTTATAAGAATACACACCAGTACGGACTATCTGGTGTACATGCTCGGCTTCACTCCAGGGTTCCCTTATCTTGGTGGAATGTCCCCAAAGATCGCCACCCCAAGGCTTGAAACCCCCAGGACAAAGATACCTGCGGGCTCTGTGGGGATCGCCGGAAACCAGACGGGCATCTATTCCATAGATAGTCCCGGAGGATGGCGACTCATTGGGAGAACGCCGTTGAAGCTTTTCGACCCGACCAAGGACCCTCCTGTGGCTATTGAGGCAGGGAACCTCCTGCGATTTGTAAAGATAGATGAAAAGGAGTTTCTGGAAATCAGAAGAGCAGTCGAGGCTAGCAACTACAGGGTCAAAACCTTTGAGGCGGGGTGAGAGGGTGACTGTGGAGACTTTTGAAGTCCTAGAGCCAGGGATGTTCACCACCATTCAAAACCTTGGCAGACATGGCTATCAACAATACGGTATCCCAGTATCTGGAGCCATGGATACCTATGCCCTCCGTGTTGCTAATATCCTCCTGGGCAACGAAGAAGGAGAGGCATGTCTGGAAATAACCCTTATTGGCCCTCAGTTGAAGGTGCTGGAGGACACCGTCATCGCCATAACAGGGGCTGATTTAGGCCCCCAACTGGATAAAGAACCTCTTCCGATGTGGGAGACGGTGCCCGTCCGCAGGGGAAGCATCATCTCTTTCAAGGGGTTGAAAAGCGGGTCTAGAGCATATTTGGCAGTGGCTGGAGGCATAGATGTTCCGGAGGTGCTGGGCAGCAAGTCCACCTACGTCAAGGCGCAGCTTGGAGGTATCGATGGAAGACCTCTTCGAAAAGGGAGCCGCCTGAGAACAGGGCCCGTCAAATCAGCGGAAGGGCTCGCCGGAAGGAAAGCTCCCCCAGGGTCCATCCCTCGATACAATGAGGAACATGAGCTGAGGGTTGTGCTCGGTCCCCAGGACGACTATTTCACTCAGGAAGGGATACACACCTTTTTGAACTCTCAATACGTTGTAAGCATACAGGCAGACCGAATGGGCTACAGGCTCGAAGGCCTCAGGATAGCCCACAAGGCTGGGGCCGATATAATCTCCGACGGCATACCTCTGGGCGCTGTTCAGGTGCCTGGGGATGGCCTGCCCATAATACTGATGGCAGACAGGCAGACGACTGGTGGCTATACCAAAATAGCAACTGTGATAACCGCAGATATTCATAAAGTTGCCCAGGCAAAGCCCGGAGATAAAATCAGGTTCGTCAGAGTTTCCGAAGGGGAAGCCTACGTTCTTTTCCGACAGTACGAGGAGTCTATTCAAAATCTTCGTACACAGATGAAGCAGCCTGCACTGGCGACGGCCCACAGCGCTATCTTCAAGGTCAGGGTCAACGGCAGACTTTACGAGGTCGAGGTCGAAGGCATAGATTAGGCGTCTCGCCTTGGCTACTACGATCTGAGGCTGAGACATCTCTCGTAAAAGGAGGGGCCATGTTTATTGAAAATATAATCCTCAGTCGAGACAGAAGGGGAGTATCTACCCTGAAAACCCATCTCGCTCCGGACTTCTGCCAGGATGCAGCCAAGCTGATTTACGACAATAGGAGGACAGCCTTTATAGTAACGGGATTTTACATCATGGCCAAAGGCGCACCTGAGACGGATGGGCCTCCGGGAGCTATCGCCCTAGGCAAAGCCTTGGAAGCCATGGGCTGCGATGTTTACTACGTCACCGATAAACACGCAAAGTCCATAATGGAGACCGTTATGGGCCAGGGTGCTCGGATAGTGGACTTTCCCATAACCGACCACCGAACCAGCCGAAGATTCGCCAGAGACCTCTTATTGGACCTCTGTCCGTCCGTCCTCGTTTCCATCGAGCGTTGTAGCTTTACTAAGGACCGCGTTTATTTGAACCGCCAGGGCAAGGATATCTCCGAGTTCACCGCCAAGGTAGACTACCTTTTCTTGCAGCATGAGAACACAGTTGGCATAGGGGACGGCGGAAATGAGATAGGGATGGGAAAGCTCGCTGACGAGGTAGCCAAGGTCTCGACCCTTGCCAAAGACCCCGCCCGCACCGCCACCACCAAGCTCGTCATCGCCAGCGTCTCCAACTGGGGTGCATACGGCCTTGTGGCAGGCCTTTCCATGCTTCATGGGAAAAATCTCCTCATGTCAGCCCAAGAGGAGAAGGACATAATAAAGGGGCTTGTGGACTCAGGCGCCACAGAGCCCTCCAACACACCCAAATACGGCGTCGATAGCTTCTCGCCAGAGGAAAACAGCCAAACAATTTTGGAGCTTCACAGGTTTCTGGATGCCAACCGCGTTCCAAGATAAAGATCAGAAGGAGAAGGAGCACGAAGAATGACAATAGAGGACGTAATCCTGAGCAGGGACAACCGGGGAATATCCGCCCTAAGGGGACATCTCCCCCAAAATTTCTGCGATGAGGCGGCAAGATTCATCCTCGATAACAAAGGCACGGCCATAATCGCTACTGGCTTCTACATCAGGAGCGCTGCTGCTCCAGAGACCGACGGCCCCCCCGGCGCAATAGCCATGGGCAAGGCGCTCAGGTCCCTTGGCTACAACGTCCACTACGTTACCGATAAATACTCGGCATCCCTTTTGAAGGCCACAGCCACTTCGGGGGAGCACCTGGTGGAGTTCCCCATATCCGACCATGAAAGCAGTCAGAAGTTTGCCAAAGACCTCATTAACAAGGTCCGCCCGACCGTCCTCATATCCATTGAAAGATGCGGTTTCAGCAAAAACAAGGCATATCTGAACATGCGTAACCTGGACATATCTGAGTTCACAGCTAAGATAGACTACCTCTTCACGAACCAGAAGAAAACGGTGGGGGTGGGAGACGGAGGCAATGAAATAGGTATGGGCAACCTGGCACAGTTCATACCTCAGGTGGGCACACTGGTGCCTGATCCAGCCGTAACCCCGGTTACGAAGCTTGTCATCGCCAGCGTCTCCAACTGGGGTGCATACGGCCTTGTGGCAGCACTTTCGCTGCTGGCCAAGAAGAACCTCCTCATATCTGTGGATGAGGAGAAGCAGCTCATAAGAAAGATAGTGGATTTAGGTGCAGTGGACGGCATTTCAGCGCAGCGCAAATACGCCGTTGATGCCTTCGAGCTGGAGGAGAACGCAAAGACCCTTGCCGAGCTTCATAGCCTTCTAAAGACGGCAGGTATAAAATGACCAAGTCCGTTTCTGTCCCTTAGAAAAGCTGCTCCACACTTTTTCAGGAGCACCCTTCTATAATCCAAGGTGTCAAGCAAAACCGATAAGGAATTTTGATATGGCTTACCATGAGACATCCCACCTCCAAGAATACGGCCTAAGGGGTGGTATCTGTGAGAAAGATTAAGGTGCTCCTGGGAATGGAACTGGATGAGGAACAGCAAAAACAGCTAGCCTCTGTTAGCCCTTCCCTGGAGTTTGTTGACATCTTGCCCTATTTTCAGCCCGGAGTCACAGCTTCCGAGACGCTTCGCCAGGTTTTTGAAGATGCAGAGGTGCTCTTCGGGGCAAACCCCCTTCCTGTGGACCTGCTTTCCATCGCCCCCAAACTCCGCTGGATTCACCTGCGAATAGCAGGAGCGGACCGATGGGAGAAGACTGGCCTTCTGGATAGCAATATTGTGTTCACCACCTCTCGGGGCACGCCTTCCATAAACATCGCCGAATTCATCGTTATGACGATGTTGATGTTCGCCAAGCGTGCCCCGGAGTATTTCAAGGGCAGGAAAGATCACCGCTGGGAGCTGCTGCACCTCTCCGAACTTCATGGCAAAACTGTGGGCATTGTTGGCCTTGGAGGAGTGGGAAACCAAACTGCAAAGCTCTGCAAGGCCATGGGGATGCGAATTCTGGCTATAAGAAGGTCAGCCCAACGGACGGAGGAAAACGTCCAGGGGGTAGACGTTCTTCTCCCACCACAAGAGCTACACCAGCTTCTCTCTCCCAGCGACTATGTCGTCATAACCTGTCCCCTCACACCCGAGACCTACCACCTCATCGGTGAACGTGAGTTCCAAGTTATGAAGCCAACGGCCTATGTAATCAATACATCCAGAGGCCCCATAATAGATGAGCAAGCCCTTATCAAGGCTCTCAAGAATGGAGTTATCGCCGGGGCGGGCCTGGACGTCTTCGAGAAAGAGCCTTTGCCCCCAGAAAGCGAGCTCTGGGAGATGCCCAACGTAATACTCACCCCCCATGTCTCAGGGGACTCCAAAGGCAGGTGGGACAGAGTTGTCTCGCTCTTCTGCGAAAACCTGACGCGCTATATACAGGGCAAGGAACTCCTAAACATATATGATAAGGCAAAGAGATATTAGGCATAATTGTTGAAGAATGGAAGTACTAGGCACCATAGCCATTATAGTTCTCGGCTACCTGCTGGGTTCGATGCCCTGGGCCTATATTGTTGCTCGCATGGCAAAGGGGGTTGACATTCGACAGGTGGACTATGGAAACCCAGGTGCAGCCAATGTGTTTCGACAGGTGGGGCCAGCAGAGGGCATAGCCGTAGGCATCCTGGATGTAGGGAAAGCGGCATTGCCTGTAATAGTGGCCAGAGCTTCAGGGCTACCGATGTATGCCTGGCTCCTGGGTGGTATCGCCGCTCTACTCGGCCACTGGTGGCCTATATTCTTGGGCTTTCGGGGAGGCATAGGAGCTGCCACAGCCATCGGAGCTTTGCTAGCCATGATCCCAATAGAAACACTTCTCGGTGCGCCCTTTGCCATCGGTGTCCTCGTCATTCTACGCAACACTGGATATGCTTCTCTCCTGCTCTTCGGTGTTGCTGCCATATCCGCCTTACTCTTTGATGAATCTCTTATCCTTGTTCTTAGCCCCCCCATTTTAGGCAGCATGGTATTCTTAAGGGCACGTCTTTGGAGAAGAAGCGAAGGGAGACCAGGCTCCTGAAATGAGAAGAATAATAATCGGGATCATCCTTGGGGCAGTTCTGGCCTGGCTCGCGGTAAGGGGCATAAACTGGGGAGAAACCAGGGCGCTCTTGAGCGGACTTTCCTGGCAGTTCGTTCTCCTCGCCTTAACTGCTCTAATCGCAGGCAACTTTATTAAGGCTCTCCGATGGCGCTTGCTTTTCGTCCACGAAAAAATAAGCACGGCTAGGCTTTTCATCGTTATCAACGCAGGAACAGGCATAAATAACATCCTGCCCATAAGGGTCCTCAACGAGGTTCTTTCTTTTGCGCTACTAACCTTAAGGGATAAATTGGATGCCGGGGTCGTCATTGCCACTATTGTGGTGGACAGAACCATGGACCTGCTCGCAACCGTGGCCTTTTTGTTGATGGGGATTCTTCTATTTCCCGTAGCAGAGCCTATACGGGGCTCTATCTACATAGCTGGCGCGGTGTTTCTTGTCGTCTCAATTGGCCTTTTTATCCTATTTCCAACTGTGGCACGTGTTCCTTTGCTTCAGAGGGTACATGTGATACGCTCATCTTATGATGCCCTTAACGCACTGGGACATAGAAAAGGAAGACTCGCAGTCGTGTTCCTGGCATCCCTCGTGTTCTGGCTCCTTACCGGACTAAGCGGCTGGTTCTTGGCTACGGGGCTTGGGCTTCAGGTTGCCTTCCCCGCTATAATGGTTGCCGTTGTAGCAACAACCTTTCTCACCTCAGCCCTTCCCTCCCTTCCAGGGGCTGTGGGGACCTTTGAATTTGGCGTGGTCTATTTTCTAGGGATCCTTTCCTCATCCACAGGGAAAGAAGAAGCGCTGGCCTTCGCCATCGTAACCCATCTCGTCTTCTTCTTGCCATCGATTTTTATTGCCCTTTTCGTGTTCATCCGAGAGGGCGAAGCCCTAGGAAAGGCAAGAATGTCCTTCGGCAGTTGGATGGGGAGGTCCCACCCTCAACCCCAGAATAAGCGAGAGCCTTAAAAACTCCCATGGGAAAGGCCGCCTAACAGCAGGGGTTTCCATCCGAGATCAGCGATTCAATCTGTAGGTCGGGTTTCCCAACCCGA
>JACPPT010000014.1 GCA_016190815.1 Chloroflexota bacterium
GCTTGATGACGTACCAGGTGCTACTCTCCAACTGGGTGACCTCCTCTCGGGTAGGTGTGGTCTTTTACTAACCCCATCTTACCTGAGGGTGTCACCCATGTTTCATAACATAAGAAACCTGGCAGTTAAAAGACTTGACAGTTCCTAGGATATTGATATACTTATAATTTGCGTCTAAGGACTTTATTGTTTTCATAGGATTGGTGAGGGAGAGATGCCGACAGTAAATCAACTGGTCAGGAAAGGGCGAAAGAAGATTGCCAGGAGGACCAAGGCCCCTGCCTTGATGGTCTCTTTCAATGCTCGAAAGAACAGGGTTGTGCGGGGCATCGCCTCTCCTCAAAAACGTGGAGTGTGCATCTCCGTGAAGACTGTAACTCCAAAGAAACCCAATTCGGCCCTGAGGAAGGTGGCCAGGGTGCGGCTGACCAATGGGATGGAGGTAACGGCTTACATTCCTGGAGAGGGACACAATCTCCAGGAGCATTCAGTTGTGCTTATTAGAGGTGGCCGTGTGCCGGACCTGCCAGGGGTTCGCTATCACATAGTTCGTGGCACCCTGGACTCGGCGGGGGTCACAGACCGCAGGCAGGGCCGAAGCAAATACGGTGCCAAGAGAGAAAAGGCGGCTGCCGAGGCTGCCACTCCTTAAGCCCTCAGAGGTTTAGATTTTTAGCGGATGCTGAGTGTATAGGGGGAACTTATGCCAAGGCGAAGACAGGCTGAGAAAAGAGAGGTGGCTCCAGATGCCAAGTATCAGAGCATTCTTGTTGCCAGGGTGATTAACAACGTATTGAGAAACGGCAAGAAGAGTGTTTCGGAGAGGATCGTTTACAAAGCCTTTGATGCTGTTGAGAGGGAGCTCAAGAAACCCTCCCTCGATGTTTTTGAGCAAGCCATAAAGAACATTACTCCCATTCTGGAGGTGAAGCCCCGCCGGGTTGGGGGTGCAACCTATCAAGTACCTGTCGAGGTCAGGAGCGACCGCGGAACAGCGCTGGCGGTGCGCTGGCTCATCAATGCAGCCAAGGCACGGGCAGGAAAGCCCATGGCGGATAGGCTTGCAGCGGAGCTTATAGATGCCTCTAAGGGTCAGGGGGCTGCTGCGAAACGCAGAGATGACCTTCACAAGATGGCCGAGGCCAACAGGGCCTTTGTTCACTACCGCTGGTGAGGCCTCTCGAATGAGATTGGTGTGGTGATAATAGATGTCTAGACCGATACCGATGGAACGGGTGCGAAACATAGGGTTCATTGCTCACATAGACGCTGGCAAGACCACCGTCACGGAGAGGGTGCTTTTTTTCACCGGCCGCACCTACAAGCTGGGGGGGGTTGATGAGGGCACTGCAGTGATGGACTGGATGGAGCAGGAGAGGGAAAGAGGCATAACCATCACCGCTGCTGCAACCACATGTCAATGGCGCGAGCATCGGATAAACATCATTGATACCCCTGGGCATGTGGACTTCACCGCTGAGGTGGAGAGGAGCTTAAGGGTTCTGGACGGAGGCGTAGTGGTTTTCGATGCTGTGGCAGGCGTTCAGCCCCAGTCTGAGACGGTGTGGCGTCAGGCGAATAAATACGGAGTGCCCCGCATTTGTTTTATTAATAAGATGGATAGGGTTGGAGCCAACTTCCAGCGCACACTGGGCATGATAGCGAATCGTCTCAAAGCTAAACCCGTGCCAATCTATCTGCCCCTGGGAAGCGAAGACGCCTTTCAGGGGGTCATCGACCTTATGGCGGGGAAGGCATTGATCTTTCGGGAGGGCAATCACGTTGATATAGAAGAGGCTCCGATACCCGAAGAATACGAGAAAGACTTTCAGCAGTACCGAGACTCTATGGTGGAGAGGATAGCCGAGACCGATGACTCCCTCATGATGAAGTATCTCGAGGGGGAGATGCCCTCTGTGGAGGAGCTCAAGGCAGGCCTCCGGAAGGCCACCATAGCCAACACTCTGGTACCTGTCCTCTGTGGTAGCGCCCTTCGAAACAAGGGCATTCAGCCAATGCTTGATGCTGTTGTAGATTACCTTCCCTCTTCTGTGGATGTGCCTCCAGTAAAAGGTAAGGACGGCAGGGGCGAGCAGGCTGTCAGGGAGTCTAGAGATGATGCGCCTTTATCAGCCCTTGCTTTCAAAATAGTAACAGACCCATTTGTTGGAAGGCTGGTTTATCTCAGGGTGTACTCTGGCACGATGTCCACAGGCGATACGGTTCGCAACTCCACGAAGGGGCAAAAGGAGAGGGTGGGAAGATTGGTTAGAATGCATGCCAATCGCCGTGAGGAGATAACGGAAGCCTTCGCCGGTGACATATCCGTTGCCGTTGGTCTTAAGAACACCTTCACTGGCGATACTCTGTGTGATCCCGAGTCGCCCATCATTTTGGAGTCCATCCGTTTTCCTGAGCCAGTGGTCTCCGTCTCCATCGAGCCCAAGACCAAGATTGATCAAGATAAGCTTTCTGAGGCCCTCTACAAGCTGGGAGAAGAGGACCCAACCTTTACAATGCGTTACGACGACGAAACCGGTCAGACCATCATCTGGGGAATGGGCGAGCTTCATCTTGAAGTATTACTTGAGCGAATGAGGCGGGAGTCCAAGGTGGAGGCGAGCATCGGGAAGCCGCAGGTGGCCTACAAAGAGACCATCACCGTGTCTGCGAGGGCCGAAGGAAGGTTCATCAGGCAGACAGGTGGTCATGGGCAGTATGGCCATGTGTGGATTGAGCTGGAGCCCAAGGAACGCGGGGGCGGCTTTGAGTTTGTAAACAAGATTCAGGGAGGAGTGATACCCAGGGAGTTCATCCCCGCGGTGGAGGCAGGCATTAAAGAGGCGACGTCAGCGGGTGTGCTGGCGGGCTTTCCAGTCGTGGACGCGAGGGCAATTCTTGTTGATGGCAGTTACCACGAGGTGGACTCGTCCGAGCTTGCCTTCAAGATGGCTGGGTCCATTGCCTTCAAGGAGGGTGTCAGGAAGGCTGCCCCCATACTTTTGGAGCCTGTCATGGATATAGAAGTGATAACCCCAGGTGAGTTTCTGGGGGATATATTGGGCGACCTCACAGCCCGCAGGGGAAAGATCCAGGGCATTGAGGGCAGAGAGGAAATACAGGCTGTGAGGGTGTTTACGCCCTTGGCGGAGACATTTGGCTATGCCACCCGGCTGCGCTCTTTGAGCCAGGGGAGGGCAACACATACCATGGAGTTTCATCATTATGAGGAAGTGTCCCAATCTCTGGCCCAGGAGATAGTGCTTAGAGGAAGACCAAAGGTAAGGGTCTAGTAGAGGAAAGATGACTAAGCAAAGAATACGAATAAAACTTAAGGCTTTTGACCACCGCATTCTTGACCAGTCTGCGGCGCTCATTGTGGAGACGGCAGAGCGAACAGGGGCTGCTGTTGTGGGCCCCGTGCCGCTGCCAACCCATATAAAGAGGTTTTGTGTTATTCGCTCACCCCATGTAGATAAAAATTCCCAGGAGCACTTCGAGATAAGGATGCATAAGCGGCTAATAGACGTGGTTGACCCCACGTCCAAGACCATCGACTCGCTTACTCGCCTTAACCTGCCGGCTGGGGTGGATATAGAGATAAAGCTATGATAGAAGGCATTCTGGGCAGAAAAATAGGTATGACACAGGTGTTCACCAAAGAGGGGGCCATGGTGGGGGTCACCGCCATAGAGGTAGGGCCGTGCATTGTGACCCAGATAAAGACGCAGGCTAAGGATGGCTACGAGGCCGTTCAACTGGGCTTCATCGCGGCAAAGAAGCTCAATAAGCCCGAGGCCGGGCATCTCAAAAAGGCGCGGATGTTGAGGCATCTTAAGGAGTTTAGAGTCAGTGAACTGGCCGAGATGCAGGTGGGCCAGAATATAGATGTGGGTATTTTCAAAGCCGGCGATAAGATTGATGTGACGGGGTTTTCCAAGGGGAAAGGTTTTGCTGGTGGGGTGAAGCGCCATAATTTCAGAGGCGGCCCCAAAACCCATGGCCAGTCCGATAGGCTCCGGGGCCCGGGTTCAATTGGCTCTACCACTCAGCCGGGGAGAGTTCTCAAGGGGAAGCATATGGCTGGCCACATGGGCAATGAAAAGGTGACCACGCAAAACCTTACCGTTGTGGAGGCTGACCCATCCCGTAACATTCTTCTTGTAGAGGGTGCTGTGCCCGGGGGCAAGAACGGAATTCTGGTGATAATGAAAGTAAAGAGCCGGCAGTAGGCGGTATGAGGAAATGCAAGTCCCTGTAAAAAATATTCTAGGAGAGGTTGTCAAGGAGATAGCGGTCAGAGATGACCTCTTTGGAGTGCCTATGAATGAGGCAGTAGTCCATCAGGCGCTGGTGAGGCAACTTGCCAATAGCCGCCAAGGCACTGCTGATACCAAGATCAGGGCTGAGGTCTCTGGAGGCGGTAGGAAGCCTCGTCCGCAGAAAGGCTCAGGACACTCCCGTCAGGGCAGCATTCGCTCGCCCCTGTGGAAGGGGGGTGGTGTCACTTTTGGCCCTCATCCCAGGAGCTATGCCCAGCGTATGCCTAAGAAGATGCGCAGGCTTGCCCTGAGGTGTCTCCTCTCCTCCAAGGTATCAGAGGGGCAGCTTGTTGTGGTTGAAAACCTTAACCTTGACGGAATCAAGACCAAGGGAATACAGAAAGTGTTGGAGGCTCTGGGGGTTCATTCCTCTGTTCTTGTTGTGACCAAAGACACTGACCAGAATGTGGTCAGGTCTGCGCAGAATCTGGCATGGGTGAAGACTATTTTAGCGCGTCTTCTGAATGTCGCTGACCTGCTAAAATATAATAACCTTGTAGTGACTGAAGACGCCGTAAGACGGGTTGAGGAGATATGGGGGCAGACTCAGCAGCCCTCGCTGGAGCGGGGGGGTTAGGTATGCAGATTCTGGAAGTTATTCGAAGGCCAGTTGTAACGGAAAGGAGCACTGCCCTCCAGCAGGCTCAGAACAAATATGTATTTGAGGTGCTCAAGGAGGCGAATAAACGTCAAATCAAGGAAGCAGTGGAGAAGGGTTTCAATGTCAAAGTAACCAAAGTTAACGTAATCAACATACCAGGTGAGACTCGTCGCATGGGCAGAAGGCTCATCTCCACTTCTCCGATGAAGAAGGCTGTAGTTACTCTTAAGAAAGGGGACACTATTCCGCTCTTCGAGAGCGCCTAGTCTCTTGAGGTAAACTGACATGGCTTTGAAGACATATAACCCAACGACTCCCGGAAGAAGGGGGCTTACAACGGTAACCTTTGAGGAGATAACAAAGGTTAAGCCGGAGAAGTCACTCACAATGCCTTTAAGGAAAAAGGGAGGGAGAAACTTTCGTGGCAAGGTTACAGTCCGCCACCACGGCGGTGGTTCTAAGCAGGCGCTCCGAATCATTGACTTCAAGCGGGACAAACTTGGCATAGTGGGGAAGTTAGCTGCCATTGAGTATGACCCCAACCGTTCAGCGCGAATAGCCTTGATCAACTACGTTGATGGCGAGAAGCGCTATATTTTGGCCCCTGTGGGGCTTAAGGTAGGCGATACCGTTGAGTCGGGGCCCAACGCCGAAATAAAGGTGGGCAACGCCTTGCCATTAAAACTGATACCCACAGGCACGCTGATTCACAACCTGGAGATAAGGCGTGGAAAAGGGGGGCAGCTCGTGAGAAGCGGCGGTTCCGCTGCCCAGCTTATGGCAAAGGAGGCGGAGTACACGCTGGTGCGTTTGCCGTCAGGGGAGGTTAGACGGGTGGACAGCGAATGCATGGCAACTATAGGCCAGCTGGGAAACGTAGATCAGAAAAATGTCAAACTGGGCAAGGCAGGGAGGCGCAGGTGGCTTGGATGGCGCCCTGTGGTGAGGGGTTCAGCGATGTCGCCCAGAGACCACCCCCACGGAGGTGGCGAAGGGCGTACTCCAATTGGCAAGCCCGGTCCCAGAACGCCTTGGGGCAAGCCTACATTGGGCTACAGGACCCGAAGGAACAAGGCCACTGACAAGCTGATAGCTAAGAGGAGAAAGTAAAGTGTCTCGTTCTACTAAGAAGGGGCCGTTTATTGATCCCAAGTTGCTTAAAAAAATAGAGGCCATTAGCCGAAGCGGCCAGAAGAGTGTGATAAAGACCTGGTCCCGCGCCTCTGTCATCATGCCTGTCATGGTGGGACTTACCATTGCTGTACACGATGGCAGAAGACACGTGCCAGTTTTCGTCACGGAGAATATGGTGGGACACAAGCTGGGGGAGTTTGCCCCTACCAGGATCTTCAGGGGACATTCCTCTAAGGTTGAGAAAGCAGCCCCCCCACCTCCCCAAGCTTAGTTAGAGGTGAGAAATAGTGCAGGTTAGGGCTATAGCAAAAGACGTGGGCGTATCCCCGTTAAAAATGCGGCTCCTGGTGGATGCAGTTAGGGGGCGTAAGGTGGAAGATGCCCTGAACATACTCCGTTTCACACCATCGCCAGCGGCTCGGGTTCTGGCCAAGGCGATAAATTCCGCGGCCGCCAATGCAGAAAACAATTATCAGATGTCCAAGTCTGACCTGAGGGTTGTGAGGGCTTTTGCTGACCAGGGTAGGATGCTGAAGAGGGGTCGCGCTCGCGCCAGGGGCAGGCCAAGCCCCATTCTTAGACATTCCTCTCACATAACTATCGTGGTAGAAGAGGAGACGAAGTAGTGGGTCACAAGGTTCATCCTCTAGGGTTTCGTCTGGGTGTAATCAAGGACTGGCAGGCAAAGTGGTTTGCCATGAAGGAGGTTAATTATCGTGATTTCCTCCTTCAGGACCTGAAGCTACGCAATTTTATTCATAGCAATTACGCTGAAGCTGGCATCTCCCGGGTAGATATCGAGAGAGGCGCCAACGAAATTGTGGCAACAATACACACGGCCAAGCCCGGGGTGGTCATAGGACGTGGTGGACAGAGAGTGGACGAATTGAGGGGTATGCTGGAAAGCATTACCGGTAAGAAGGTGCGCTTGAATATCCAAGAGATACGTCAGCCAGAACTGGACGCTTACCTGGTAGCCAAGAATATTGCGGAGCAAATGGAAAAGCGCGTTTCCTACAGGAGGGCCATGAAACAGGCGGTGACCAGGACCATGCAGGCTGGCGCCAAGGGAATCAAGATGCTTTGCAGTGGCAGACTGGCTGGAGCCGAAATCGCCCGCAGGGAGAAGGAAATGCAGGGGCGAGTCCCCTTAGGTACCCTGCGGGCTGACATAGACTACGGTTTCGCCGAAGCCCGTACTACTCTTGGCCGAATTGGCGTGAAAGTCTGGGTATATAGGGGAGATATCATGCCTGAGGCTAGAGTACCTGAGGTAGAGGTTACAACTACTGCTGCACCTATTGCAACAAGAAAGGTAACAGAGGAAGATGTTACAGCCCAAGCGAGTGAAGTATCGCAAAGCTCATAGAGGGCGTAGAAAGGGAACAGCCCAAGCAGGCAATAGCATTAATTTTGGGGAGTTCGGCCTGATGGCACTGGAGTCGGCTTGGCTCACGAGCCGGCAGATAGAGGCTTCCCGTCGTGCGATGACTCACCATATGAAGAGGGGTGGTCAGCTCTGGATACGCATTTTTCCAGACAAGCCCGTAACAGCCAAGCCATTGGAGACCAGACAGGGGGGTGGGAAGGGGGCCGTGGACCACTGGGTGGCGGTGGTGAGGCGTGGCAGAATACTCTTGGAGGTTGGCGGAGTAACCCCTGAGGTGGCCAAGGAGGCTTTGCGACTGGCTTCTTTTAAGCTCCCCATTGCTACAAAGGTGGTTGCAAGGGAGAGCCAGACCTTGCTTAAAAGTTAGGAGCAGCCAAGGTGAAAATAAACGAGATCAGGGCTTTGGGGACTGTTGAGCTTGTCAAGGAGTTGGATAACACATATCGGGAGCTTTTCAATCTCAGGTTGAGGCTAGCCACAAAGCAGTTGGTCAATGTAAAGGAAATAGGCAGGGTTAGGAACAAGCTGGCTCGAATCAAAACGGTCATACGAGAGAGGGAGCTATCAGGGGCTTGATATGAAAGATAGAAGAAAGATCCGTATAGGAAGGGTTGTGAGCAATAAAATGAAGAAGACGGTGGTGGTGGCTGTGGAGTGGCGAAAACCCCACCCCTTGTATAAGCGTTTAATGCGGCAAATTACTAAGTTCAAAGCTCACGACGAAGAGAATGCCTGTCAGATTGGAGACGTGGTGAGGATAGAGGAAACGAGGCCTCTCTCCAAAGATAAACGCTGGAGAGTAGTTGAAATTTTGGCCAAGGGCGAGCTCGTGGAGGCACTTATAGATGAGCCCTCTGTGGAGCCCGAGACCTCCACAGGTGCAAGTGAGAAGGATAATGATTCAACCGTACAGCAGACTGAAGGCAGCCGATAACTCCGGTGCTAAAACAATAATGTGCATCAACGTGCCGGGGGGCACTAGAAAACGCTATGCCTGGGTTGGGGATATTATTGTCGCCTCTGTCAAGGAGGCAACGCCTGGTGCCGCAGTGAAGAAAGGAGACGTGGTTAGAGCGGTAATAGTTCGCACCGCCAAAAAATATCAGAGGCCTGATGGCTCGTATATAAAGTTCGACGAAAACGCCGCTGTAGTACTTGGTGAGAAGAATAACCCCAAGGGCACTCGTATTTTTGGCCCAGTGGCGAGGGAGCTGAGGGAGAAGAATTTCATAAAGATAATCTCCCTGGCCCCGGAGGTCTTATAGCAATGAAAGTTCGCAAGGATGATACTGTGCTGGTCGTAAGGGGAAAGGACAGGGGCAAAAGGGGTAAGGTTCATCGCCTTCTTCTCAAGCATGAGAGGGTACTGGTGGAAGGGGTGAACATAACCAAGCGACATGTTCGCCCCAGGCCGGGTGTCCTGCAGGCGGGCATAGTGGAGAGGGAAACACCACTGCCCTTAGCTAATGTTATACTTATCTGCCCCAAGTGCGATAAGCCCGTCAGAGTCGGCTTCAAATTTCTAGAGGATGGAAAGAAAGTCAGGGTTTGCAGGTCATGCCACGAGACGATAGATTAGAGGTCGAATCAAAAGAAGAGGCAAAAGAGAAAAAGCCTCGCAGATCCCCCAGAAGGGAGAAAAAGGCCGCGAAGCCGGCAGAGAAGCCTGCGGAAAAGTATGTGCCCCGGCTCAAGCTTCAATACATGCAGGAGGTCGTGCCAACGTTGATGGCGGAGCTGGGCCTTAAGAATCCCATGCAGGTGCCGCGCTTGGAGAAGATTGTCCTGAATATAGGTCTGGGCGAGGCAACCGAAAACCCCAAATCCATTGAGTCGGCGACTAAGGACCTTGCTGCTATATCAGGGCTACATCCCGTTGTAACCAAGGCGAAGAAGTCTATAGCAACTTTTAAGCTTCGCAAGGGCGTGTCCATAGGTGCCATGGTGACCTTGAGAGGGCAGCGCATGTTTGAGTTTTTGGACAAGCTCATAAATGTTACCCTGCCCCGCATCAGGGACTTTCAGGGTGCCCCTGCTACCAGCTTCGATGGTAGGGGCAACTACACCATCGGCATCAAAGAGCAGATTATTTTCCCGGAGATCGACTACAGTCAGGTGGACAAGATTAGAGGTCTTCAGGTCTCTGTAGTGACCTCAGCCCGGAGCAATGAGGGAGCCAAGAGACTTCTCCAGCTTCTGGGAGTACCCTTTGGCAAGTAGGTATTCTGCGGAGAAGCCAAGGCGTTTATAGTTAGAGGAGGCAAGTTGGCAAAAGTTTGCAAAATAGAAAAGTGGAAAAGGCCACCCAAGTATAAGGTTCAATATCATAACCGGTGCCACCTCTGCGGAAGGCCCAGGGCCTACATAAGGCATTTCGGCCTTTGTCGCATCTGCTTCCGAACGCTGGCCCTCAGAGGCGAGCTTCCAGGGGTACGCAAGGCTAGCTGGTAGAGGAATTAATACTCGGATTGGTCTGGGAGTATTCAGGAATCGTTGGAGAGATATGGGATGAGCGTAAACGATGCTATTGCGGATATGTTGACCAGAATCAGGAATGCTGTGGCTGCAGGGCAAGACACTGTTGTCATGCCTGCCTCTCGGATGAAGACTGCCATTGCTAAGATTATGAAAGATGAGGGCTTTATCAAAGACTACGAACTGGTACGTGGCGGTGTCCGGAGGACGCTTAAGATTTATCTCCGCTACACAGATGGGAAGGAGCCTACAATCAAAGGGGTTCAAAGGGTGAGCAAACCTGGCCTCAGAATATATGTGAGGGATTCGGAGATTCCAAGGGTTTATGGCGGGATAGGGATCGCTATTTTGTCTACGACCAAGGGATTGATGACAGGGCAGGAGGCTAGGCGCAACAGTCTGGGCGGAGAAGTCATTTGTTACGTATGGTGAGGTACATGATCTATGTCTAGGATAGGAAACAAGCCCATAGCTATACCCAAAGGGGTAGAGGTAAACATAAAGGACCACCAGGTGGTGGCAAAGGGCCCCAAGGGGGAGGTCTCTCAGCCCTTCCACAAAGATATGTCTGTGATTATTGAGAGTGGCCAAGTAAAGGTAAGCCGCTCCACAAATGAGCGCCTCCACCGCGCCCTCCACGGCCTCACCCGGAGTCTTATTGCCAACACGATCGAGGGGGTGAGCAAGGGCTTCAGCAAGAGCCTTGAGATTGTGGGGGTTGGCTACAGGGCGCAGGTGCAGGATGGTAAGCTTGTCATTCAGATTGGATTTTCTCACCCTGTGGAGATTGTACCGCCGCCCACGATCTCCTTCTTGGTAGAAGGCGCTAACCGCATTACGGTTCAAGGAATGGACAAGCAACTGGTGGGGCAGATAGCGGCCCAGATTCGTAGAATCAGGCCTCCCGATTCTTATAAGGGCAAGGGCCTGCGTTACACCGGCGAGAGGGTGCGACTAAAGGCCGGCAAAGCGAGTGCAAGGAAGAAATAGCATGGTATCTATGTTAGAAAAAAGAAAAGCAAGGCTCGGAAGGCACGCCCGTATTCGGACCAAGGTGGTGGGGACGGTGACGCGTCCGAGGCTTTGCGTTTTCAGAAGTCTGAACCATATATATGCCCAGGTTATCGATGACACGAAAGCTCATACCGCGGTATCGGCTTCAACCGTGGATAAGGAAATCAGGGAAGTCCCTAAAGGCAAAAACAAAAAGGAGAGGGCAGGCTTGGTGGGTACCCTTGTGGCAAAGAGGACTTTGGAAAAGGGGATAAAACAGGTTGTCTTTGACCGAGGCGGGTATAAATACTGTGGTCGTGTGAAGGCATTGGCAGATGCAGCAAGAGAGGCAGGTCTGGTATTCTGATGCAAACCAGAGAGAGAATACAGGGCAGGGACACTGAGGAAGCAGGCCTCAGTGAGAAGGTAATCGAGATAAAACGCGTGTCCAAGGTGGTGAAAGGTGGGCGTCACTTCAGCTTCAGCGCTGCTGTGGTAGTGGGGGATGGTCAGGGGAAAGTGAGCCTTGGCTTGGGGAAGGCAGGCGGTGTGCCCGAGGCTGTTCGCAAGGCTGGCGCCAGCGCCAGGAAGAACATGATGCCAGTCGCTATGAATGGCGACACTATCCCTCATATGCAGTTGGCCAAGTTCGGCGCTGCAAAAGTGCTGCTCAAGCCCGCCTCGCCGGGAACGGGGATAATAGCTGGTGGCGCTATTCGAGCTGTGGTGGAGGTGGCAGGAATCAAGGACGTTCTGACCAAGTCCTTGGGTTGCTCTAACCCTGCCAACGTAGCGAGAGCCACCATTAAGGCCCTGAGTCTTCTTAGAGACCCTAAGGAAACTATAACGATAAGAAAGCAGGGATCAAAATCCCAGCAGGATAGTGGGACCAAATGAGCAAGCTCAGAATCACTTGGAGGAAAAGCTCTATTGGCTATTCTAACGACCAGAAAAAAACACTGAGGGCTTTGGGATTCAAGCACCTTAAACAGACTTTAGTTCACGAAGACTCTCCATCCATACGTGGCATGGTAGAAAAGGTAAAGCACTTGGTTTTGGTAGAGGAAAGTAAAGAGGAATAGATGGTCAAACAGAACGAACTTGCCCCTCCACCTGGGGCTAAACACAAGAGAAAAAGGGTAGGCAGGGGCATAGGCAGCGGACATGGGGTCTTCTCTGGGCGGGGCGTGAAAGGCCAAAAGGCGCGCTCCGGAATGCGCATGCGCCCGGGCTTTGAGGGCGGTCAGTTGCCCATCATAAAACGAATGCCATCCAAGCGTGGCTTTACAAACTTGTTCAGGAAAGAGTATGCCGTTGTCAATCTTGGTAGACTGAATGTTTTCGACGATGGGGCTGAGATCACCCCCCAGCGCCTCCTCGAGGTTGGGCTGGTCAAGTCCCTCAGAAAGCCCATCAAGATCTTGGGCAATGGTGTAATAACTAAAGCCCTCACAGTAAAGGCGAATCACTTCTCCAAATCCGCTCAAGAGAAGATCAAGGCATCTGGTGGAAGGACGGAGGTCTTGGACGATGTCCCAGGCGCAACGCTCTAGTCCTCGCCTCCTCCAGGCTGCTATAGATGCCTTCCGGCAGCCAGACATACGGCAAAAGCTCTTATTTACCTTCGGGATACTGATCATCTTCCGATTTATAGCTCATGTACCCGTGCCAGGGGTAAATACTGCTGCTCTCTCCGATCTTTTTGAGAGGAACCAACTCCTGGGCATGTTAGACCTGTTCAGCGGTGGTGCTATGCGCAACCTCAGTGTGGCAGCCATGGGAGTCTATCCCTATATCACAGCTTCCATTGTCATGCAGCTTCTGGTGCCTGTCCTCCCGCAGCTCACAGCCCTTTCAAAGGAGGGTGAGATGGGGAGGCAGAAGCTAAACCAGTACACTCACTGGCTCACTGTTCCTATGGCAGCCTTCGGCGCGTATGGGCAGCTCGTATTGATGCAAAACCAGGGTGTAATTACAGGCATAGGCCTGAGCGGAGAGTCCTTGCTGCCCACACTGGCTATGGTCGTCTCCATGACTGCTGGCACTATCTTTCTTGTGTGGTTGGGGGAACTCATAACGGAGAACGGCATAGGCAATGGCGTATCAGTAATAATCTTTGCGGGGATTGTGGCCGGGCTGCCAAGCATTGTGGGGCAGGCCTTTTTACAGAGGGGGAATATAGGGGGGTTGATGTTCTTCGTAATAATCGGGCTGCTTATCGTTGCGGCCATAGTAATCTTCACTGAGGCCCAGCGCCGCTTGCCAGTCCAGTATGGCAGGAGCGTCTTCCGAGGGGGGAAGATGTACAGACAGAGTGGGTCTACTCATATTCCCCTCAGGGTGAACTCGGCAGGGATGATCCCTCTCATTTTCGCCATGTCAATAATGATAACCCCAGGTATCATTGCCAGCTACTTTGTTGGGGCCCCCGGAGCACCCAAGACATTCGTGAACACCGCAGCCGAATTCATCGCCCAGCTCTTCAACACGACGGGGTTCTTCTATTGGGCATTTTACTTCGTCTTGGTGGTTGCCTTCGCTTTCTTCTACACCATGGTCATATTCCAGCAAACGAACATGGCTGAGAACCTGCAAAAAAGCGGAGGCTTCATTCCAGGCATAAGGCCAGGGAAGCCCACTGCCGATTACGTGAATCGAGTGCTCATCAGGATCACCTGGGGCGGAGCCCTTTTCCTGGGTATTGTAGCTATTATGCCTTACTTCGCCACCTTGATAACAGGTGTTAGAGGTTTGCAGCTCAGCAGCACAGGGCTACTCATTGTCGTAGGAGTCGTTCTGGATACCATGAGGCAACTGGAGGCACAGCTTCTGATGCGCCACTACGAGGGGTTCATAAGGTAAAGCAAGGAGGAAAAAGGCAAAAACATTGAAGCTGATTCTTTTGGGCGCCCCCGGTGCTGGCAAAGGCACCCAGGCAGAGAGGTTGTCTAGGAGGCTCGGGCTGGCACATGTAGCATCGGGGGATTTATTTCGGCAAGCTCAGGACAGGGGGACACAATTAGGCCTTCTTGCAAAGCGTTACATGGAGAAGGGTATGCTTGTCCCTGACGAGATAACTATTAAAATGATAGAGGAGCGTATTTCTGCTCCCGATTGTAAGAGAGGATTCATATTGGATGGCTTTCCTCGCACCGTGAATCAGGCAAAGGCTTTGGATAGTGCTATGGAGAAAAGGGGCGCAGATATAGACAAGGTGCTTTACATAGAGGTTTCCTCCGAGGAGCTGGTGCGCCGGCTATCTGGGCGCTGGATATGCAGGGCTTGCCAGACACCATATCATATCTTAAGCTCGCCTCCAAAGATGGCTGGGAAGTGCGATAGGTGTGGTGGGGAGCTTTACCAGCGCCCCGATGACTCTGAGGAAACAGCAAGAAAGCGCCTTGACGTTTACTTCTCACAGACTACTCCTTTGATAGAGTACTACAGGACCCAGGGCAAGTTAGCGGAGGTTGACGGACAGGGGAACATAGGAAGGGTTGAACGAGATCTGTTAGGAGTCATCGAGGGAGTGCAGACAGGTGGAAGATAGGCTATGAACACTCTTGGAAAATCGTCAGGAGCATACACCGCTCAAAAAAATAGCGGGATACTAATTAAGTCCCCGAGGGAAATAAAGATCATGCGCTCGGCTGGGCAGGTGGTGGCCCTTGCAATAGAGGCGTTGAAGGAGGCCGTAAGACCAGGGGTGAGAACCATTGAGCTGGACGCCGTTGCCTTCGAGGTGATAACAAAAAACGGGGCCATTCCCTCCTTCAAAGGCTACCGTGGTTACCCAGCAAGCATTTGCGCGTCCATAAACGAGGAGATAGTACACGGCATTCCAGGGGAGAGGCGGCTTAAAGAGGGGGATATTGTGTCGCTGGATGTAGGGGCTATAGTTGATGGCTTCCACGGCGATGCGGCGGCAACCCTTGGTGTGGGGGAGATAAGTCCAGAGGCACAGAGACTCATAGATACTACAAGGGATGCCCTTTGGGCTGGGATAAAAGCTGCTAAAAAAGGAGGTCGCTTGGGGGATATTTCCGCGACCATCCAGAAATATGTTGAAGAGCGCAGCTTTTCAGTAGTCCGCGAGTACGTCGGGCATGGAATAGGGAGGAATCTCCATGAAGACCCATCGGTGCCAAACTATGGAGAGGCAGGCCAAGGCCCTCTTCTTAGAACTGGGATGACCCTGGCTTTGGAGCCTATGGTGAATGCTGGGGGGTGGCAAACCAAGTTGCTTAGCGATAACTGGACGGTTGTTACCGCAGATGGGAGCCTTTCAGCCCACTTTGAGCACACCATAGTCATAGGTGATGGAGGGGCCGAGATATTGACACTCCCCTAGAAAAAAAGAATTAGATACGCTAAAATAAGGGCAAATGTTATGAGGTAATATGGGAGGTATGTCTAAGAAGGAAACCATAGAGGTGGAGGCTATAGTCGTTGAGCCACTCCCCAATGCGATGTTCAGGGTGGAGTTGGCAAACGGACATAAGGTTCTGGCTCATGTTTCCGGTAAGATCCGCCTAAATTACATAAGAATTCTCCGGGGTGATAAGGTTCTGGTGGAGCTTTCACCATATGATTTATCGAGGGGCAGGATAACCTACAGGTTCAAGTAAGTTAGGGTTTTCTTAAGCGAGGAAGCGATGAAGGTAAGGGCATCTGTTAAGAAGATTTGTGAAAGGTGCAAGATAGTGCGAAGAAGGGGCGTTGTCTATATTATCTGCCAGAACCCCAAGCACAAGCAACGCCAGGGCTAGGATTATGGAGAGGAAATAATGACTAGAGTAGCAGGCATTGATATTCCAGATCGCAAGCGGGTTGAGATCGCCCTACGGTACGTACATGGTGTTGGGCCAACGTTGTCCAGAAGGATCCTGGCCAAAGTTGGAGTTAGCCCTGAGGTAAAGGTCAAAGACCTCACTGAAGATGAGCTAAACAGAATAAGAGAGATGGTAGACAAGGAGCACGTTGTGGAGGGAGATCTGAGGCGAGAGGTGGGTCTCAATATAAGAAGGCTTGTGGAGATAGGTTGCTATCGAGGTGTAAGACATCGCCGGGGTCTTCCTGTCAGGGGGCAACGCACAAGAACCAACGCTCGCACAAAGCGAGGAGCGCGCAAGACGGTGGCCGGTCGGCGCCGCACCGTGGCAAAGAAGTAATAGGGGTAAGAAATGGCTAGAAGAAGACCTGCAGGCAGGCGGAAGGAACGAAAACTTATACCTCAGGGAAAGGCGTATATTCAATCGTCCTTCAACAATACGCTTATCACTCTTACAGACCTTAAGGGCAACGTCATAGCATGGGGTGGGGCTGGAACATCTGCCTTCAAGGGTTCGAGAAAAGGAACGGCCTATGCTGCTCAGATGGCTGCCGAAAGCACCGCCAGGAAAGGCATGGAGCACGGCATGCGCCAGATAGATGTATTTGTAAGAGGAGCCGGCAGCGGTCGAGAGGCGGCAATTCGCTCCCTCCAGGCGGCAGGCCTTACAATTACCAGCATCAGAGATGTTACGCCTATGCCCCATAATGGTTGTCGTGCCCCGAAGAGAAGGCGTGTCTAGTTGAGCGCTCTCTCAAAGACAGGCTATTAAAAAGGGTTTCCAGAAAAAAGAACGGGTCTATTTGTTGATGGAGATAATTTAGGAGAAAGATATGGCACGCTATACTGAAGCGGTTTGCAGATTGTGCCGAAGAATGAGCGAAAAATTAATGCTCAAAGGTGAGAGATGTTTCACTCCCAAATGTGCTGTCGAAAGGCGCGGAGTGCCCCCTGGAGAGCATTCGGCTAGAAGACGGAGAATGTCAGAGCGGGGCGTTCAGCTCAGGGAGAAACAGAAGGTTAGATATATCTACGGCGTCTTGGAAAGACAGATGAACAAGTATTTCGAGGCGGCAACTAGAAAGCGAGGAAAATCGGGCGAGATCCTCCTCCAGCTTTTGGAAAGGCGACTTGACAATGTAGTTTATCGGCTGGGTTTTGCCGACTCCCGGGGCCAGGCCCGGCAGCTTGTCATGCATGGACACCTTACCCTCAATGGCCGAAATGCGGACATCCCCTCTCTTTTGATTAAGGAGGGGGATACCATTGGGTGGAGGCCCAGCAGTATTAAGACTGAGTATTACAAGACCCTTATAAAGGAAATAAAGAACAAGTCCGTTCCCCCGTGGTTGAGTCTGGACATGCAGACCCTGACGGGAAAGGTTCTCTCCTTGCCACAACGAACAGATATCGAAAGCAAGATAGAAGACAGGTTGGTAGTAGAGTATTATGCTCGGTAGTCATTCCAGAATTGTCCCTAGGAGGGTTTTCTTTGGAAGCCATAGTTGCCCCTAAAATAGAGGTTATAGAAAGCACCGCAAGATACGGTCGCTTCGTTGCACAGGCCTTGGAGCAAGGAATGGGCACGACCATAGGCAATGCCCTTAGGCGGGTCCTTCTGAGTTCTCTGACAGGTGCAGCGGTGACGTGGGTCAGGATCGAGGGGGTGCAGCATGAGCACTCCAGTATACCCCACGTGAAAGAGGACGTCATAGACTTTCTTCTTAATGTGAAGGCGTTGCGCCTTCGGCCGCTCTCAGATAGGCCTACCAGGCTTCGGCTGGAAGTTTCAGGAGAGGGGCAGGTCTCTGCGGGGGATATAACACCCTCGGCTGATGTCGAGGTGGTAAACCCGGAGCTTCATCTGGCAACGTTAGATTCGCCAGAGGCCAAGCTCTCGGTTGAGTTCAACGTCGAACGTGGAAAAGGATATATGGGAGCTACTCACTCTGATGGCCTACCCATCGGGGTGCTCCCTGTAGATGCCATATTCACACCAGTGCAGAAGGTCAACTATACTGTGGAGCGCATCAGGGTGGGTCAGGAATCCAACCTGGAACGTCTTGGCCTTGAGGTCTGGACCGATGGCACTATAACCCCGGAGGAGGCCATTAGAAAGAGCTCGCAGATCTTGATGGAGCACTTCTTTCACTTCAGCAACCTTGGCAAGGCAAAGGAGTTGGGTGCTGAGAGACACCTCTTGGGACTATCCCTTCCGGCAGAACAGTACAACACGCCTATTGAAGTGCTGAAGCTCTCTGCCCGGACCCTTAACTGCCTCAAGCGCAACAATATCAATAAGGTTGGCGAGGTTCTGGAGCGAAGCAAGAAAGAGTTTTTGTCTCTTAGGAATTTCGGGGAGAAGTCCCTGACGGAGCTTTACGCTCGTCTGGGAGAGGCAGGCTTTTTGCCACCAGAGTCAAACCCCCAGGAGGACGAGGAACCGACTGAAGTCGAACAGAAGGAACAGGAATAGCTATGAAACATGGCATTGCAGGTAGACATCTGGGAAGGGCGACAGACCATCGCATTGCCCTCTACAGAAACCTGGTAACCGACCTTCTAAGGCATGAGAAAATCTCTACCACTGAGGCGAAGGCCAAGGAGATAAGAGGGATGGCGGAGAGAATGATAACCCTTGGGAAGGATGGCTCACTCAGTGCCCGTCGTCAGGCGCTTTCTTGGCTAACGGACAAGAAGGTGGTAGAAAAGGTATTCAGCGAGTTGGGAAAAAGATATGCAGACAGGGCCGGGGGCTACACTCGCATAGTAAAGCTGGGCCAGCGACAGGGAGATAGCGCCCCAATAGTACAGTTAGAACTGGTGTAATAGACTTGATGCTCACAGAGACCGTCAGTACAACGGAAAAAGCCAGAAAGCTGGAGAATCGGACAGCCGTTGCGCTCCTGTTGGAATACAAAGGCACGCACTACCACGGCTTTCAACTGCAGGCGAATGCCTGCACTATCCAAGAGGAGTTGGAGAGTGCACTGGAAAGGCTCACAGGTGAAAAAACGCGGGTGAAGGCAGCAAGCCGTACCGATGCAGGAGTGCATGCTAGAAACCAGGTTGTCATGTTTAGGACATTTTCCCCGCTTCCGATGGAGACCTTTGTGAAGGGGCTTAACTTCTATCTGCCCAAGGACATAGCGGTCAAGGAGGCGGTGAAGCCTCGAGAAGGCTTCGACCCAAGGCGGCGTGCTCTGGGTAGGGAGTACCGATACACCATTCTCAACAGCCCCACGACCTCTCCCCTTCTGGCGGATTTCGCATACTGGGTGCCTCAGTATCTAGACGTAGAGGCCATGGTTGAGGCAAGCAGGTCTCTACCAGGTGTGAACGACTTCGCCCCGTTCAGCGGCCCTCTGGAGTTCTCTTCTTCCAGCACTGTGCGCAGGGTCGACAGGGTAGGAGTGGAGAGGAAAGGGCGACTGGTAGTCTTCACCATGGTGGCCAGTTCTTTTCTTCCCCAGCAGGTTCGAAGAACGGTGGGTGCCCTGATGGAGGTAGGGGTGGGTAGGATGTCGGTGGAGGGATTTCACATGCTGACCAGGTCAAAAACGCGGGGTTTGGCTGGGCCTGTTCTTCCGGCCCACGGGCTTTGCCTTATAAGAGTCAACTATCCAGAAACGATATTTGTAAACGGACATGATGATGAAGACTTATAGCACAAAACTTTCGGATGTAAAACGCACTTGGCATGTCATAGATGCCACAGGTAGGACCCTCGGCAGGCTGGCAACTGAAGTAGCGAGGCTTTTAAAAGGAAAGCACAAGACCATCTATGCTCCCCACTTCGACACAGGTGACTACGTCGTCGTCATAAATGCTAGGAAGGTGAGGGTTAGTGGCAAAAAGGCACTGGAGAAGCCCTACTACTATCACAGCGGTTACTCTGGTGGCCTTCGAACAGTTACCTACGCTGAGATGATGGAGAAATTCCCTGACCGAATAATCAAACACGCGGTCAAGGGCATGTTGCCGCACAACAGACTTGGGAGAGATATAATGGCGCGTTTGAAGGTATACGCTGGGGACGAGCACCCTCACAAGGCGCAGGTGAATGCGGGGGCAAGGCCTGCGAAGGAAGAGGCCGAGTCAAGCGCTTCGCTAAGCGCTTCTGAGGACGTCCAGGCGAAGGGAGGATAGGTTGACCAACCAGCGCTATTTTTGTGGAACAGGGAGACGCAAAACTGCTATAGCTCAGGTTAGATTGGTGGAGGGCCAGGGTGCCATTATTGTAAACGGGAAGCCTCTGGAGGAGGTTTTCCCGGAGGAAAGTCTAAGAGGCACTATACTGAAGCCGTTTAAGGTAACTCAGGCCCTTGATAGGTTCAGCGCCACAATTAAGGTATTAGGTGGGGGTATATCAGGGCAGTCGGGTGCCATCTGTCACGGCATTGCGAGGGCTCTTGTGGCGGCAGATGGAAATCTAAAGGCCGTTCTTCGCAAAAACGGTCTTCTCACTCGAGACCCGAGGGTGAAGGAGCGCAAAAAGTACGGCCTCAAGCGAGCCCGCAAAGCACCTCAGTACACCAAGCGATAAGCTACACTGAAGGGTAAATAAGAAGGCCCCCGAAAGCATCAGGGGCCTTTTTATTTGCTCCTATAGAGGAGTTTGAGAACCCTCTGCCACCAGGATAGCCTGCGTCCGTTTTCCAGTTGCCGCCCTCGCCAGTTTTTTTCCTCCCGTAATGGCAGCTTGGCTAGAGCTGTTGTATAGCCTACGAGCAGGAGAAACACAGATAGGACTATTAGAGGCCTCGCTATGATAGGTGCAACCTTAACAAGAAGTAGGGAGAATATGAAGAGGCCGAGACCCACAAGCATGAGTTGTGCTGGAGAAGACGGCCTCAGCCTATTGAAAAAGAGAGCAACATTTTTCCACGGGCTGGGCCTTTTCTTCCGGCGGGGTGGCGTTGGCCCCAGTTTCTGGAGGAGTTCCTCTATCTCCTTTTCATATTTGTGAGCCATTGTTTCTTCCTTTATCTTATTTTACCTGCATCCATCTGGCTTTTCAATTGATCTATTGCTGAAACCGGCGAGGGATCGACTCCATTGAGAATTGCCAGGTAGTAGCTGACGTAGTCCCCCAAGTATATCAAACTCATCATCTGGCTCAAGGGACTTTGGCCTTTCCCCACAAGAATCTCTCCCCCAACCTTGGCATTGGACATGATCTTCTTCGTCAGGTCATATCTAAAGAGGGTGCGGGTGTGAAGGAGCGGCGAGCTAAGAAAAACTGCGTACACCCTGGTTGCAATGTCCGGTGGGAATTCACAGCCGACTATCGAGTTATGGTCGAGCTCTGGGAAAAGCTCGAAGAACGCCCATGCTTTACTGTTTTCGTTGAGCTGGGTTTTCCAGCGCCGAGCTACGGCAGAGAGGAAGCCGGCACCATATACAGTGATAAATCGACCGGAAAGACTCCGGGCAAGCCTCTTGGCCTGGTTTCGTCTTTTGTCGCAGCCCTCCCCCAGGCTTTGCGATAGTTCATCCAGGACTCTCACCGTTTCCTTCACGTCCCTTGACTTATCTGAGATAAGACCCAGTCCCTGCGCGATCCAGAGCATGGGCAAAAAGATGTGGCCCAGGGCGGAACGAGGTTCGCCTGCATACTCAATGGGGAAGACGGGTATGCCGTGCTCCCGGGCCAGGGAGCCAAGCTTTCCACCACCGGTGATGACGACCTTCTTTGCCTTAGTATTCACGGTATGCTGGAATGAGGCAAGGGTCTCTTCGGTCTGACCCGAGTAGCTCGACGCGATGACCAGGGTTTTGTCATCCACGAAGGGGGGCGCGGTGTAATCTCGCTGTGTCCATACTAAGGGGCCACTCTCCAATGTGACCAGGTCCCCAAGCAGGTCGCCTCCGATAGCTGAGCCTCCCATTCCAAGAACCACTACCCTCTCTACCCGTCTGTAGTCTTCGGGCAGTCTGAAGTTTTTCGCCCTTTCCCATGCCTCAGCGCACTGGCGGGGCAACCCCCCGATGCGGAGTCTCATCCTGGATGGGTCAAGCCTTTCATAAACTGACGGGTCGTCGAGGTTTAACATATCCTATACCCCAGCCAGCCTCTTGCCCAGGTAGAGGAGCCTCTCTACCCTCTCTGGGCTATCGCTTTCAGCGTAGATGCGAAGAAGAGGCTCTGTTCCTGAGAAACGTATAAGGAGCCATGTGCCGTCCTTGAGAGTGTACCGAAAACCGTCGATGGTATCCACTCTGGATACGGGTGTTTCATCAAGAGCAGGAGGCCTCTCCTTGGAAAGCCTGGCTATTATCTCTCGTCTTTGAGTTTCGTGAAACCTGACATCAACCCTGCTGTAAAAATGCGGCCCGACCTTTTCGTATAGATACCGCACAAGCTCCGAGGGAGTCTTTTTCAGCTTGACCATGAGGTCCAGGAAATAAAGCCCTGCTAGAAGGCCGTCTCTTTCCGGTATGTGCCCTCTGAAGCCAAAGCCTCCGCTTTCCTCTCCGCCTATTAAGGCATTTTCTCGGAGCATGAGCGGTCCAACGTATTTGAATCCCACGCCAGTCTCAAAGACGGGGACGTTATAGAGTTCACCAAGCTTGTAGAGCATCTGCGTTGTTGTGATGGTCTTGACAATAGCGCCTCGCTCGTTTCTGACATCCAGGAGATAAAGGGCGAGGAGGGCGAAGGTTTGGAGAGGAGTAACGAAAGAGCCGTTTTCGTCCACGATGCCGATTCTGTCGGCATCGCCATCTGTCGCCAGGCCAATATCGGCCCTGGTCTGTTTGACAAGAGCAGAAAGCTGGGTGAGATTCTGAGCTATGGGCTCTGGCTGTTTCATCCCTGGAAAGAGGGGATTGCGCTCACCGTGAATCTCCTCTAGTTGAGTGGCTTCACCGGAGAGGAGCTTCACAAAGTAGCCGGCTCCTGCACCATACATGGAGTCCACAGCAACCTTCAGGCCAGCTTTTCTTATGCTTGGCAGGTCGAGCAGTCCCACTACGTGATCGAGGTACGGGGGCACTGGGTCCACGTATTCGATAACGCCCTGCTTCAAACCCTGCTCTATTGGAATGGAGATGGTCTTTCCTCTGGTGAGGGTTTTGCTTATCCGGGATTCCAGGGCCTCTATTTCTTCTGTAGATGCACTTCCTGCATACTCGGACTTGTATTTGAACCCGTTCCAGATGGCTGGGTTGTGGCTTGCGGTGATTATGACTGCGCCAGCCGTTTTCCTCTCTACTATGCTGTAGCTTACTACAGGGGTTGGAGCCGGGCCATCGCAAAGGTAGGTTTTTATGCCGTTCCCCGCTGTTACCTCGGCTACCGTCTGGGCGAAGTTCTCGGAGGCGAATCGAGTGTCGTATCCAACAACTAACCCACGCTGCTCTGCTCCACTTTCCAACAGGTAATCGGACAAGCCTTGTGCGCATGCCTTGACATTCTCGAAGGTAAAGTCCTGAGCTATTATGCCTCGCCAGCCGTCGGTGCCAAATCTTATGGGCATTTCACCTGTCACCTAAAAGGATATGGAGTCGGGCTTCAGAGTCTTTCCGGGCCAGAGTATAAAGTCATTCTTGAGCTTGTTGCCGCTGCCCACAGACGCGTTATCGCCTATAACAGGCCCTTCAATAATCCACGCTGAGTCCCCTATGGAGGCATTCTCCCCGACAACACATTTTCGAATATTGACGCCTTTCCCTATTCTGACCCCCCTCCATAAGACGGCCTCCTCCACAGAAGAGCTCTCACCCATGATGCAGCCAGGCCCCAGGACAGCGGGGCCTTTTATGCGGCTTCTAGGGCCCAAAACGCATCCCTCTCCCAGCAGTACTGGTCCACTCACTTCTGCCGTGGAGTGAATTTGACAACCCTCGCCCAGCCATACTGTCTTATGGGTTGGCTCTCCCAATATCTTAGCTATAGCTTTGCTGAGCAGCAAGTCCTTATGCACCTGAAGGTATTTCTGGGGCGTCCCTATGTCTATCCAGTAGCCCCTTGAAGGGTATGCATAGAGCGGGGTGCCCAGCTTGAGTAAGGCGGGGAAAAGCCCGTATTCGAACATGAAATAGGTCCTGGGGGGTATGTGCTGCAATAGCTCCGGCTCCAGTAAATAGCATCCGGCGTTCACCATATTGGTGGTTACGGCCTCCCAACTGGGTTTCTCCACAAAACGGTGCACTTCTCCTTGACTGTTGGTCTCCACTACTCCATATACGGTCGGGTTCTCGACCGGCGTCACGGCTATTGTGGCCCTGGCCTTCCTTTGTTTATGGAAGGCAAGCATAGCCGAGAGGTCCAGGTCGGTGAAAGTGTCACCATTCAGGACAAAAAAGGTATCGTTCAGATGCTCCTCCAGATTCTTAACTGCGCCGGCCGTCCCCAGGGGGGACTCCTCCATGGCATAGGTTATACTAATCCCGAAACCTCTGCCATCGCCGAAGTGCTTCTGGATTTTATCGGGCATGTAGCAGAGTGCCAAAAACAACTCCCGAACTCCATGTCCCCTGAGGTATTCGACCACATGTTCCAGGAAGGGCCTGTTCAGTATGGGCACCATAGGCTTTGGGATATTGCAGGTGAGAGGGCGCAGGCGAGTGCCCTCGCCCCCCACAAGGATGACTGCCTTCAAATCGCACCCCCAGAAAGTCAGGATGCCTAAGACGCAGCCTCTCTTCCTCCGATGACCTTCAGGCCGGCCTCAGCTCTGAGAGCGGCTACCTTGTCGGTCTTCTCCCAGGGGAGGCTCAGGTCTTCCCGTCCAAAGTGGCCGTAGCATGCTGTTGGTTTGTATATTGGCCTCCGGAGTTGCAGGTGTTCTATTATAGCGGCTGGGCGGAGGTCAAAGTGCTTTTTTGCGAGTTCCAATATGACCTCGTCGTCAACTTTGGCGGTGCCAAAGGTTTCGATGGAGAGGGATACCGGGTGAGCGACTCCGATGGCATAAGATACCTGGATCTCCAGTCTTTCTGCGAGGCCTGCCGCCACCAGGTTCTTGGCTATGTACCTGGCTGCGTAGGCACCAGAACGGTCTACCTTCGTGGGGTCTTTGCCGGAGAAGCAACCGCCCCCGTGTCTTGCCATGCCTCCATAGGTATCCACCAGGATTTTTCGGCCTGTGAGCCCCGTGTCTGCAACAGGCCCTCCGACGACAAAACGCCCGGTGGGATTGATGTAGTATTTTGTTCTTTTGTCCCGCAAGGCCTTTGGGACAACAGGAAGAATTATGTTCTCCATCAGATCGTTCTTAATGACCTCGTGGCTTATGCCTGGGTCGTGCTGGGCGCTGACAACCACAGTGTCCACACGCTGGGGAATGCCCCGGCAGTATTCGATGGTGACCTGCGACTTCCCGTCGGGGCGCAGATAGGGTAGGGTCCCCTCCTTCCTCACCTCGGCCATGCGCCGGCAGAGTTTGTGAGCCAGGGATATGGGAAGAGGCATCAGTTCGGGTGTTTCGTTGCATGCAAAGCCCACCATCATGCCCTGGTCGCCAGCCCCGATCTTGTCGAAGTTGGCGTTGTTGTTGTAGGTCATCCCTTTTTCTTTTGCCTCTATAGAGTGGTCTACGCCTATGGCTATGTCCTTGGACTGCTCCTTTAAGGAGACGGCAACCCCGCAGCTTTCGAAGTCAAACCCGTATTCGGATCGGGTGTAGCCGGCGTCGCGAATTGTGTCTCGAATAATCTTGGGTATGTCCACGTAGCAGTCGCAGGTTATCTCGCCCATTACCACAATTAGGCCCGTTGTTGTGCATGTTTCGCACGCCACCCTGGCCGCGGCATCCCTGCCTATTATGGCGTCGAGGACAGCATCGGAAATCTGGTCGCACAGCTTGTCAGGGTGTCCCTCGGTGACTGACTCCGATGTGAATAGATAGGACGGCGATGTCATAAAAGTGTGGCCCATTGTTCCCCCTTTCCTCCTTATTCAAAAATTATTAAGGGCATTTCCCCTTCGGAAGATAAATTCGTCTCTAATAAGTGCTTCTACTTCAGGGAAGGGGTGCTCATGTCCCGCTTTCCCAGCTTGATAGATATCGTTTCTGCTCCTCTGTGTGGGTGTCTATGGCTACCCCCATGGACTTCAGCTTTAGGTGCCCGACCTCTTCGTCGATCTCTCTGGGGACAGGATAGACGCCGCGCGAGAGAGGCTTGCCTCTTTTTGCCAGGTACTCCACGCAGAGGGCCTGGTTGGCGAAGCTCATGTCCATGACACTGGCTGGATGGCCTTCGGCGGCTGCCAGGTTTATCAGCCTTCCCTCACCCAGGAGGTTAAGCCGTTTTCCCTTGGGAAGAGTATACTCTTCTACATACGGTCGCACCTGGCGCTTGTTTACTGCCATTTCCTCCAGGGCCTTGATGTTTATCTCGACATTGAAATGCCCGCTGTTGGCAAGGATGGCGCCATCCTTCATAAGTGTGAAATGCTCTTTATCGATGCCGTTAATGCCGCCTGTAACGGTTACAAAGATATCGCCTATTTGGGAGGCATCTCTCATTGGCATGACCCTGTACCCGTCCATAACCGCTTCCAACGCCCGGACGGGGTTCACCTCTGTAACTGTGACCTGGGCGCCCATTCCCCGGGCTCTCATTGCCACCCCGCGCCCGCACCAGCCATATCCGCAGACAACCACGTTTTTGCCGGCCCAAAGAAAGTTGGTGGCCCTGGTTATCCCGTCTATGGTGCTCTGGCCTGTCCCATACCGATTATCGAAGAGGTGCTTGGTTTCCGCCTCGTTCACTGCTATTATGGAGTAGCGAAGCTTGTTTTCCCTTGCCATGCTCTTGAGCCTGATCACGCCTGTGGTTGTCTCCTCTGTTCCACCTAAGATGTTGCCGAGCAGCTCTGTTCGCTCCTTGTGGATGCATGCGACAAGATCAGCCCCGTCGTCCAGTGTTATGTGCGGTTTTATCTCCAGCGCTGACTTTATGTGGCTGTAGTAGGTGCTGTCATCCTCGCCTTTGATGGCGTAGGTAGGGATGCTGTATTCCGAAACCAGGGCAGCAGCAACATCGTCCTGGGTGCTGAGGGGGTTGCTGGCGCAAAAGGTCAGTTGTGCCCCGCCATCTTTGAGGACAAGGGCGAGATTGGCAGTCTCGGTGGTGATATGAAGGCAGCCAGCTATTCTAATGCCCTTCAGGGGTTTCTCCTGGGTAAATCTGTCTCTAATGAGGCGCAACACTGGCATCTCCCTGGCAGCCCACTCTATGCGCAGTACGCCCTCTGCCGCCAGCGAGGGGTCTTTTACGCCTCCTCTTATTCTTTCAGACATTCAACTTCCTTTTTTGGGTGATATCTTTTTTGCCGAGCTGCTCCAGGGCCCTCAGCAGAACCTCTTCCTTTGCGCCGGAGGTATCCAGAACGATGTGCGCATCGTCGGGAACCTCTGTCAGGGGTTCGAATACTTTCTTCTGTTCTAGGTAGATTTCCCAGCGGCCGTCAGAGGGGGAGTATCCTTCTTCCAGCCTGCGCCCCAGGCGTTCCTTCACATAGTAATCGGTGGAGACGCACTCAATGATCTTCAAATCAGCGCCGGTCTCGTTTGCTAGCACTATCGTGGCCTTTCTGTCTTCCTGTCGCTGAAAGGATGCGTCCAAAATCACCGACTCCCCTTTTTCCAGAAGGCCCCTGGCTCTTCGAAACATTTCATTGTATGTATAGCGAGAGAACTCTTTTGAGTATATGCCCTCCTCAAAGCCCTCGGACCTGTGCTCCTGCGGGGTCCTTTGGGCCAGCTCCTTGCGCACGACGTCTGAGGAGATCAATTCAAGCCCCATTCTCCTTGCCAGTCCCTCTCCCAGGGTTGTCTTGCCCGTGCCGATAAGGCCCGCGGTTATGAAAAGGGTTTTCACTTCAGGGAAAGTATAAGAATACGCCAGGTCAAAGTATTTTCTTGCCCTTTGCAGGGAGGCCTGTCTCTCGCCCTCAGGCAGGTGCGGGTCATCCAGGCTCAGGCTACCCACCTTCCCACGAACATATGCTCGGTAGCACTTATAAAAGGGAAGGAGCTTGGGGAGGTCGAGGTCAGCACTTTTTTCTAGATAGACCTCGACAAGGTAGTTGGAGAGGTCTTTTCTCCCGTGAAACTCCAGATCCATGGCAAGGAAAGCCAGATCCGAGGCTACATCACAATACCTGAATCTCTCGTTGAACTCAATGCAGTCGAAAATATAGATTCTGTTGGCAACACATATACTGGCGGTGTGCAGGTCTCCGTGGCAGTCCTTGATCTTTTTATCCCTTATGCGCTTGGCAAAGAGGGAGGCCTCTTCATCCATGAAGTCCAGGGCGTATTTCCTGATGACCTCGTATTTTTCCTTCGGAATGGTTACACCTGTATACCTCTTCACCTGGTTGAAGTTCTCCTCGATGTTCAGGCCGACGGTCTTGGTCTGACCAAAGGTGGCTATTCTGTCGTTGGTCTCAGCCCTGCTGTGGAATTCGGCGATCTTCTCTGCGATTCTCCTCATCGTCTCAAAGGAGACCTCATCACGACTGAGAAGCCCATCCAGCATTTGCTCTTGGGGCAGCCTGCGCATCTTAACAGCGTATTCCACCACCTCGCCTCTGCCTTCGATGGAGAAAGCCCCTTTCTCCAGGGTTATTCTGGCAATCCCCAGGTACATATCTGGGCTGAGGCGCTGGTTCAAACGCACCTCTTCCTGACAATAGAATCTGCGCTTCTCCAGAGTGCCAAAGTCTAGAAACCCAAAGTTCACCGGCTTCTTGACCTTGTAAACGTAGTCACCGGCAAGAAACACATAGGAAATATGCGTCTGGAGGAGGTCTACTTTATGTACCTCCTCTGGATACGCTTGTGGTTGAAGGAGCGCCTCAACTAGTGGGGGTAGCTTTGGCATCGCTTGCCTTTGCTTTTGAAGTTCTGCTTGAAGAAGAGGGCCGCGGCTTTGCGACGCGGGTTTTCTGGACTACGCGGGTTTTCTGGACGACGCGGGTTTTCTGGGGTTGGACTTGGGCCTGGGCCTTTCTCCTAGCCTCCAGCTTTTGCCTCCTGTGCCTGTGTTTCAGTGAAGCCACTCTTTTTCTTTTGTTCATCTATTACCTCACTCGTGAGCTGGGGTTTCACGTGAAAGCTCTAGCCACCTGTGGAGCTTTCCTTTGACCTCCTCAGAGTTTGCCCTTGTGAGGAGTACCACCTCTACATCCGGGCGGCCCTTTATAGCGTCGGCGAAAGGATGAGATGCCAGCATTATGGTTCCCATCACGTTTTTCCCGCTCTCCAAAGCATCAAGGAGGGCGGAGCGAAAAGCCACAGATGCAAGCTCCATTTTACCCACCTCGTCAACAACGACGATGTCCTTTTCATCTGTTGCGCTCCTAATAGCAGCAACGCCAACTCTGTCCAGTGACTCCACGTCCACTCCGTATTTTCCTACACGATGTGACGAGGGGAGGCCCACGTGGGCCAACGTCCCCTTATTGCCATCGAGGGACACTATTCTGAATCCCTCCCTTACCCCGTGGCTTCGCATCTCCTCGGTAAAGAAGCCATCGCAACGTTTTCCCAAGAACTTCACGGCCTCCATAATTAGGGTGGTCTTGCCAACTCCCGGGCCTCCTGTTGTGAAGAAGGCTCGTTTGGCTATTTCTCGATGGGATAGTCCCGGGATATCCACTCCTTCATGCCCTTTTCCATGTTGTGAAGCTTCGTTCGGCCCACCACGGCGGCTATTTCGCAAGCGAGGGCGCTTCTTACCCCCATTTCACACACGAAGATGAGGTCATCGGTTTCGCTCAGCTCCCCGACTCTGGTGAAGAGGTCGTCCACCGGGATGAGTGTGGAACCCTCTATATGGCCGGTCACATATTCATCGGGTCTGCGGACATCCACCACCTGGACTCCTCCCCGCTCAATCATCTTCTTGGCAACATCAACCTCTATCCTCTTGAAAGGCTCACCTGGCTCCTGCCTTACGCCCTTTTCTTGAGTCATATCCTTTTCGAACCTCTTGGTCGTCATCTTACACTTCCCCTTATTTATTTTACATATTTACCGATAAGTATGGATAAATCCTTCTTTGCCTTGGGTGGTATACGATCTCTTGCTGTGATTATGGCGTTCTCCAGTGCCCTGGGGCACTGACAGCCCCTTTTTTCTGGCAGAGCAGCCACAACGCTCCTGATTATCTTCTTGGAGTTTGCTACGTTTTTCTGAAGGTTGGCGATAACCATCTCCACCGTTACCGATTCATGCCCTTCGTGCCAGCAGTCGTAGTCTGTAACGCAGGCCAGGGTAGCGTAGCATATCTCGGCCTCTCGGGCTAGCTTGGCCTCGGGCAGGGCGGTCATTCCAATCACGTTTGCTCCCCAGGAGCGGTAGAGGTGGGATTCGGCTTTAGTTGAGAAAAGGGGGCCTTCCATAACCACATAGGTCCCACCCTTGTGGACTCTTGGAGCTACAGCCTTTGCCTCATTATACAAGATGTCACTTAAGTCGGGGCAGAAAGGCTCCGCGAAAGCAGCATGAACGACAAGCCCATCACCAAAGAAGGTGTTCACCCTACTCTTGGTGCGATCTATGAGCTGGTTGGGGATGAGAAGGTCAAGGGGGCGCATTTCCTCTTTAAGGCTTCCGACAGCGCTCACGGATATTATCCTTTCAACCCCCAGGGACTTCAGGGCGAATATATTGGCTCTTGCTGGTATTTCAGTAGGGCTTGTCCGATGGCCCCTGCCGTGCCTGGGGAGGAAAGCAACCCTTTGCCCCTCCAGTGTGCCCAGAACGATGGAATCGCTGGGCTCCCCGAAAGGGGTTTTTATGTTGACCTCCTCTACGTTGGTCATTCCATCTATATCGTAAAGGCCGCTTCCCCCAATGATGCCTATCTTGGCCTCAGCCACCTTTACCCTCCTTGAAGATCTTGCTGAGCCCTTTCCCAAGGGGTGCTCTTATTACCCCTTTTTCAGTTACTATTGCGGACACGTACTTGTTGGGCGTTATATCGAAGGCGGGGTTCCTCACCTCTACCCCCTCCGGAGCAAGAAGGACCCTTCCAATATGGGTGACCTCCTCTGGCGGTCGCTCCTCAATGGGGATGCCTTCCCCTGAGGGTATGGATAGGTCGATGGTGCTGGTGGGTGCTGCCACGTAGAATGGAACCCTGTTCTCCCTGGCCAGCACAGCCAGTGTATAGGTGCCAATCTTGTTGGCCACGTCTCCGTTGGCCGCAATCCTGTCGGCTCCCACTATGACGCAGTTGATGCACCCTCTGGAGAGGAAATGCCCCGCCATGGAGTCAGTGATTAGCGTTACAGGTATGCCCTCCTTTAGAAGCTCCCAGGCTGTCAGGCGAGCGCCTTGAAGAAAAGGCCTCGTCTCCGTGGCGAAAACCTTGAGTTTCTTGCCGCTTTCCCATGCTGCCCGGACTATGCCCAAGGCGGTGCCGTAGCCGGCTGTGGCCAGAGCGCCTGTGTTGCAGTGGGTGAGGACCGTTCCGCCATCCTGAACAAGTTGGGCACCAAGGCGTGCCAAGCTCCTGTTGGCCTCCTCGTCCTCTGCCTCTATTTTCTTAGCCTCGGCAACAAGGGCCAACCTGATCTTTGATACGTCTTTTGTGTCCTCCACCACCTTTCGCATCCTCTCTACAGCCCACTTTATGTTGACAGCCGTTGGGCGAGCATAGACGATGGTTTGGTACACCTTCTTCATCTCCATCAGGAGTCCCTCACGGCTACCATTTTCAATGGCTTTTGCCCCGAGAGCGACTGCATAGGCGGCAGCGACCCCTAATACAGGAGCACCTCGAATGCGCATCTCCTTAATGGCTGAGACAAGCTCCCGGTAGTCGGAGAGTTCCAGGTAGACCAACTCCCCAGGCAGCTTCGTCTGGTCAATGAGTCTCACCCTGTCGTTTACCCACTCTATAGCTTTCAAGTTGTGTATTCTCTCGATAGGTTTCAACATATTCCTTGACTATAAGTGTCTAGAGAACAAAAAACTTCTCTTTCAAGAGAAGTCCGGCACAAAGCTTTTCTCTCATCTGCCCCCAAAATTTGGGGTCGGACTTGGCACCGTGTCCCGTAAGACCTAAGTCATCTGGGACCGGTTGCTGGGCTTCACTGGGCCAGTCCCTCCACCACTCTTGATAAGAGCGCTGACTTTATTAAATTTGTATTAAATACTACCCCAGCTTTGAGACATTGTCAAGATTCAGAGAGAAACCCGAAATCAGCGATTCAGCTTTACCCAGCTTCACCCGTATGATGCTGGTTGGGTTCATGCTCAGCGGGTTTCCCCTATGATTCACCCCTGGAGTGAACTGATACCTCATCCCCTGCCCCCTTCTCCTGCTGGAGAAGGGGAAATGTGAATCTGGGGGTGTTCAGTAGTCTGTGTCACGGCCACTTACAGGTCAATCGCTAGTTTTAGGGAGAAATGCGCCTTTAACTACATCCACAAGCCCCTTATCTGTAAGCCTGAGCTCTGGAATGACAGGCAAGGCCAGAAAGGACAGGATTGTGAATGGAGAAGGGACTCGTACCCCCAGCTCTACCGCCGCTCTCTCCAGATCGCGTAAGTTTGCAGCTACGTTCTCCAGAGGTTCCTGAGACAGAAGGCCTGCCATAGGCAGGGCAAGGGCTTTCAGAGTCTTGCCGTTTGCTACCACCAATCCCCCGCCAAGCCGTTCCACCTCTTTGATGGCTATGTATGTATCTCTGTCATTGGTTCCCACCGCCACAATATTATGGGAATCGTGGGCTACAGAGGAGGCGAGTGCCCCTTTCTTGAGTCCAAAGCCTTTCACAAGGCCCAGGCCTATGTTGCCTGTGGCCTTGTGCCTTTCCACTACCACAAGCTTTAGGATGTCTCTCTCGGGGTCTGGCAAAACAAGGCTGTTGTCCCTTTTGGGTCTCTCTTGTCTGAACTTGGTTATTATCTGATGGGGGACAAGTTCAATGACCGGGAGCGTAGTGTTGGAAGACGCTAGTGCCAGAGCCTCGATGCCGAAGGGCTTTACCCTCATGGTGCGGGTCATCTCCCCGCTGGCGGGAGAGGAAGGGGGAAACAGGGGTTTCCCTTCTCTAGCCACAAGGCGGCCTCGGTAGAAAACCATCTCCGTTTGGAATCTGGAGATGTCACCCAGCACTATGAGGTTCGCAAAATAGCCCGGCGCCACCGCTCCCAGGTACGGTAGGCGGAAATATTCAGCAGGATTTATGGTGGCCATCTGGATGGCTCTTAGGGGAGGCAACCCCAGTTTTATGGCCTTTCTGACCACGGCGTCGATGTCTCCATCGGAGAGGAGGTCAACACAGCTTCGGTCGTCCACCACCAGGATGCAGCGTCTGTAGGTGTTATCGTTCACCAGGGGGAGGAGGGTCTCCAGGTTTTTCTCAGAGGAGCCCTCTCGTATCATCAGGTGCATACCGCGTCGGAGCTTTTCCCTTCCCTCTTCGAGAGCGGTGGTTTCGTGGCAGGAGCCGATTCCTGCGGAAAGGTAGGCATTTAAGCTCTTCCCGCCAAGGCCTGGGGCATGGCCATCTCTGAGTCTTCCTCCGGCCATGGTGATCTTCTGGAGGACTCCCTTGTCCCCGGCGAGGAGCCCTGGAAAGTTCATCATCTCCCCCAGTCCTATAGTGTTCTTCCAGCGCAGAGCCTTGCGTATGTCTTCTGGAGTAACCTCAGCGCCGGCAGTCTCCAGGGAAGTGGCTGGAACACAGGGTGGCACCATCAGGAAGAAGTCAATGGGAAGCCTTCTGGCCCAGTCTAGCATTTGCTTCAGTCCTCTAAGCCCGCACACATTGGCTATCTCATGAAAGTCCGTGACCACCGAGGTAGTGCCTCTGGGAACAAGAGCAAGGGCGTACTGGTCTATGTTGAGCATAGAGCTTTCCGGGTGTGTGTGTCCGTTTATCAGGCCCGGTGCCAGGTATTTTTCCCCAAGGTCGATGGTCTCTTTCCCATCACGATAGTCTCCAATTCCTGCGATGCGGCCGCGGTATATGGCGACATTCCCTTTCTCTATCTCCGCTGTAAAGGTGTTTATTATTTGGGCGTTGGCGAGAATGAGATCAGCGGGCATCTCGCCCGTGGCAACTTTTATCAGGTTCTGAAGGTTCACAATTTCACCCCTTCAACGATGCGTATGTCAGGTAAATGGCGGTATTTCTCATCCCAGTCTGTACCATACCCCACGATGAACTTATCAGGTACAGTGAATCCCAGGTAGTCAATGTGAACCTCTACCCTTCGACGGGAGGGCTTGTCTAGAAGGGTGCATAGCTTGAGAGAGGATGGCCTTTTGCGAGCCAGATGGCTCAGCAGAAAGGACGTGGTGAGGCCAGTATCCACGATATCTTCCACCACTAGAACGTCCCTGCCTCGGATTGGCGTATGTAGCCTGTGGGTTATCTTTATCCTTCCCGAGGTTTGGGTGCCTGCTCCATAGCTTGAAAGGCCAACGAAATCTATCTCAACCGGCATATCCAAGGCTCTTGCTAGGTCAGCGAGGAAGATGAAGGACCCTTTGAGAACACCTAAGAGAATTAGATTATGCCCCCCGTAGTCTCGCCTTATCTCCCGGGCGAGGCTTTCCACAGTCCTCTTTATCAGCTCGCGGGTGTATAAGATCCTTAGCTTCTCCAAGAGGTACTCCATAACATAAAGAGTTTTATCATATCATTCTAATAATAATTTTGCTTTCTATCAACCAAGGCTACCCTGACTCAAAAATAGCGATTGAATCTGTAGGTTGGGTTTCCTAACTCAACCGTCGCGGGCGGGCAGGTTGAGAAACCTGCCCTACGGGGGTCAATTGCTGTTTTCGGCCCTGAGATGCCTAATAGCATCCTCTGGCTAAATGGGTAAACTATTCAGCACCTCCAGCAGTTCGGAAAGGTTTTTTATCCTGGCGTCAGGCTCCACAGGGATCTCCCGCTCAGTGGGGGTCTCTAAGAGTATAGCCTTCATGCCAGCCCTCTTAGCACCTGCTACATCGATTGTGGGGTGGTCTCCTACGTGCACAGACTCCTCTGGGGTGGCCCCCAGTTGCCTCAGGGTCTCTAGGAATATCCCCAAAGCTGGCTTGCAGAGCCCGACCTCGTTGGAGAAGGTCATAACGCTGAGATAGCGGGCTGTGCCTTGCTGCTCGAGGAGCCTTCGGGCCGCAGAGCCGGGAGTAGCCCCTGTGTTGCAGATAAGCCCCAGCTTGTATCCCCGTTCTTTAAGGAGGCTGAGAGTTTCGGGCGCCCCATCTGTTACATAGGGAGGCAGTGCAAATATAACATTGATGTAAGCAGACGTTATCTTCTCCAAGGTCTGCGGGCTGAGCCTGGGCAAAAGGCCGTCGTCGATGAGATTGAGGAGGTTTTCCAACTGCTCCCTGATGGTTATGTCGTATTCTTTCGACTGGATCTCCCACAGGATTTGGTAGGCCTCGGCATAGCCTCTCTGCACCCTTTCAATGGGAATGCCAAAGCCCTCCTCCTTGAGGGCCTTCCATACGCCATCAATGCGTAGAGCGACCCTTTGCTCTGCGCGCTCCCTGGGGTCCGTTACCAGGGTCTGCCATAGATCGAAGGTCACTGTGGTTATCCTGTCCATACATCCCTCGCAGGTATACGCCTAAGGCATCCTAAGAATACAATGTACTCATTGTCAACTGCAAGCCCATTCCCTCTGTCATCCTGTTCAGATACAGGTATCCTGGCTCAGCCGCAAAAGTAAAGGAGTATACTAAAAGATATGAAGCACAGGATGTCCATATGCAAGCTCTAGCTGTAACACCTAAAAAGAGGAATAGCTTCAGGATTGCGGATGTGAAGACGCCCTCCCCCGAGGCCGACGAGGTTCTGGTGAAAACTGTGAGGGTGGGTATCTGTGGCACCGATTTGGAGATTGTGCAGGGATACTACGGTGAGTCACCGGAGGGTGCGGACTATCTTATTTTAGGGCATGAGTCTTTGGGGCACATCGAGGCTGTGGGACGGGATGCAAGAGGGTTCACTCCAGGCGATTATGTGGTTGCCACAGTGAGGCGTCCCGACTCCTGTATCAATTGTCAAAGGGGAGAACCAGACATGTGCCTGACAGGTGAGTACAAGGAACGGGGCATAAAAGGCCTTCATGGTTTTATGTCTGAATACTTTGTGGAGAAGCCTCAATATCTGGTGAAGGTGACTGCTGACATCCAGGGCGTGGCTGTTTTGATGGAACCTTTGAGCATTGTGGAGAAGGTCCTCCGTCAGGCCTTCAAGATTCAGGAGCGATTGGTCTGGGAGCCAAAGAATGCCCTGGTGCTGGGAGCAGGGCCTATTGGGCTTCTCGCCACAGCCCTCCTGTGCCTCAAGGGTCTGCGAACCTTCACCCTGGCTACAGGTCCTAGGGGGAACTATAAGGCACAACTTGCCGAGGTCATGGGCGCGACCTATGTAGACGTTAATGAGAACCCCATCCAGCAGATACCCCGAAAGATTGGCAATATCGATATAATATTCGAGGCCACGGGGAGCAGCTTCGTTGCTTTTCAGGCTATGGGCATTCTCGGCAACAATGGTATCATATGCCTTACAAGCGTATCGTCTGGAGAAAAACATTTGGAGGTACCATCAGATGCTCTCAACCTTTCGATGGTTCTGGGCAACAAGGTAAGCTTTGGGAGCGTCAACGCCAGCAAGATAGACTGGGAGCGTGGAATAGAACACATGAAGGAAATGGAGAAAAGGTGGCCTGGTCTCCTTGCAAAGATGATAACTCGCAGGTTCCCCCTGGGGGATTTTGCCCAGGCACTGGGGCGAAGGCGCGATGATATAAAGGTGGTCATTGAGCTTTAAGCTGGTATCTTATATCGGTCAATTTATGAAAGGAGGGTCTAATGGCAATTTTTCTCAGGGAGCAGGATGTTGAGAAGGTTCTGACAATGGAGGAGTGCTTGAAAGCTGTTGAGGAGGCTCTAAAACAGCAGGCCGAGGGCACCGCTGTCAACGTCCCCAGATGTCGTGCCCGCTTTCCCCTGGGTGCCTTGAACATGATGATAGCTGCGGTTCCTCAAATGGGAGCCATGGGCTATAAATCCGTCGCTGTGAGCGATACCCGGAGAAGGTTTCTGGTGGTGGTTCACAGCACGCAAACCGGGGAGATTCTCGCAATTATGGAGGCTGACCGCCTGACCCAGCTCAGAACGGGAGCGGCAACAGGCGTCGGAGCCAAATACATGGCCCGGCAAAATGCTCGAACCGTGGGCATTATAGGTTCCGGCTATCAGGCCAAAACCCAGCTAGAGGCTGTCTGTGCTGTAAGGGGGATCAAGGCTGTCAAGGCCTATGACACAGTCCCTGAAAAAAGAAAGGCTTATTCCCGCGAAATGAGCAAGGCTTTGGGTATTGAGGTGCTTCCCGTTGATAGCGCGGAAGAGGCGGTCAAGGGCTCCGACATTGTGGTTACCTCCACCACCTCACGGGAGCCTGTGCTGAAAGGTGAATGGCTGGAGGAGGGCACCCACGTTACAGGGATGGGCACCGCGGACCTGGCCCGTCGGGAGATAGACGAGGCGACTGTTCGGCGCAGCAGCATAGTTGTGGTGGAGCACAAGGACCAGGCCAAGATAGAGAGCGGGGATCTTCTACATCCCATCGAGCGCGGCATAATACACTGGGGGCAGGTCTATGAGCTGGCCGATGTGGTTTCAGGGAGGGTGAAGGCTCGCCAGAAGGCGAGCGACATAACGCTGTTTAAGTGTCATGGTATGGCTACATGGGACGTTGCTGTTGGCATTAGGACATACGAGCTTGCCAAGGCCAAGGGGCTGGGTGCTCAACTTCCATTCTGAGATTCAGTCGAAGAAGCGCCTTTTAGTTTCCACCCGCCTATATAAGAAGGCCTCAGGGGGGCTTCGCCCCCCTGAACTCTCTTTACTTGAAGATTTCCCTTGCCTCTTGCAGGTTGGCTCTTCCGCCCCGGATCAGTAGTTGCATCGCCCCCTGGGTTATGTACTGGAACCCCCATTCCTTGCACCTTTTCAGGTCATCTATATTTCTGGCGACGGTTCCGGCTGCTTTTCCTGCGGCTCGAATTTCCTTGGCCAATTTCTGGATTAGCTCCAGAACTTCTGGATGGGTTGTCTGACCCGGATAGCCCATAGAGGTGGACAGGTCTGTGGGGCCAATAAAGAACACGTCGATCCCTGGGACGGTGAGTATCTCCGAGATGTTCTTTGATGCCTGCACAGTCTCAATCTGAACTACTACAAGCGTTTCTTCATTGGCCATTTTCACGTACTCGCCAGGAGTCCCCTTTAGCCCGTAGCCAGAGGCTCGAATACCCCCTGCAAACCCCCGGTCCCCCACAGGAGTGTATTTTACGGAATCTACCACCAGGCGGGCATCCGCCTTGGTATTGACGTGGGGTATTTGCACTCCTAAGGAGCCTATGTCAAGGTGGCGTAGAATGACCTGGCGCTCTTTCTGTGCTACCCTGATTAGAGCAGGAATGCCTGCCACGTCTGCTGCCTGTACCATTCTCTCGCAGGTCTCTATCCCCATGGAGGTGTGCTCTGCGTCAATGATGAGAAAGTCGTATCCTAGGTAACCTATCACCTCCACCACGGCAGCAGAGGGGATATTGGACATAATACCTAAAATAGTGCCCCCGGCCTTTAGTTTCTCCTTGGCTGTGTTCTTTCTCATTGGGTGCTCCTTTTCACGGTATTTTTGAGGCCGATTGGAGTTTATCCTTTATACTGAGGCGAGTCAAGCTCAGAGCAAGGCCCATTCAAAAGTTCTGTCGTCTTTGGGAATGAATCTAGAGTTCTTTCTCCCGAAGCCTGGCTTTGTACCAGGAGACTGTTCTGGACAGAGCCTCCTCTAACGGAGTATAGACAAGTCCCAGTTCCCGGGAGGCCCTTGTGCCATCAAAGCGAGCGCCGCGGCCCCCACCCCTAACCCATTCCGATGAAAGTGGAGGGCGTATGCCTAAAACAGGCAGGAGAAGCTCGGCTGAGCGGAGTCCTGTATAGGCCAGCCACTGGGGTATGACGAGCTTGGGTGTTGCTATCCCAGAGGCCCTGCTGAGGAGGCTGAAGAAGTCCCTTGTTGTAACGTTGGCTGAGGAAAGGATGTACCTCTGGCCAACTTCCCCCTTCTCCATTGCCAGAATATGCCCTGTAGCGACATCGTCCACAAACACCAGCGCCCTGTAGCCTTGGGGGGAAAGGAGGGCAGGAATTCGCCTCTTGAGAAAGGCGTCTATCAGCCTGCCGAAGTTGCGATCTGCTGGGCCGAATACTGTGGAAGGGTTAACCACCACCACGGGCAAGCCGTTCTTGTAAAACTCCCACGCTACCTGCTCGCCCATATACTTGGAGTGCTCATAGGTTGTGAAAAAGTAACCCCTGTGCTGAGTTTCCTCCGTGCCTATCTCCCCTACCCTTTGTCCTATAGCGGCTACACTGGAGGTATGAACTACCTTGCTAATATTCAAGTCCAGGGCTAGCTTGAGGACGTTCCTTGTGCCATCTGCGTTGACCTTATAGAAGAGCCTTTTATCTGGTAACCAGGGCGCTACAAGGCCAGCACAGTGGTAAAGAACCTCACAGGATGAGAGGACCTTCCGGAAGGAGTCCGGCTCCAGAATATCCCCCAGGACTATTTGGAGCCCTAGCTTGGAGAGGCGCTGGAAGTTGCTTGTGGGCCTGACCAGAGTTTTTACCTCTTCTCCCCTCTCAACGAGAAGTTCTGCCAGCCGTCCCCCTATAAAACCTGTTGCCCCGGTGATGAAAATCTTTTTTGCCATCCCTCAAAACCTGCTAAGGATATAAGACATTCTAATACCTGAGAACTTATCTCCAACCTACTTATTATATCGCTTAGAGGATATACACTGCTGCTGAGCTTATTTGTGTTGTTTCCCATGCCTGAGTCCGAAGATGCTTGATTCCATCTCTCTTAAGCTTCAGTTGTGTTATAATAATTTTTGATTCCTCGAGTGCCAACCGAAGGTGTTTTGAAGGTGTTATATGAATAAAGTAGTCGCTATGATTCTGGCTGGTGGCGAGGGACACAGGCTTAGCATACTTTCTGCGGAGAGGGCAAAGCCTGCGGTTATCTTTGGCGGCAAGTATCGGATAATAGATTTCACCCTGAGCAACTGCGTGAACTCGGGTATATTTAAGGTTGGCGTTCTTACTCAATATCGGCCTCGCTCCCTCAACGATCACATAGGAATAGGCAGGCCGTGGGACCTGGACAGGGCCAGAGGGGGAGTAACGCTTCTTCAGCCCTTTACGGGCAGAAGGAACTCAGACTGGTACAAAGGGACCGCAGACGCAGTCTACCAGAATTCGTATTTTCTTGAAGAGGGTCAGGTGGAAGAAGCCCTCATCCTGGCGGGCGACCACGTTTACAAGATGCAATATAACACCATGGTGGCATTTCACAGGTTGAAGGACGCCGATGTAACAGTGGGAATTGTGGGGGTTCCACCAAAGGACGCATCACGCTTTGGCATCATAGCTCTTGATGACGAGGATAAGGTGGTGGACTTTCAGGAGAAGCCCTCCCATCCCAAGAGCAATTTGGCTTCTATGGGCATATACGTTTTCAAAAAGCAAAGCCTTATTGAAGCCCTTGCTGGGGATGCTAAGAGAAAGTCCGGCCATGATTTTGGGGGAGATATCGTGCCCAGCATGCTGGGTAGCAAGAAGATATATGGATACAGGTTCCGGGGCTACTGGCGGGATGTTGGCACTATTGACTCCTACTGGGAAGCCAATATGGAACTCCTTGCTCCCGACTCCCCCCTAGATTTGGCGGATGCGGAGAATGCTGTTAAGACCCAGTCTCAGGATAGGCCGCCAGCCAAGCTGGGTCCCAAGGCGAAGGTGAGCAACAGTCTTGTTTGCAGCGGTTGTGTCATCAACGGAGAGGTTCGACATTCTGTGCTCTCTCCAGGAGTCAGGGTGGAGGAGGGGGTTCTGGTGGAGGACTCTATACTTTTTGACGACGTCAGAGTAATGAAAAAATCTGTTGTCCGGCGCTCCATAATAGATAAAGAGGTGTTGGTGGGAGAGGATACCCGCATAGGTTATAGCGAAGACTACACCCCCAACGAGGACGAACCTAGGAGTCTGCACTCCGGCATAACCATCGTGGGCAAGAAGGTCAGAATTCCTGGTGGAATACGAATAGGGCGGAATTGCAAGATAAACGCAGGAGTGAGGGAGAGCGATTTCACCACCGATTTTGTTGCCAGCGGGAAGACCGTTGGCAGGCTTGAGGAGGTCATAGTATCCCCAACGTAGTTCACAAAGGGGACAAGGGGGGTGTGAAACCGGGCGCTTTCACCTTCGTCCTGCACAGCCATATCCCATATTGTCGTGGCGCTGGCCGCTGGCCTCACGGTGAAGAATGGCTTCACGAGGCTGTTTCTGGAACATACATTCCTCTCCTTGATGCCCTTTATGCATTGAGAAGAGAGGGGTGTCCCTTTAAGCTCACCATCAGCATCACTCCTGTCCTTTTGGAACAGCTTGACGACTCCATGGTGCTGGGGAATATCGGGGCCTTCGTGGAGGATAGGGCACAGAGGGCTGAGCAAGATGAAAAGCGCTTTGCGGCGAGGGGTGAGTCCGGCCTGGCATTTCTCGCCAGTCAACACGGGGAACGATACGAAGGCGTACTGCGGAGCCTGGAGGCCTACCAATGGAATTTGGTGGGAGCATTCAAGCGCCTCCAGGACGAGGGCTTCGTTGAAATAGCGGGCAGTGCTGCCACCCACGGCTACCTACCCCTCCTTTCCCGTGACTCCTCTATCTACGGTCAGATAAAAATGGGGGTGGAAACATATCGCCGCCACTTTGGCAGGGCACCAAGAGCCTTCTGGCTTCCCGAATGTGGATACAGGGCAGGCCTTGAGACCTTCCTTGCGGAGCAGGGTCTCTCCCTATTTTTCAGCGAGACCCATGCTGTTGAAGGGGGTGAGCCTGTTGTTCCATATGAGCACCATTGCCAGATTGCGGTCAGCCCTGGGACTGTTTTAGTTGATACTCAGAGGAGCACCTACCAGCCCTACCGTGTGGGATCTTCACCCGTGGCTGTGATAGGCCGAAACAGTAGAACAGGAATGCAGGTGTGGTCGGCTCAGTGGGGCTACCCGGGGGACCCGTATTATCGAGAGTTCCACAAGAAGGATGGCACATCAGGCCTTCAATACTGGCGGGTAACTGGGAGCCACCTGGATTTGGGGCAGAAGGACTACTACATGCCGGAAAAGGCAACGGAGCGTGTCAATGAGCACATAGCTCATTTCTCCTCCCTTGCAGAGGAAAGCCTCGCTGAGTATCATCAAGGGACAGGCAGGTCCGGCATCATCGTTGCGGCCTATGACACCGAGCTTTTTGGACACTGGTGGTTCGAAGGAGTAGAGTGGATTAAGGGAGTGCTCAGGCGCTTGAGCCAGAGCGACGTTGTGGAATTAACTACAGCCAGCGAGTTTATTGCCAGCCATCCCATTGATCCAGGTGAACCTGGGTTGCGCCTTCCAGAAAGCTCCTGGGGGCAGAAGGGGGACCATTCCACTTGGCGAAATCGGGAAACGGAATGGATGTGGCTTATTATCCACTCCGCAGAGGAAATGATGGAAAGGCTGGCAGATAAATATCCTGACGCAACGGGAGCGCTTCGAGATGTCCTGAACCAGGGGGCAAGAGAGCTCCTGCTATTGGAATCCAGCGACTGGCCTTTCCTCATCACTACAGGCCAGGCCAAAGAGTATGCAGTCCGCCGTTTCAACGAGCACGCAGACCGCTTTGAGAAAATGGCAGGCATAGCTCAAAAGGGCACACCAGATGAACGGGATAAAGAACTCTGCCAACGGCTTTATGGGCAGGATAAACTCTTCCAAGATATAGACTACAGGTTCTTTCAAAGCAGAAGGAAAAGCCTCTAGAGAGGTAGGTACATAGATTCAGTTGAGCGCTCCCCTTAAGGTCCTGTTTATTGCAGCGGAGGCTAACCCTCTTGCGAAAGTGGGGGGGTTGGCCGATGTGGTGGGGTCTCTCCCTGCGGCCCTGGCAAAGCTGGGGCACGATGTGAGGATTGCGTTGCCTTACCATGCCAGCATAGACCCCGGAGCATTCAGAATGGGTGCTGTATATAAGGGTCTGGAGGTAGCTCTTTTTGGACGCAAGGAGCAGGCGGATGTGCACAGGACGCACCTTAACGGTGGCGTGCCCGTCTACCTCGTGGACAGCCTCAGGTACTTCCGAAGGGCAGTCTATGGCGAGCCGGATGACCTGGAGCGCTTTCTTTTCTTCTCTCTTTCCGCTCTAAAGGTTCCCAGGATGCTCTCCTGGAGACCAGATGTCTTTCATGCCCACGACTGGCATGCCGCCGCTGCTGTAAAATCCCTGGATTCTCTCCGCAGGCGGGATGCATTTTATGCGCCCTGCGCCTCCCTTTTCACCATTCATAACTTGCAGTACCAGGGCAACTTTGAAAAGGAATGGCTGAGGAGAGCTTTACAAGAGGACAGCAATGGTGATGAAGCAAACTGCATGATAGCCCTGGGCATACTTTATGCGGACGCCGTGAGCACGGTTAGCGAGAGCTATGCCAGAGAGATCACTACTCCGGAGTATGGCTTCGGCATGGAGAACCTTTTGCAGAGACGGCAAGACGGTCTATTCGGTATCGTGAACGGCATCGACTATGAAGAGCTCGACCCTGCCAAAGACCGACGAATCCCCTTCAACTATAGTGCTTCAAACCTGGAACCCAGGGCCCTCAACAAGAAGGCTCTGCAACAAAGGACAAACCTGCCGGAGAGGCCTGATGTTCCCGTGCTGGGGATGGTCTCAAGGCTGGCAGATCAGAAGGGAATAGACATTCTCATTCATGCTCTCAATACTCTTCTGGGAAAGGCAGATATTCAGTTCATCATTCAGGGCCTGGGAGAGAAGAAATACTATGACCTGCTGGGGGAGATTGTTTCTCGATACCCCCAGAAGGCCTGTGCCATACATACTTTTGATCCCTCTCTTGCTCAGCTCATCTACGCCGGATGTGACATCTTCCTTATGCCGTCCCGTTTCGAACCCTGCGGGCTTGGGCAGCTCATCGCTATGCGATACGGGTCAATACCCCTGGTCCGAAGCACGGGAGGCCTCGCTGATACGGTGCAGGACTGTAGCCCTGACCTGAAGCGGGGCAACGGATTCGTCTTTAGAGGCTATAGTGCAGGAGAGCTTTGCGAGGTGGTGGAACGGGCGCTAAGGGCTTTCGCCAAGAAGAAGCAATGGCAAAAGCTTATGGTGAGAGCTATGTCCGAGGACCACTCGTGGGAAGACTCAGCCAAGAAATACGAATCGCTCTACCGAAAGGCCATCGAACTCAAAAAGGCAAGAGAGGGTGGGAGAAGGCGATGATCTACTGGGCTCCCCTTTTCCATTTCTACCAGCCCCCTATCCAGATTCACCAGGTTCTTAGGAAAGTGTGCGAAGAGTCGTACAGGCCTCTTTTGGAGGTCTTTAAGCAGTATCCTCATGCTAAGGCTACGGTGAATATATGTGGTGTGCTCACCGAAATGCTATGGGAGAATGGCTTTGGGGACGTAATTCAAAGCCTGAAGGAGCTGGCAGAGAAGGGGCAGTTGGAGTTCACAGGCTCGGCTAAGTACCATCCAGTTCTGCCTCTGATCCCCAGGGACGAGATGAAGAGGCAGATAAGGCGCAACTATTTGACCAACAGGCATTTCTTTGGGGATGTCTACAGCCCCAGGGGCTTTTTCCCACCCGAGATGTGCTATAGCGATTCCATCATTGAACCTCTTTTGGAGGCACGTCACGAGTGGATA
>JACPPT010000002.1 GCA_016190815.1 Chloroflexota bacterium
GGGCTGTTGAGGACTGGGGATTCGTTCAAAGCGTAAGACGCAAGCTGGGGGAAAAGGGCTGGATTGCCATGTCCTGGCCGAAGGAGTACGGCGGTCAGGACGCCTCTTCTATGAAGCAGGTCATATTCATAGAGGAGATGGCTTACTATCGATGCCCTGGAAGGGATACTCAGGGCGGGCGACTGGTAGGCCCTGTCATAATATTACACGGGACCGAGGAGCAGAAGAAAAAACACCTCGGCGCAATAGCCCGCGGGGAGGCGGTCTGGGCCCAGGGGTTCAGCGAGCCTGAATCAGGCTCTGACCTGGCCTCTCTTAAGACCAAGGCTGTAGAGGACGGGGATGACTTCGTTATAAACGGGCAAAAGATATGGAGCAGCTTTGCTCACAAGGCCGACTGGATGCATGTCCTTGCTCGAACAGACCCAAGTGTCCCAAAACATAAAGGGATAAGCTATTTCCTCGTGGACTTGAAAACGCCGGGCGTAACCGTTCGCCCTATTGTTGATATAACAGGACGGCATCGCTTCAACGAGACCTTCTTCGATAATGTTCGCGTTCCCAAGCAGAACCTTCTTGGCCCAAAAAACGGTGGCTGGTATGTTGCCGTTCAAACCCTGGACTTTGAAAGGGCTGGGGTGGAGTACCCTGCCTGGATGAGGAGGCTGCTAGCGGAACTCGTAGCTTACGCCAAGGAGACAAGGCGCAACGGGGTTCCTCTAAGCAAGGAGCCTTTGGTGAGAAACAAGCTGGCGGAGAGGGCCATTGAGATCGAATGCAACCGGATGTTGGCTTACAGGATTGCATGGCTTCAGAGCAAGGGAATTGTCCCGAACTACGAGGCTTCGGTGACTAAGGTATATAGAGGGGAGCTCTTTCAGCGCCTGACCAATACGGGAATGCAAATAATGGGACTTTCGGGACAGCTAGGGGAGGGGTCCACGTGGGCCAGGCTAAGGGGCAGGCTGATGTTCCAGTACATGTTCACCCTAGCGGGCACAATTGCTGGAGGCACTTCGGAGATTCAGCGCAACATAGTGGCTTTGAGGGGACTGGGGTTGCCCAGATAGCAGCTTGTGGGAGCGCCGGAATAGGGAATGGATTTCGGGTTCACCCCTGAACAGGGGAAGCTCAAAAAGGAGATATGTGACTTCCTGACCAGGGAGGTCACAGAGGACTTCTTGAAGGGAATTGATGAGGAAGGCCAGGGCGAGCTTTCCTTATCCTTCTCTAGAAGGCTTGCCAGGAATGGCTGGCCCGGCTTGGCCATTGCGAAAGAATATGGGGGAATGGGTGGCTCCTACGTGGATTTTTGCATCTTTGAGGAGGAGATGGGCCTTCACAACGCTCCCTATGACGACATTTACCCCGCCATCCGAGATGTGGCCACAGGGCTTCTCCTCTTTGGCAGCGAAGAGCAAAAGAAGAAATATATACCTGCCATTATTGCAGTAGAGGATTTGTGGTGTCTGGGCTACACTGAGCCCGAGGCTGGTTCGGATTTGGCCTCCCTGTCTACTCGGGCTATACGAAATGGGGATGACTATATCATCAACGGGCAGAAGACATTCACAAGCTTTGCCCATCGGGCTCAGTTCTGCTGGCTTATGGCAAGAACGGACCCCGGTCTTCCAAAGCATAAGGGGATTTCTATCTTCATCCTGGACATGAGAGCGCCTGGTGTCATGAGAAGGGACCTTCCTGTGATGGGTGTGAGTCGCGTCAGTGAGCTCTTCTTCGACAACGTGTGCGTACCCAAGGAGAACCTGGTGGGTGAGGAGAACAGGGGATTTTACCAGGCGGCCCATACTCTAGCCGCTCATAGGGCGGGAATGGACAGGGTGATGGGAAGACAGGGTGGGTGGCGCACCTTCCGGGAAATTGTGAGATTCGCCAAGGAGCCCCGACATGGTGGGAAGCCATTAAGCAAAGACCCTGTCGTCAGGCAGAAGATAGCCGAGCTTGCCATCGAGTTTGAAGTTGCACGCCTCCTGGCATATCGCGGTGCCTGGGCTCAGGACAGGGGAATAAGCCCCACCAACGAGGGGGCTGTTTCCAAAATATTCGCCACGGAGATGCAACGGAGGGTGGCCGGGTTCGGAATGGAGATAATGGGGCTCTACGGCCAGTTGGCGAGGGGCTCCAAGTATCTGCCTCTGGCGGGCAATGTCGAGGCGGCCTTCAGGGATACAGTTGCTTATACCTTTGCTGGGGGCAGCAATGAAATACAGAGAAACATTATAGCCACGAGGGGATTCAGGCTGCCTGCCTAAGTATACGAACAGTCTTGTAAGGAGGATAAAAATGGACCTGGGTCTGAACGAAGCTCAAGAGATGCTCAAGAAGTCAGCTCGAGAGTTTTTGGAGAAGGAGTGCCCCAAGAGCTTTGTAAGGGCTATGGAGGAGGCTGAGAAGGGCTATACTCCAGAGCTATGGCGAAAGATTGCGGACGTTGGCTGGCTGGGATTGGCTCTGCCCGAAAAATATGGCGGAACCGGTGGAAACTTTCTAGACCTGGCGGTGCTTCTCGAAGAGATGGGGCGGGCGTTGCTTCCAGGCCCATTCTTCTCAACGGCGATATGCAGCCTTGCCATACTGGAGGCGGGCACCGATGAGCAGAAGGCGGAGTTTCTCCCCAAGATCGCCAGTGGGGACATCATTATGGCATTGGCGCTCACCGAGCCCAGCGCCACCTACGATGCCTCAGGCATCTCTCTGAGCGCGGAGCGCCAGGAAGACCATTATGTCCTGAACGGGGCGAAGCTTTTTGTTAACGACGCTCATGTAGCAGATTATCTCCTGTGTGTGGCTCGTACAGGGAAGGGGGCAAAGCCCGAGGACGGCATAACCATATTCGCTGTGAACGCCAAGGAATCTGGCATAAGCTGTAACATTCTCAAGACCATTGCAGCCGACAAGCAGTGTGAGGTGCTTTTCGAAAAGGCAGAAGTCCCTCAAAAGAACATTCTGGGGGCTTTGAACAAAGGCTGGCCTCTGGTGGAGAAGTTAATGCTGTGGGCAGCGGTGGGCAAGTGTGCGGAGATGCTGGGCCAGTCTCAGAAGGCGCTGGAGATGACCGTGGAATACGCGAAACAGAGGATTCAGTTTGGAAGGCCTATTGGCAGCTTCCAGGCTGTGCAGCACCACTGCGCCAACATGCTCGTCGATGTGGATAGCTCTCGCTTCATAACCTATGAGGCAGCGTGGAAGCTCAGTGAAGGGCTGCCCTCTGCCAAGGAGGTATCCATGGCCAAGGCCTGGGTGAGCGATGCCACCAGGAGGGTTGTGGCCCTGGGTCATCAGGTGCACGGCGGCATAGGCTTCACCAAGGAGCACGACATGCAGTTATACTTCCGCAGGGCCAAGGCTGCGGAGGTGCTCTTTGGAGATGGCGATTACCACAGAGAGATAGTGGCCAGGGAGATGGGACTTTAAGCGACTTACCCTGGAAAGCTGCCCCGTCTTTCGTTGGACGAAATCCCGTTCAGGTTTTTCGAAGGCAAGCAGTTAGATTTGGAGGGGGCAAACATGGAGACTTTCCAAGCAATTTACGAGCGGAGGAGCATCCGCTCCTTTGTAAAGGGCAAAGTCATACCAGGCGATACAAAAGACAAGATTCTCGATGCTGCGAGGTATTCTCTGCCCACTCCTACCGGGGATTATCCATGGCGGCTTCTAGTGGCAAAGGAGGAATCCACTAAGCAACTGGTGGCTCGCTGTGCAGAGGAGGTCGCCCGGGTTATGTTCGGCACTTCATATGAGGTATTTGAGCAGCACCTCTGGTATATGCCGCCAGAGACGCGCCTGAGGGTGGCAGAATACACCACCACAGGGGAGCTATGGACTTACCCCGAGACCTGTGACATGCTGGTCATACCTATCCTCTGCAAGAGCGACTGGGCATGTGGTCTGGGGGGACTCCTTAGAGCGCCTGAATACGTAGCGCCTTACCTCGGCTTTCCAACGCAGAATATGTGGCTCGCGGCGCACTCCCTGGGGGTCGGGGCAGGATACAATGGTATGCCCATGCTGGACGCCCGAAGAAGGGAGATAATAAGCAACCATCTGGGCATCCCGCCGACCTGGGACGCCACCGGGGGCTTTGCCTTTGGCTATGCAGCTAACCCCAGGATAAGCGGCCCTTCTCGTCCTCCTCTTGAGGGCATCGCCTTTTCTGAATACTGGGCGAATCCATGGGTGAGGGCAGCTTTCCGAGGCGGCGCTGGCAGGGTGGAGCTGCCTCAGATGAACATAATGGACGCCATAGTGAATTTAAGGACGGTGAAAAGCTTCAAGGAGAGAAAACTGGAGGACTTGGTAATTGAAAAGATTCTGGACACGGCGCTATGGGGGCCAGTGCCTGAAAACTTTAAGCAGTGGCGGTACATCGTCATAAGGGATAGGGCTTCCAAGGAGTTTCTGCGGAGGCTGGTGGAGGAGAGAAGGCACATGCCCTTCTACTTCAACGACCCGGAGTGGCAACACGCCAGAACCTGGTATTTGAAAGAGGAGGAGAGGATGGAGGCGGTGGAGAGGACGATGGAATCTGGCATTGGTGAGTGGTACACTCAGGCGGACACCTTGATAATGGTTATGGGGGGACGCAACTGGGCAGATAGCGCCCACATAGCTAATGTGGCCTTCTGCCGCAATCCTATCCCTGGCATATCCACCGCCTGTTGCGTCCAGAACATGATGATTGCGGCCACAGCCATGGGGCTGGGGGTCAATTTCGATCCCACACCCATCTATGACATAAGGATGGAGGAAAGCGTAAGGGAGTTTTTTGGCGTGCCCACAGCCTGGGTGATATTAGGGGTATTGGCAATAGGCGAGCCGGGGGAAAAAGCGGAGAGGCCGCCCATACCGTCTCTGGACTGGCTTGTATATGAGGACTACTGGGGCGTGCCATACAAGGGCGCAAAGTAGGCGGCCTCTTCTTTACAAGAGAAACAAGTTGTTCAGGAGGTGAGACACTTTGGGAGACGAACTCACAGTCAAACTGGGCTCCGAGGTGAAGGGGGAAATAGAGCGAATGGCCAAACAAGCGGGCCTCACCCCATCAAAGCTTGTGGCAGTTCTTCTGGAAGGATTTGTCCAGGGGGAGGGGAAGGTCTTCACAGGGCCGTGGAAAGAAGGCCCTGGGATTCGCATCCTCCCCGACTGGCCGAGATTTAGCTCCAAGGTTTTCAAGATAAAACAGGAAGAAATGAAATAGAGGAGGGCCAAGATGGCAGAATGGCTAGGAAAACCTCGTATCAGCGAAGAGGACATAAGAAAGGTTCAGCCCAGCCTGGCTAAATACTTCCCAGTGCTTACCAGATATTTCGTCGACGACCAGAAGATGAGGGTTACCGTGGTGCTTCCCCATGAGAAGGCCGATGAGTTTCGAGCAGCGGTGACAAAGGCGTTTGGATATTTTGGCCCCACGTCTATCAATCAGGCTGCCACGAGAGCCCTGGACGAATGGATTGCAAAGAATCGTTAGGAGCAGAGGCATGTCTCAGCTAGAAGATGTTCTGAAGGCCACGGTAAAGGAACTCAACAGCAGGGTAGAAAAGCTGGCAAAAGTTAGGACCTGGATAGACGGATACAGGGGAAAGATAATAGGGCTAAGAACTCCACATAAGGCTTACCATATCGTATTCACTATGGAGAAGGTAGACCTAAGGGAGGGGGAGTACCCCAGCGTTGACGTAGGATACATAGGGGATGAGGATGTCCTTGTCAAAATTCTAAAGGGTGAGACGTCAGGGAGGGAAGAGATACGCAAGGGCAGCCTCAAGACCTGGCAGAACCTCCACGAAACCTTCAAGTTTGAGGACATCCTTCGCAGCTAGCTTTTATGTCGAGGAAGTAAACCTTAAGCCCGTCTTGCCCTCTCCGTGATGTGCAGGCGGGCTTCTGTTTCAATCCAGGTGGGTTTCAGAGGAGGTGTGACATGGACTGTATATTCTGCAAGATTGCTAATGGAGAGGTCCCTGGAGAATTCCTTTACAGGGATGCTAAGGTCTTTGCAGTAAAGGACATAAATCCCCAGGCTCCCATTCATTATCTGGTGATGCCCATCGAGCACATACCCTCCGTGGCCGACCTTGCCCCGGAACGATTGCCCATTGTTGCTGAACTGATGAGGGTGGCCAATCACCTTGCTGAGAAGGAGGGCATATCCAAGAGGGGATACAGGCTGGTCATAAACTGCCGAAGGGAGGGAGGCCAGGCGGTGCCCCACCTCCACATGCATCTCCTGGGCGGACGGGCGCTTCTAGGAAAACTTGGGTAAGTCCAGGCGAAGATTATGGGCAGAGCGGACAGGGATATAGGCGTAGCGGCGCTGGAGCGGGCCCTGGAGGAGGGAGGATGCCCTGTCTGTCGACAGGTTCAAAAGAGCGAATCCAGGTGGCTTTTCAGTCTCCTGTGGGAAAACGTGAACTCCCCTGAAGCACGGGAGAGAATCGCAGGCTCGTGGGGCTTCTGCCATGGGCATGCCTGGGGTATGGCCTTAATGGAGAGGAGGGAGCTCGGGGGCAACCTGGGCACGGCCATTATCTATAACGACCTTTCTCAGCGTCTACTGGAAAGTTGCCGGCGTAATGCAGCCACATTGGCAAATGTGAAGGTCGGTGAGACCTGTCCCGCCTGTGAATACCTTTCTCGGAGAGAGGCTGACTATATATCTGGCTTGATCAAGTATTGTGCCGAGGAGCCCTCGTCCTCTCTTCTGCGTGCCAGGGGTAGTTTATGTATGCCCCATTTCTATAAGGTTTTGGGGAAGGCCAGGGGGAGGCCCATGGTTTTTGATTTTCTTCTGGCAGTCCAGAACGAGAAGCTGGAGAAGATTAAGACGAATGGATGGCCAAAAGAGGAGGCACTGGCTTTTCTTTGGGGGGAGATGGATGGCAAGGCCTTCTTGTTACAGGATGTAGCCTTTCGGTCGCACTTCCATTGTTACCTCTGTGATGGCAGAGCAGGGGAGGAGGACGATCTTATTTCAAGACTGCTGCGGTTGAAGGGAGAGGGTAGTATTAGTGCTGGTGACCTTAAGTGGCTTTGCGTAGAACATGCTATGAGCATGTCTTTTCACAGAGGCGAATCACATCAGGGAAAGAGACATCTTACTGCATCTATGCTGGTATTGTTCGCAGAGGAGTTAAGAAAGCTCAAGGAGTTGGATGCAGGCGCTCGGGGAAGGCCGTCACTGAAGCATTTGCTCCGTCTGGGGAAAGAAGCCCCGACCACCAACAGGCAATGTCCAATTTGCATGGAGTTGTCAGAAAAGAAGGAAAAGATCGCCCGGCTTTTCCTTGATAAACGGCCTTCTCGAAACGTGTCAAAGGTGGATCATTATCTTTGCCTTCCGCATGTCCAGCTTGCAATGGGAGTGGGAGGTGAACCTTCCACTGATTTGGGTTTGGCCTTTCTGAAGAAGCTGGAAAAGATAAATATGCAACTTCGGGACTACATTGGGAAGCACGATTGGCGCTTCACTGGTAAAATAGGTAATGA
>JACPPT010000016.1 GCA_016190815.1 Chloroflexota bacterium
ACTAAGAACTGCTCCAATCTACTTCCTTTCATTTCTTCTTTTTCCCGTATCTTCGCCCTCCTTATCTCACAACCCGCTTCCTATCCGTCCTGTCGTTCCCTCATTCAGCAATTTTCACTTTGGTTTTATTACTTAAAAATTACTAGCTGGAAACATACTATCAACAATCTTCTCCTTTGTCAAGGGGTTTCTGGGCCAATTTTACACGAATTTTCCACCTCCAGACCAGATGCATCAGCCTCCAGTGGTCGAATAGTAATATTTATGTAACATAACTGCGGCGCAACGTGAAGGCAGGCTCCTTGACCCCCTCTAGTGCCTAATTGCAAGAGTTCCCGCCACATTGGCATAAGCAGAGACCCTTCGCTCCCGAAAAGAGCGATTGACCCCCGTAGGGCAGGTTTCCCAACCTGCCCACCCGCGACGGTCGGGTTAGGAAACCCAACCTACAAATTCAATCGCTATTCCTGGGTCGCTACGCTCAGGGTGACATATGAATGCGGCACTTCTGGGGAAAGCCCCTACTAGCGGAAAAGGGATAGATACCACTCCAGCAGAGAGGTGCCCCAGAACAGCATCACTAAGGCAGTACCAGAAAGGAAGGGGCCAAAGGGAATGGCATCCTTCCTCTCCCTCCGACGAGTCAGAAGCAAAAAAGAGGCCATAAGACCGCCTGAAATAAAGGAAAGCACCAGGGCGACCAGCACCAGAGGAAAGCCAGTGGCCAGGCCAATAAAACCCGCGAGTTTCACGTCCCCTCCACCCATTCCACCCCTGGAGCCAAGATAGATGACCAGCACAAGGAGAAAGGCCAGCGCACCCCCCAGAAGGGAACCCAGGACTCCCGGCTCAGGCAGGAAAAAAGGGAATACCAAGGCCAGGGCCATCCCTGGATAAACAACCCTGTCCAGGATAAGCCCCCGCTCCAGGTCAACAAAGAAAACTACTATCAGTATGGAAGAGTAGATCAAAAGAGATAGACCCTGAAGGCTCAAACCGTATCTATGGCCTATGTATGCGAAGACGAGCCCGGTGAAAAGCTCCACCGCAGGAAGCCTGATAGATACGGTAGCGCTACAGTAGCGGCACTTGCCCCTGAGCCAGATATAGCTTAGAACAGGCACCAGGTCCCAGACAGCCAGCCTTCTCTGGCAAGAGTCGCAGTGGGACGGAGGGCTTATAAGAGACCATCCTTGAGGGAGCCTGTCAATGCAAACATTGAGAAAACTCCCCACCGCAAGGCCAAAAATACCTAAAATAACTGACAAAATGGGGCTCCAGTCATTTAAAACATTGTAAGGCCGCCGCTGACACTCAGGGTTTGCCCCGTTATGTACGAGGCATCGTCTGATGCCAGAAAGACGACAGCCGCTGCCACGTCCTCGGGCTTCCCCAGCCGCCGCAGGGGTATAGCCTTTATTAACGCCTCTCCCAGCCTGGGATTATCCCTGGAAAGCTCGCTGAAGAGAGGAGTGTCTGTGGGACCCGGACTTACGCAATACACATTTATTCCATAACGTGCCATCTCCCTGGCAAGCGCCTTGGTGAAACCAATTATCCCCCCCTTGGCGCCCGCATACACAACCTCGCCGGTGGAGCCGTTCCTACCTGCATCGGAGGAGATGCTGACTATTTTGCCGTACCCCCGCTCTATCATGTTGTCCAGCACGGCCCGGCTGAAAATTATGTGCCCCTTGAGATTGATAGCTATCACCTTGTCCCACGTCTCCTCAGTGGTCTCAATGAAAGGCTCAGGTCTGTCCCAGCCAGCATTGTTCACCAGAATGTCTATCTTCCCAAACCGCTCAAGAACAGTCTTCACGCCGGCCTTGACCTCGGAGCTTTTCGTTATGTCGACTTGCACTGCCAAGGACTTGCCTCCTCTGGCCTCGATATCCCTGGCAGCGGCTTTTGCTGAATCCACATCTATGTCAGCCACTCCCACTGCTGCCCCCTCCCCGGCCAGGGCAGTAGCGATGGCCTTGCCTATCCCACTTCCGGCACCCGTTACAATAGCGACTCTGTCCTTGAGTTTCATCCAAACCTCCATACAAAATTATGCAGGATTATGTTCCTGTGCTCCATTAGTTTCTAGTGTTTAGTTACATATATATCATCAGGCCTTGACATGTTAGACCTATACCTCATCCCCCGGCAGGGGCAAAGCCCCTGCACCCCAGGTGAGAAGGCGTTCCAGTATTTGTCTCTGGCACCGCTAGCCTCCATCCCCTACACTCTCAAAAGAAAGAAAACTGGGGTAGACCCTTCGCTTCGCTCAGGGTGACAGAGGTCTTGCTATCAGGGTTACAAGACATGTCTGTCATTCTGAGCGCAGCGAAGAATCTCATTTCGCTCTTTTCCGCAACTATGCACTAGTAGACTGTAACACACAATCTTTCGCTCAGGAACCCAGGTTGTCATTGCGAGGAGGCGGAGCCGACGAAGCAATCTCATGCCTGGCGAGCAACAAGCGTCCAGATTGCTTCGCCTTCCGACTTTCGTCGGAATGGTCTCGCAATGACAGTCTCTTTCCTCAAATATAACTGTTACTGAGCACTAGTTTACAAAGGTGTCTATATTTTTATCCCCAGCAGCTTGCTAGCGTTGGCGAAAAGCACCTTCTCCCTCACCTCAGGCTTCAAATCCATGCCCTCAAAGTCCTTCAGCCACCGCTGGGGTGTTATGAAAGGATAGTCCGAGCCAAAAAGGGCCTTATCCTGTAGAAGGGAGTTCACATGCTGGACAAGGGTTTGAGGAAAGTATCTTGGAGACCAACCGGACAGGTCAATGTACACATTGGGCTTGTGAAGCGCAACCGCCAGGGTCTCCTCCAGCCACGGCCAGCCAGCGTGGGCACAGATTATCCTGAGCTCAGGAAAATCGGCCGCGACATCGTCAATGTATATGGGACGGGAGTATTTGAGGCGCACCCCCATTCCACCAGGTGCACCTGCTCCAAACCCCGTTGTCCCTACGTGAAAGAGAGTGACCATACCCAGCTCCTGGCATCTCTCCCAAAGGGGGTAGAACTGGTGCTCATTGGGGTAAAAGGCCTGGGCGTTCTGCTGAAACTTCACCCCAATAAGGCCTAAGTCTTTCTTTGCTCTTTCCACCTCTTTTACAGCCTGTTTCCCTTTCCAGGGGTCCACCCCAGCAAAACCCAGAAAGACGTCTGGATACTTCCTGACCATATAGGCTATCCAGTCGTTGGATAGGGGTGGAAGCCCCGTGGCCGTTTCGGCATCCCATCCCAGAAGAACAGCTTTCAAGCCCATTTCCCCAAACTCCTGAGCCATTTCCTCTTCGGTCCGGAGGGGAATCCTGGTTCGAAAGTAAGCCTCTGTGGCCTTGAGGTAAGGGCCCTGGGTTTTCTCCAGATATTCCCTGGTGGAGGGATGGACATGTACATCGATGGCTTTCATCAGGGGGTCCCTTTCAAAGGGCTTTTAGCAGAAGGCCGATGTTCGTGGCATAAAGGGGCACATCCAGCTCTGGCGGGCAGTTCAAAGGCACCTCGAGGGCACGCACGGCTCTCCCTGTAGCTCTGGCCACATCCCCAGCGATGGCCTCGCTCAATGCTAGCTCACCCGCAAGGTAAATGGGGATGGCAGCGTCCAGGGGGCTGTCCCTGTGCACATCGTTGTAGAAGGCCAGAGTGCGCCCCATCTCTTCCACAAGCCTGCTGGAGGCGTAGTCAAGACTCTGGGCCGATCCCTCGCCCAGAAAAACGCTCCTTACCAAGAGGGGAACGTCATCCACCACTACGACCAGCTCCACACAGTTGCTCTCGCCGCTGGCTATGACAGCGTCCTTCTGGTTGACAGCCCTGACCAGTGCCAGGGGACTTAGATCAATAAAGGCCAACCTAGTGTGTGCTTCCTTGAAAGTCCCTTCCAAAGCATCCAGAGGTTCTTTGGGAGTAGAAACCGCGAAGACCCTGAGCTGAGCACCTTTGTCTGCAATGGGTGCCCAAAAAAGGTAGTTGACCTCGGGGTTGGAGCCCACAAGCCTCCTGGCCTCTCTATTCACTACCTGGGTGAGATTTGCCTTAGCGCCACTGGGCAGAGTCAGTACCCTTGATGCACTCCCCAGCCCTGTAAGGGCAGTTCCCAACTTGCCTTTGAAGTGCCCCTTCTCCAGGGCATCCCTGAGGATCTGCCCCAGACTATGGGAATCATGTACAGCACCACCCCGTAAAAACTGTGGGTTGAAGGGCACACTGGCCCACCCATCGATGACGCCCCCCTGAGCGCTTAGAATCCTGATGCTTGTGCCCTCTATCGAAACGGCTACTATGCGTCTGCTGAGAATGTCCAGGATAGCCATCTGCGCTACTCCGCCCTCGTCAAGACCACTAGGTTCAAATTGAGAATCCAACCCCCAGTTCCCGGGGCAATATCCACATCATCAAGAGCAAAAATGGGGAAGGGCGCCGCTTCCAGGCCGCCCACGAAAGACCTCAAGGCTGCAAGGTCGCCTTTTGCGGATACGCCATACCGAGCTACACCATAAAGGCTCAACTTCCTGTCCTCATCCCTCAGGGGCAGGTCCTGCACCGCCTGAAGCTCCACCGCCGCCCTCCTGGATGAGTCCACGGACAGGTCATATACTTCCAGGTTCCCAACCTGAGCCACATACCCCTTCTCAAGCTGAGACACCTGGAATTCTACCTCTGCAAGCGCTCCACGCAGCGCCTCCACGTTGCTGGTTTTTCGCAGCACATTTAGACGACTCGTTTCAGACTCCACCTCTTCTTTTATTGGTGCTATGCCCTGGTTCGCCCGATAGTA
>JACPPT010000013.1 GCA_016190815.1 Chloroflexota bacterium
CTTATCTATTCAAGGAGGGCCCATAGTGAAGATCGGGATAATCAACGTTACAGGATATGCCGGCGTGGAGCTGGCCAGGCTCCTGCATGGACACAAAGGTGTTCATCTCACCAGCGTAACCGGAAGAAGCGCCGCGGGCCAGAAGCTCGCTCAGGTCTTCCCTCACCTGTCGGATACGGGCCTCACGATACGGGAAGAGCTAGAGGACGTGGACTTCGTATTCTCGGCCCTTCAGCACAAGGCCAGCGCCGAGGCTGTGATACCCCTGATAGAAAAAGGCATGAGGGTAGTGGACATCAGCGCCGACTTTCGGCTGAAGGACGCCCAGGAGTACGAACAGTGGTATGGCGTGCGTCACCCGAAGCCTTCCCTTCTGGAGGAGGCCGTATACGGCCTGACGGAGCTACACAGAACACAGGTGAGGGGTGCCCGTCTGTTGGCCAACCCGGGGTGCTACCCCACAGGCGCTTTACTGGCCCTGGCGCCCGTCTTCAAAGAGGGAGTCATCGAGCCTGACATCATCGTAGATGCCAAGTCCGGCGTCTCTGGGGCTGGCAGGACATTGAGCATGGGAACCCATTACTCAGAGGTGAACGAGAACGTCTCGGCCTACGGGCTGGAAGGCCACAGGCACCTGCCGGAGATCGCCCAGGAGCTTTCCGCGCTTAATCCGAAGCTCAAGCCGTCGGTTACGTTCATCCCTCATCTCATACCCATGACCAGGGGCATCCTCAGCACCTGCTACGCCCGATTCTCCGGAGACAACCTCCGAAGGGCAAACCTGCTGGGGCTTTATCGGGAGTTTTACAAGGGCGAGCCTTTTGTCAGGGTTGTGGACACGCCGCCTCAGACCAAACATACGTGGGGGAACAACCTGTGCATCGTCTACCCTACAGTGGACAGCCGGACTGGGAGGCTCATCGTTGTGAGCTGCCTAGACAACCTGGTAAAGGGCGCAGCAGGGCAGGCCATCCAGAATATGAACGTGATGTTGGGCTTCCCCGAAACCATGGGCCTGGAGGCCCTGGCGGTCTACCCCTAATCTCTATATACTTTCGAACCATCCCCCATAACCCCCTTCCTTTCCTGGAAGGGGGTTAAAGTAAATCTGGGGGACACCCCTTCGGCAGGCTCAGGGCCTGTCCTGAGAGGGTCGAAGGAGCAGGCTCCCAGACCTCCGTCAAGGGAACAAAGTCCCCTTGTAACCCCTTTGAAAATGCTCCTAAATAGTCCCCAGAAGAGCGATTGAATCTGTAGGTCGGGTTTCCTAACCCGACCGTCACGGGGCGGCAAGTTGGTTCTTCCGCCTCGCAAGGATGCCCTACGGAAGTCAATCGCTGCTTTCGGGAATAGTGCCCCACAGGTTGCGTCTGGGAGGCACATAGTCTATACTCAGAAAGGTCTCATGCCCCCATCGTCTAGAGGCCCAGGACACCAGCCCTTCAAGCTGACGGCAGGGGTTCGAATCCCCTTGGGGGCACTTGACTCGGTCGGCAGGATGCGGCTGAAATGCGGTAGGTTGCAAGATGAGTTGGGATACAGGTCTTCTATCAAAACAGAGGGTGGCTGCCTCACATATTGGCTTCCATGCTCGACTCTTAGCTGGACCTGGCACTGGCAAGACCTTTGTATTGAGCAAAAGGATTGCGTATCTCATTCAGCAAAAGAAGGTATCTGCTGACACCATTCTGGCTCTAACATTCACGCGAGCTGCTGCTCATGAACTAGAACAGAAGACACGGGATGAGCTTGGCAACACCATAGTGCTACCAAGGATCTCCACCCTTCATGCATTCTCTCTCAGGCAACTTCTGAAAAACAGCGACAAGGTCAATATGGTTCCTCGTCCGCTGAGAATCGCAGATGACTGGGAAGAGCGGCACATCATTCTAGAGAACCTGAAGAACATCCTGAAGCTGGACAGGATTGACCGCGTCCGGGAGAAACTCAATCAGCTCTCAGCAGATTGGGAGACATTAAGTGCTGACAAGAAGAACTGGGAACAGACGTATCCAGACCCAAGCTTCATTGGGGCCTGGCAGCAACATCGTAAAGTTTTCGGGTACACGCTTAGATCGGAGCTGGTATACCAGTTGAAGAAGGCAATTGAGCAGACTCCGGGCTTCACGCTGGAGCAGAAGTATGACTATATGCTAGTGGACGAGTACCAGGACCTAAACTTGTGTGACTTGGCCGTTGTGAAAGCGATTTCGGCGCAAGGCGCCGAGGTCTTCGCAGCGGGCGACGACGACCAAAGCATATATGGTTTCAGGTTCGCATACCCGGATGGCATTCGCAAATTCGGCGAAACCTACGAACCTTTTACGCCCCTCGACTTAGACGAATGCACAAGATGTGACAAAAGCATCCTGCAGCTCGGCCTGTTCGTTGCCGACTTGGACCCAAAACGCGCGAAGAAACCGCTCAAGGCGAGCGGGACTGCCGGAGAGGGTGAGGTTCGTTTGTTGTGGTTTCAGGACCAAGATGAAGAAGCAGACGGTGTTGCGAGGCTCTGTAAGTTGCTAATAGAACACCGGGGCTACGACCCTGCAAAGATCCTCATACTACTTAGAGCGGATAGGCACGGTATGTTCTCGAAGATTTTGCAACAGGCCCTTGAGAGACATGGCGTTCCAGTCGCCGCCAGAGCAGAAAATGACTCTCCGCTGGACACCGACGAAGGCCGAATATTCCTAGGATTCCTTCGACTATGCATCAATCGTCGAGACCATTTAGCTTGGCGTACTCTCCTTGCACTCAGGAAGAACTCGGTAGGAGAGGCAAAACTGAACGTTATCTATGACCTTGCTGTTCAAAAAGGGTTGCACTATACCGATGCCTTAGAGTCCGTGGCTCAGAACCCAAATTCGTTCTCGGCAATTGCTTCCCCCCTGGCGCAGGAATGGAAAACGATTGGTGGCATGATAGATGCTTGCGACCAAACGGCGGAGCTTTCGGACCTACTGACAACTATGCTAGAGAAAGTTATAGAGGCGCCGGAGGCCCGAACCGCTATTGCTCAGTATCTGAGCGAAGTTGCGACGAGCGTAGGAACCACTTCGCTTAGCGGCCTTCTGTCTGGGCTTTCTGCCTCCTTGGGTGATAAGGAACAGGAGATTGCCTCCGATAGCGTGAACATCCTTACGATGCACAAAGCTAAAGGGCTCACAGCGGACGCTGTTTTCATAGTGGCGGCGGAGGATGAGTACTTGCCTGGAAACCAGCTTGGAGAAGAGAAGGAAGGGGATGAGCGCCGCCTATTCTACGTTTCACTAACGAGAGCCAAGCATTCTTTGTACATGACCTACTGCAAGAAACGAACTAAGCAGCAGAAATACACTGGGCGGGGGCAAGGGGAGCCGGATCGTACTCTGACTCGCTTCTTACGTGACGCATGGCTCAGGCCCGAAGGTGGGATCAGCTATTTGGGTTCCATTGGAGCTTGATTCGCCAACGGCGTCGCGCTGCAGAGTTCGAATATCCAACCTTTAGGGGCGCTCTTAACCTTTATAGCTCTATCCCTATCTCCCTCCCCAGCGACTCAAGAGCGGACACAACCTTGGGGTTGAGGGGGATGCCCTTCTCTCTGCGCTCCTTCTCCGCCTCGTACTCCTTGAGGCCGGGGTAATAGACCCGCTTCTCCCCCCGCACAGGCTCCGCCGTCCTCACTCTCATTAAAAGCTCGTCCATCATCGCCTTGAACTCGGAAACGGGGCGAAAACAGTCTATCCTTATAGCCTGGAAGAAGTGCCCATACTGCCTGGGTTCGTCGGTAAGGAGCATCCCGTAGCCCTGTCCTGAGAGCACGCCGCATAAAATATCCACCACCATGCTCAGCCCGAAGCCCTTGTGAGATGATAGCTCCGGCGACGAGCCCAGGGGCATAAGGGCACCACCCCCCCTTACAGCCATGGGGTCTTCAGATGACCTGCCGCTTGCATCCACAGCCCACCCTGGGGGTATAGGCCTTTCTTCCCTGGCGGCTATCTCCAGCTTCCCGTGAGCGACCACACTTGTGGCTATATCCAGAAGAAAGGGAGGCTCCTTTCCAGCCGGCACCGCCACCGCCAGAGGGTTTGTCCCGAACATCCTGTGGCGGGCATAGGTTGGCGCCACCTGCGGCGGGGCGTTGGTACTGGATATGCCTATCATGTCGTGAGGGACAGCCATAAGGGCATAGTGGCCCGCAGCCCCGAAATGGCAAGCGTTTATCACAGTCACCGCCCCGATGCCGGCCTCTTTGGCTTTATCTATGGCTATGTTCATCGCACGGTGTCCCACCACCATTCCGAACCCCCGGTCGGCATCCACCAGAGCCGTTGTCGGGGTCTCTCGAATCGCCCTTATTTTCGGCCTGGGGTTGACATACCCCAGCTTGAGGCCCGGAACATAGTTTATGTTCTCGGCAAGGTGAGCAACCCCGTGCGAATCGATGCCCATGAGGTCGGCGTGCACCAGAACCTCGGCCCCAATGCGAGCGTCCTCCTCAGGCAACCCATAGTGCAAGAGCACTTTCTCCACAAAGGGGGTGAGGGACTCCGCTGAAATCCTGCGCTTTAGGACAGCCATGTAAATCCTCCAACGAAATTTGGGGCAATCTTATCACAGGGCCAGGAAATGGTAAAATAGCGCCAAGTCCCGCTTAATCCGTGGACTATCTGACAAAGAGCGGTGTCATGGAGAGAATGCAGGACATGTCACTAGCATGGGGTTATGAGAGTTTTCCCCTTCACACTCCTTCGGCATTGAAGACCTCACCCCCAACCCCCTCTCCTTGCCAAGGAAAGGGGGAAGATAGAGTAGAAAGAGGGAAGGGGGCAAAAGGAATCCGTGAATCTGGGATGGCACCCATCAGGTGCTCCTTCTGAATCTAGACTCACGGATTGGGGGTCCCCAGGAGGTCCATGATGCAAAGCCTGAGCAAAGGCCAGCTACCAGGATTCGCTCTTATCAAGCAAAAGCTCAATAGCCACCGCATCGAAAATCTGCACGAGGCCGTCAAGCGGGAACTGGAGCGGGTCCGAATTCAGGCACTGGTAAAGCCGGGCCAGCGTATCGCCATCACAGCAGGAAGCCGGGGAATTTCCAATATTGTTGCTATTACGAGAACCATAGTCGAGGAGATAAAGGCCCTGGGAGGCAAACCTTTTGTAGTGCCGTCCATGGGAAGCCACGGAGGCGCTACTTCTGAGGGCCAGGTGGCTGTGCTCAGGGGATACGGCCTCACCGAGGAGAGCGTGGGGTGCCCAATTCTATCTTCCATGGAAGCTGTGGAGATAGGCGCAACCGAGACCGGTTGCCCCGTATTCTGCGACAAGCTGGCCTACGAGTCGGACGGCATCATCGTGCTGAACAGGGTCAAACCTCACTCCATCCTCACAGGCGAGCTGGGAAGCGGCCTTATGAAGATGCTGGCCCTGGGACTGGGCAAGAAGCTGGGGGCTGACGCCATCCACACGAACGGGCTTGCCAAAAACCTCCTCCCTGCGGCCCGCCTTTTGATAAGGAAGGCACCGGTAGTTCTGGGCATGACGGTAGTAGAAAATTCTATGGGTGAGACAGCCCATATCGAAGCTGTGCCTCCTGAGGAGATGGAGACGGCCGACTTAAGGCTCTTGAAGCTTGCTCGCTCTTACATGCCCGATATACCTTTTGACCCCCTGGATGTCCTCATCGTGAGGGAGATGGGAAAGGACATCTCAGGGGCCGGGATGGACCCCAACATAATTGGTATGCACAGGCGTATTGGGGGGCCTCCCCAGCGGGAGATCAAGCGCATCGTAGTTCTGGACCTGACGGAGGCGAGCCACGGCAACGCCATAGGCGTTGGAATGGCGGACATCATAACCGAAAGGCTCAAAGAAAAAATAGACTACGAGGCCACCTACACCAACGCCATCACCTCAGATTTCCTGTGGGGCGTAAAAATTCCCATAGCCCTTCCCACCGACCAGAAAGCCATAGAGCTTGCCTTCAGGCCCTTTGATCCGAAGGTGGTCCGAACTGTCCTTATTCAAAACACCTCCCACCTTGAAACGATGTATATCTCCGAGGGACTTCTCACTGAGGCAAGGGCCAATCCAAATCTTGCACTAACGGGCGATATGATAAGCCTCGCCTTCGACTCCAGTGGTCACCTACTGACGCAGCCCTAACCGGGAAGGTCATTGCCCAGAGTAGGAAGAGCCATGATGAACCCCTTCCTGGAGGCTCTCTGGGGGAATACCTTCTGGGGGTTCAGGATGCCCTTGGGGTCCAATGCCTTCTTTATGTCCTTCATCACGGAGAGGGCCACAGGGCCCAGAGCGTCCTCCATGAACTCCCGCTTAAGCGTACCAATGCCATGCTCGCCAGACAATGTCCCACCCAGTTCCAGGGCAGCATCGAAGATGGCCTCCGCCGCCTTTTCCACCTGCTCCATAACCCCAGGCTTCGTATTGTCAAACAGGATGCTGGGGTGAAGGTTCCCATCCCCTGCATGGCCAAAGACCAGGATCTGGAAACCGAACTCCTTCCCTATTTCAAGAAGGCGATGGACCATCTCCGGGATCCTGCCCGGGGCAACAGTGATGTCCTCCGCAAACCTGTTCGGGCTGAGTCTGCCTAAGGCTGGGCCCAGGCCCCGGCGGGCCTTCCAGAGATCATCCCTCTCCTTGGAGGTAGCAGCAACCTTGACTAGAAAAGCACCCTGAGCTTTTACTACCTCTGCCATTCGCTCTACTTCTTTCCTCACCGCCGCCTCATCGTTGCCGTCCTGCTCAAGAATGAGCATGGCCTGGGCATCCCTGGGAAGGTCCAGGGAAAGATAGTCCGCCGATGCGTTGATGCAGACATTGTCCATCAGCTCCAGCGTAGCTGGAAGTATACCGCTGGCTATTATGGCGGCTACGGAGCGACTGGCATCCTCTAGCTTTGAGAAAAAGGCAGTTGCCGTGCTCCTTACACGGGGTAGAGGCAGAAGGCGCAGGATGACCTCGGTGACAACCCCCAAAGTGCCCTCGGAGCCGATGAAAAGCTGGGGTAATTGATAGCCGGTGGAGTTCTTCATCAACTTCCCACCGCATCTCAGGACTCGCCCGTCAGCCAGCACCACCGTCAGACCCAGAACATAGTGCCTGGTCACGCCGTATTTCAGGCACCGGGGCCCCCCGGCGTTACAGGCCACATTTCCGCCGATGGTGCACTGGTTCAGACTTGCAGGGTCAGGGGGGTAGAAAAGACCAACTTTCTCGACCTCCTTCTGAAGCTGAGCGGTAACCACCCCTGCCTGAACCACAGCCATAGCGTTATCCTTGTCTATCTCAATAACCTTGTTCATCCGGGCCAAGTTTAGCAGGATGCCCCCGCTAACAGGTATGGTGCCTCCTGCCAGCCCCGTGCTGGCACCCCTGGCGACAACCGGGATAACCTCTCTATATGCCAGCTTCATAACCTCCACCACCTCCTCTGTGCAGGCAGGGGATACCGCCACGTCCGGCCGGTGCTGCTGAAAAGTTGCATCATATGAGTAGGCCACAAGCTCAGCCGGCCCGATATGCACGTGCTCCCCTCCCACGATACCCCTCAGCTCTTCTATTGTTTTTTCGCTAAGCATATATCCACCTCTTCCTTGGGGCGAGCCACTCTGTAGGACTCGTCCAGAAGGTCAACCACGTGCTTGATTTGGAGCTTTGCCCCCGTCTCCTGAACTGCGGCATATAGCTGCAGCATACACCCAGGGTTAGCTGAGGCTATTGTATCTGCCCCTGTAGCCAGAGCGTTTCTTATCTTACGCATCGCCAGTCTGCGGGACATGTCTGGGTTCGTTATGCTGTAAACGCCAGCACTACCACAGCAAACGTCTGATTCCTCCATCTCCACAAGTTTTAGGCCGGGTATAGACCTGAGGAGGTTCCTCGGAGCTTGCCTTATCCCCTGGGTATGGCTCAGGTGGCAAGGCTCCTGATAGGTAACGATAGCATTCATCCCGCCCAGCTCTTTGTTCATATTCAACCCATCCAGGAACTCCGTTACGTCCTTGATCTTCCTTGCGAAGGCCGCAGCCTCCTCCTTGTAGTCTGGGTCATCTCCTAGAAGCTCGCCATAATGCTTAAGAAGAGTCCCGCATCCGGCTGAATTAAGTATGATGAAATCAACCCTCTGCTCTAAAAAGGCATCTATGTTGCGCCTGGCCAGCTTGCGTGCCCCCTCAAAATCAGCAGCATGAAAATGCAGGGAGCCACAACAGCCTTGCCCAGATACAGCTATTACCTCGCAGCCGTTGGCTGCAAGCACCCGGGCGGTGGCTAAGGTTGTTGAGGAGTAGACCGTGCTCATGACACAGCCTGTAAAAAGGCCCACCCTGTATTCAGGGCTTCCACTTCGGGGAAGCCAGCGCTGCCCTTTGGGGACGACAAAGCTCCCTCTCATAGGTGGGAGCAGACCTTCCAGTTTGTGGAGGCCGAAAGCACGCAGAAGCCCGGTGGCCCTGGCAAACCTTCGCAACCCGGAGCGTTGATAGACGCGTATGAAGCCTGAGGCAAATCGGAAGAGACTCATGTCCATGAGCAGGCGGTCGTAGAGTATTGCTCTCGACAGCCTTTCCCCAAAAGGCTGAGGCCTCTTTCCATTCACATCTGCTCGAAGAGCTACTTCCAGCCTCTCCATCTGGACGCCGGCAGGGCAGATGGCTGTGCAGGCTTCGCACAAAAGACAACTGTATTCATGCTTCACCAAATCGGGGGTTACTTCCAAGTAACCCTCTAGAAAGGCCTTAGCAATAGCTATGCGTCCCCTGGGTGACTCTTCTTCAGCAAGGGTCTCTTTATAGGTAGGACACACAGAAAGACAGAGGCCACAGCGAATACAGCTCTGAAGGTTATCGTCTTCGACTGAGAGAAACTTCCTTATCAAACAGTCTCGCCCCCCATCAGCTAGGCATTTTCATCACAGATTATATAATGACATTCCTCAATAGGGCTTTCATTAAAACCTTTCACAAAGCTTGGAGGGCAACTACCAGCCCTTCCCCAAAGAAAAGGCCAGAACTGAAAGAAGAGCGGTTCCCAATCCCAGCACCTTGTTCGGAGTCATCGCCTCCCTCAAGGTGATCACCGTAAGAAGCACAGTTACTACAAAACTAAGCTGAACTATAGGGTAGCTCACGCTGGCGTCTCCTATCTTCAACGACTGGAAAAGCAGGATAACCCACGAAAGCTGGAAAAGGCCCACCAGGGGAGCAAAGCGCAGGGTTACACTGTTGGCCCTCATCTTCCGCGAGATGAGGGTATAAAAGAGGGCGCTCAGGTTGAAGGTTATGGTCTGGATTGACGCCAGGGTGATGGGAGCGCCCCCTTCGTTCAAAGCCTGCTTCACCAGCAAGGCAGATACCCCAAATAACACCGTCCCAACTACAAGCCTTAGCAGGGGGCCGGAAGCCATCTGCCCCCGTATCAGAACGTCTATTTTAGCCAGGCTCAAGATACTCGTTACGGCCAGCAGGAACCCTGCTATTTTAAAAGCTGTAATGGACTCCCCAAGAAAGAGAATGGCCCCCAGGGCGGTAACCACAAAGCTCAGACGGAAAATGGGCACGTTGACACTGGCATCCCCACCCTTAAGACTCTTGAGAAAAAGGAGCACCCCTGTGTAAGCGAGCAGACCAGAAGGTAGCCCATATTTCCAGGCGGCAGGGGCGATGGTCTCCAGTTGGCCCGTGGAAAGGGTCAAAACCCAGACCAAGACGAAGAAGGTCGTAGCCTGGTAGAATACAAAGACCCCCTCGTCTATGCCCCGGCGTTGCGCCTCCTTATAGATGAAGTCGGCTACACCACCCACCAGCATTGCAAATAAGGCCAGAGCTATAGCCATGGCTTCTCACCCGTCACACTATTCTCCAACAACAAGAGAACAAAGAGACGCCCTTTTTGGCGTCCCATTTACTCTTAAAGCGTCGAAAAATTGTCTTTTTCCAGTGGACCTTATCTATAGAAAAGGCCAAGCATTCAACCGCTCAGGCCAGTATCCTTATGCTCTCTCCCCACTTGGCCTGATGTTCCATCTTAAGACGCTGTAAACCTGCCCTATAGGAAAACGAGCCTATGTCCTCGGTGGTCATGATAAAGGCATCCTCGTTGTTATCAGTGTAGTAGCCGCGACGTACCCCAGCTCTATGAAAGCCGTATTTCTCATATAGTAGCTGCGCTGAACGGTTGGAGGCTCGCACCTCTAAGGTAACGACGCGAGAGTTGCGAAGGGAAGCCAACTCGATGGAGGAGATCATCAGCAGCTCACCAATCCCCTTCCGACGATGCAGCCCTTCCACAGCTATACTGGTTATGTGAGCTTCATCCAACATAAACCACACGCCCACGAAACCAGTTATTGATTTATCTGCTGGGGCTCCGGATTTCTCTTCCACAAAGAAATGCCTGAAATTGGACAGCCACTCCTTCAGTCCCCCGCCATCGGGGGAGCTTTTTGACATCTCAGGGGAAGACGCAATCAAGGTACTGCCATTATTGGTATTGTGGAAATCCCCCAGCCCATTCCTCTTAAGAGCTACTAGATAGCTCATGTACTTATTTCTGAGCTCCCGATGAAAGGCAGTAGGCGCCCAGTTCTCCGGGAAGGCCTCTTTTTCTATCTCGACCACCTTAGGTGTGTCTTCCAGCTTCATACGGCGCACTACATAAACGCGCCCGTTTACTGCTTCTGAAGGATACATATCACCAATATTTTACCACAGCCTGCAAACTCAGACTATCCTAATACCACCCTTTTCGTTTATACTAATGTGCACAGGATGACACCACCATAGCGATAAACTCACACTCTCCACAAAGAGGTTATCCGTGCACGAAGAGGAAAACCTGGTTCGAGAAGCCCAGGGAGGAGATGAGAAGGCATTCGCCAGCCTCTATGAGACATACGTTAACAGGGTTTACCGATACATTGGTGCCAGGGTTAATAACCCCGCGGATGTAGAGGACCTCACAGAAGATGTATTTCTCAAGGCACTGGAGTCCATAGGCTCTTTCAAATGGAGGGGTGTCCCATTTGCTGCATGGCTCTTCCGCATCGCTCACAATGCAGTGATCGACCATTCCAGGAGGAAAGTCTACAGAGAAAGCCTGCCATTCAGTGGCACAGAGGTCGCAAAAGATGACCCCGCCAAGGAGGCTGAGCTAAGGATAGCCATGAGGGACCTTAAGGCGGCTCTGGCCCAGCTTACAGAGACCCAGCGGCAGGTTATCACACTACGATTCGCAGCCGGGCTCTCTCTGAAGGAAGCTGCCAGCGTCTTGGGGAAAAACGAGGGCGCAGTAAAGGCAGCACAGCACAGCGCCGTTGCTGCCCTGCGCCGGATTGTGGGACAGGAGTAAGAGATGCGTCGTGACTTAGACGACATTTTAAATAAATGCATAGATCGGCTAATTGCAGGAGAAAGCGTAGAGGCCTGCCTTGAAAGCTATCCCGATGAGGCAAGGGAGCTAGAGCCTCTTCTTCTAGCCTCCTCTAAGGCCCTTGCCCTTGGTGCTCAGGAGCCCAGGCCGGACTTCAAGGCATCCCTGCGCTACAGGATAAGTTCTGAATTCAAGGCAAGGCAGAAAAAGAGGCAAAGGTGGAGTTTCCTGGCCCACCCCTGGCTCCGACCCTGGCTGGCGACCGTCTCGGCTTTTCTTGTTCTCCTTGTAATTGGAGGGGGTGCAGTGCAAGCCGCCTCCAGAAGCCTGCCAGACCAGCCTCTATACCCGATAAAGCAGGTTGTAGAGCGGGTTCAACTCGCCTTCACCCCCTCGGGTGCACCCAAGGCCAGGCTTTACGCAAAGCTGGCCATGACGAGGAGTGAGGAGATCGCAGAGATGGTCAGAGGGGGGAAGGCAGAACTTATGGAGGGACTCACCCAGCGCATCGCGGAAAACCTTGAGAACTCCCAGGTCCATATGGGTGCTCCGCTGAGTGCTACGCTTACAGACACGAAAGTCCGGGGGCCAGCAGGACCCGCTGGAGTAGAGGGCGTCATTCCAACACTATCGCCGGAACCTCAGGGCGCAGCTTTCGTTGCCCCTCCAACACAGGAGCTTACCAAACAACCCATACCCCTGACCAAGAAGGGTGAAGAAATCGAAGAGCTGAAGAAGATCCTCGAACGCAACAAAGAGCGCAATGAGAGAAGATTCCAGGAAGCCCTGAAGAGAGCCCCTGAGCGGGCCAGACCTGCCCTTGAAAGGGCCTACAGAGCCACCAACGCAGCCTATGATAGGGTCATCCTATCCCTGGAGGAAGCTCAGAAACAAGAGAGCGAGAGCAACGAAGAAAAACAGGCACCCGGCCCTTAAAGAGGAGTCTCGCCTCAAATGGCATTCTGAGGAACGAAGTGATGAAGAATCTGTGGGTGACATGAATGTGCGGCACTTTTGAGGCAAAGCCGTAAAGGGGATGGTTCAAGGGACTATTGAACAACCTTCACTCTCATACTAGATACGAAGGGATTTTTATGAGCGAAAGGTCATAGACACCTACCTGCCCCTGGGCTCTATTCCGAAAACCCTCCCCAGGCCGACAGCTCGCTCGATTATGACCATTGCAATGGCCGCAAAGACAATCATCATCGAGCCAAGAGCGAAGATGAAGGTATCATATCGTATTTCCAGGTAGGCGAAGATGCGCACCGGGAGAGTCACAACCTTGGGGCTTGTGATGAATACCGTGAGAGTTACATCGCCAAAGGAAACGATGAAGGCAAAGGCAGCCCCCGCCACCACACCAGTCATGATTATGGGTAGCGTTATCCTGCGGAAGGTCTCCCACGCCGAAGCCCCCAGGTTTCTTGCCGCCAGCTCCAGATTCCTGTCAAACCCTGCAAGGCCCACCGAGACCAGACGCACCACGTATGGGGCTGTGATGATGATGTGCCCGACCAGGAGGGTGAATATGCTCGCCCTGATTCCCACAAGGGAGTAGAACTGGAGAAGGGCCACTCCAATGAGCACCAGGGGCAGAATAAGGGGCGAGAGAAAAAAGGCCTGAAGAACGTCTCTTCCGACGAACCTGTATCGAACAAGGGCTAAAGCGCTCAGGGTGCCCAGAGCCGTAGCAGACAGGGCTGTCAAGATTCCCAGGACAAGGCTGATACCAAAGGCGCCCATATAAAGGCTATTTCCTATTGCGTAGAGGTACCACTTCAGGGTAAACCCATTGGGTGGGAAGACCGGAGCCTCGGAGGGCGATATGGAAGCGAGGAGAACCGCAACAATAGGGGCAAGGATAATAAGATATATTATGACGTTGTAGATAGTCAGTACGGTAAACCCCACCCTAATTTTTCGTTTCATCGAACTGTAGCCTCACTGGAAAACTGCGCTATACTTGCCACGTTCGAGCCACCGTCCGGCCAGAAGGATTATGCCACTAGCAAGGACGAGGAGAATAAAGGCCATGGCATTCCCAAAGGGCCAGTTGACAAATTTTATGTATTGCTGATAAATCAGATAGGTCAGAACGGTTACTTTACCGCCGCCCAGCATAGCTGGAATGACGAAGGAGCCGACGCTCAGGACAAACACCAGGACTGAGCCAGCGAGAACACCAGGCAGGCTCAGCGGCAGGGTAACCCTGAGAAAGGCCTGAACTGTGTTTGCACCCAGGTTGCGAGCAGCCAGGGGAAGGGAGGGGTCAATCCTCTGCAAGGAGCTTATCAGAGATAATACCATGAATGCAAAGTATATATGCGCCAGCCCTATAATCACCCCTGATTCTTGAAACAGAATGGGCAGGGGTTTGCTAGTTATGTGAAGGCCCATCACTGCTCTGTTCAGAGGCCCTGTGGGAGCCAGGAGAATAATCCATCCCAGGCTTCTTATGACTACTGTTACGAGGAGGGGGGACAGGATCAGCAGGACAAGGAGTCCTCTGGCACGGCCCGCCATATGCAATATGTAGTAGGCTACAGGATATCCCAGCACCAGACAGACCAGTGCAACGACAGCGCTGAGCCATATAGTCCGCCACAAGATACCCAGGTAGTAGCTGTCGGTCAGGAACTTACCGTAGTTCCCAAGGTGCCACTCTTTTATTATGCCCTTCATAGGGCTGAACTTATAGAAGCTCTGAATAAAGGTATATGCTATGGGAGGAAGGTAGAAAACCAGAAAAATGGCGAGTAGGGGCAACACCAGAAATACCGGAATGAGGAAAAGCCTTCTCCTCCTGGTCGGCATGTTCTTTCTCCCCCTGGCAAGAATAGACAAGGTTGCCGGCCAGGGCCCCTATCAAGACCCCGGCCGGCAACGTCTCAGCTACTTTGTGAACTCTTTATTCCAGCGCTCCGTCCACTTTGGCCATACCTCCTGAACCTTGACCCATGGCAGGCGCGCAATGCCAGCCTTGGCCAGGGCCTCGCCGTAGGGTATGATTACCTCCCTGCCTGGCGGGAGAGTCACCTCTTTGTGAACAGGGGCAGCGGTAAGCTTGGAGCCCGGCTGTCCCGCAATGCTCTGAGCCTCTTTGGTAATGACGAACTTCAGCCAGAGCTGGGCGCACATGGGGTGTGGAGCGCCCTTCACGAACTGGAAACCGTTGGTGTCCAGTGGCAAGCCCTCCTTGGGGATTATCACCTCCACAGGAACGCCTGCGTCATAAAGGGTCACAGAGCGGAGAGTGCTCGCGTTGGAAATCCATACATCCCCCTGAGTCAGAAGCTGGTCAATGTCCCCACCACCACCAATGAGGAGCAGGTTTGGCTTCACCTTGTCCCTCAGGAAGTCCAGGGCGGCATCGCCGTTGTCCTCCGGCGGGCTCTTCCCCAGGGCCTTGGCTATCATGTAGATGGTAGCCGGGCCTCCTGTGGTCTCGATGGTCTGCACACCCAGGTGGCCCTTGTACCTTGGGTCACCCAGGTCGAGCCATGAGGTGGGCTTGGGTATCCCCGCTGCCTCCAGCTTATCCTTGCGGATGGTGATGCCCGTGCCCCAGAAGACATGGGGAACGCCCGTGTCATCAGGGTCCAGCGCCTCGGGGAATAACTTGTCCAGGCCTGTAACTATATTCCGATCGAACTTGGCCAGGAGCCCCAGGGCCTTGGCTTGAGTCCACGGCCCCTGGTCCATCTGGCCTATGTCTATGCTGGGGGAAGCCTTCTCAGCGGTGAGCCGGGCCAGTATGTCGGCAGACCTGGCTCCGAACCACGTTATTTTGCAGCCGGTCTCCGCCTCGAACTTGGGGAAGTAATTCTCTCTGTAAGGCACCTCCCAGACAGCCTGCCCCATTATAACCAGCTCGCCCTCTGCTTTCGGTGGAGCAGGTGTCGGCGTAGCCTTGGGAGCGCAGGCTACTAGAAGCAACGCAAGGAATACACCAAAGAACAGCAGTTTTCTCATACAACCCTCCTTTACTCAATTTCCTCAGGCCAACCTGTTCCAGAAAGTTGGCCTGGAAGTTCCCTTCCCCGCTTTGGCTTTACTTCCGCTCCAGCTCCACGCCAAAGACCTTGCCCAGCCCGACGGTGCGCTCAATCACCACCATCACAATGGCAGCGAAGAATATCATCCAGGAGCCTGCCGCCGAAATATATGGGTAATTCCAGTACTCCCACTGGGCAAATATACGCATGGGAAGGGTAACTATCTGAGGGTTGGTGAGGAAAACGGTCACGGTGACATCGTCCATAGAGATTATGAATGCAAAAGCAAATCCCGCCACTATGCCTGAGAGGATAATGGGGAAGGTTATTCTCCAGAAGGTCTGAAGGGCAGAGGCCCCGAGGTTTCTTGCTGCCAGCTCCAGGTTCCGGTCAAACCCTGCAAGGCTCACAGAGACGAGACGCATAACGTATGGCACTGTGATTATTATGTGCCCGATCCACAGGGTGTAGAAGCTGGCCCTCACACCCACCAGGACATAGAATTGCAGAAGGCCAACGCCAATGAGCACCGCCGGTAGGATCAGGGGCGAGGTCAGGAATGTGGAGATCAGGTCTCTGCCGATGAAGCGGTATCGCACTATAGCCATGGCAGCGAGCGTGCCGAGGGTTGTAGACGCTACGGCCGTTGCGGCTGCCAGGCCCAGGCTCAAAGAGAAAGACCTGACGAGGGATTCGTTTTGGAAGGCGGAAATCCACCACTTCCAGGAAAATCCGATTGGTGGGAAGATGGGATAGTCTGTGGTGGTAAATACTGAAAGTACCACCACAACCAGGGGTATCATAGTGAAAACGAACACGACGTAAGCAAGAATGGTGAGCCAGGGGATTCCGAACCGTTTCTTCACTGAAAGACCACCCCGTACTTGCCCCGCTCCAGGGCACGCCCGCTGAATATGATCACCGTGCCCACTATGGCGAGGAGAATGAATCCCATGGCGCCCGCAAAGGGCCAGTTAATGAAAACCAGCTCCTTCTCGTATACCTGCATGGCTATCATGGGAACCTTGCCCCCACCCAGCAGGAATGGGACAGCAAAAGAGCCCATGGTCAAAACAAAGACCAGAACCGAGCCCGTAAAAACTCCAGGCAAACTCAAGGGAAGGGTAACCCTCGTGAAGGCCTGATATGCGCTGGCACCCAGGTTTCTGGCAGCCATGGGAAGGCTTATGTCAATTCTCTGGAGAGAGCCCAGGATGGCAAGAACCATAAAGGGCAGATAGACATGAAAAAGACCCAGGATCACACCCTGTTCGTTGAAAATAACCCTGGGAGGACTATCTGTGCGGAGCACAAACTTGAGGAACTGAGCCAGGAGGCCATTGTCCCCCAGGAACAGGAGCCAGCCAAAGGCGCGCACCACCACCGTAACCAGAAGGGGGGAAAGAAGTATCAAGACGTAATAGGTACGAAAGCGCCCGCCCCTGTAAAAAATGAAATAGGCGAGGCAGTAACCTATTACCAGGCTTATCCCTGTAACGATTAAGCTAATACGTATGGTGAGCCAGAGAACATTCAGGTAGTAAGCATCAGTGAAGAATTTTACGTAGTTAGCGGCTGTGAGATCTCTGACAATCGCGAGCCGGAAGCTATCAAACTTCCACAAGCTCTGGAGAAATATATGAATAACCGCGGGAGCGAACACAGCAAGGAAAACCACCATAACCGGGAGGAGCAAAAAGAAAGGCAAAAGGTTTACCCTGGCTCTCCTCCTGGTCGCCACTGACGCTTTGGCTGAAGCCACCGACATCCTCTACAACCCGGCTATAAGGCTATGCTCGTTATCCCACTCCACATGTACATCTGCCCCGGTGGCTATGTTCAGTCTGTCCCCTCGGTTGGCGACAAAGACCACACACCGCACCCCACCGATGGTTATGTAATACCTGATGACCATCCCCAGATAGGCGATCTTCTCCACCTTTACAGGGAAGCTGTTATCAGAGGCGGTTGCCTGCAAGCTCAGCCTCATCCTTTCGGGCCTTATCATCACCTGAACTTTGTCGCCGACCTTGCCGCCGTATCCCTGATTGCTTTTTATAACCACCCCTTCAGCTATCTTTACCTTTACCGCGCCGCCACTGCCTATCTCCGCCACCTCTCCTGCCATCTTGTTGAACTCGCCGATGAAGCTGGCCACGAACCCGGTCTTGGGCTTCTCATATATTTCTGTTGGAATCGCCAACTGCTCGATCACTCCGGCGTTCATTACGGCAACCCTGTCCGAAAGGACCAGCGCCTCTTCCTGGTCATGCGTAACGAATATACTTGTTATTCCCAGCCTTCTCCTCAGGTCCATAAGCTCCAGCCTCATCTCCTCCCTGAGCTTGGCATCCAGGTTAGAGAGAGGCTCGTCCAGCAAGAGTATATCGGGGTTGAAAACGAGCGCCCTGGCCAGAGCCACCCTCTGTTGCTGTCCTCCTGATAGCTGTTTGGGATACCTCTCCTCCACACCGGGCAGCCTGACCATATCCAGTGCCCTCTTAACCTTCTCCGTTATCTCCGCCTTGGGCACCTTTCTCATCTGCAGACCAAACCCCACGTTGTCATACACGCGAAGGTGTGGGAACAGCGCATAGTTCTGAAACACCATCCCCACGTTCCGCTTGTTGGGGGGAACGTTGTTAATGACCTTCCCATTTATCAGAATGTTACCGTCGTCCAGATCGAGAAAGCCGGCTATCATATTGAGGGTGGTAGTCTTGCCGCACCCACTGGGCCCCAGCAAAGCCAGGGTTTCCCCCTTCTCTATACTTAGATTCACTCCGTTTACAGCCACCACACTCCCGAAGGTCTTTCTTACGCTCTGCAACTCTACGTGTATCACTTCCCTCACCCCGTTTCAGTTTTTTCTGGTTTCTTGTCTGGCTGAGGCTTACCGCCTCAGCCAGACAAAAGCCTCTAATTCTAACTGCTTACTTAAGACCGAACCCGGAGAATATCCTGTTAAAGCGCTCTGTCCAGGCTGGCCATGCAGGCTGGAGCACCGTCCAGTCAGGCTTGTAGATGCCCGCCACCACATCAGCGCCATAGGGCAGAAGCTTACCCAGCTCGGGGTCCAGCTTAACGTCGGGGCGCACAGGCCCGACATACGCCTTCTCCGCACCTAGCTTCTGGGCATCATAGCCAAGCTCGTAGTTCAGCCAGAGCTGAGCGCAGGTGGGATGAAGCGCGCCTTTCACAGCCTCGAAGTGGTTGGTATCGGCGGGCAGTCCCTCCTTGGGCCACAGAGGATCTACAGGAACACCCTGGGCCTTGAGAATGGCGGCACGGAAGGTGCTGTCCAGGGCAACCCAGGCCGTCCCCTCGGTAAGCACCTGGTTGGTTACGCCAAACATGAAGATCTGGGGCTTGAGCTGCTGATCAATCCAGTCAAACACGGCATTCACGTTGGGCCCAGTCTCCCCCTCTAGAGGCTCCTTCTTGAGGGACCTGGCGTACATGGCCAGATATGCTGGGCCAAGGGTTGTGCGCATCTCCCTCATACCGATCTTGCCCTTTAGTTTGGGGTTCCGGTCAAAGCCTAGATCCAGCCAGGACTCGATCTTGATTCCCTCTCTCGCGAGGATGTCTGAGCGGACGGTTATGCCAGCACCCCACAGACCCCACGGAGCACCAACGTTGTCTTTGTCCAGGAGTTGAGGATAAACATTCTTAAGCTCAACTACAATATTCGGGTTGTTCTTCTCCAGGAGGCCAGCCACCTTGGCCTGAGTGTGAGGGCCAAGGTCCATCTGGACTACGTCCAGGGAGGGAGCGGTCCTCTCCGCTGTAATCCTGGCCAGCATGTCCATGGAAACGCCGGGGAAGAACAGAACTTTACAACCAGTTTGGGCCTCGAACGGAGGGAAGTAAGCCTCCCTGTAGATGTTCTCCCATCCACCCTGCCCGAATAGAACCAATCGTCCCTCGCCTTTCACAGGAAGGGGTGTAGCAGTAGGCCTGGGTGTTGGTGTAACGGTGGGCGGCGGTGTAGCCGTGGGCGTCTCACCAGGCCTCAAGGTTGCGGTGGGGGTTGGCTGTGGTGTGGCGGTTGGCCTTGGCGTCGCCGTGGGGGTAGGCCTGGGAGTGGGTGTTGGCGTTGGCTTCGCACAGGCCGCAACTATAAGAACAGCCGTGAGAACCAGAGTCAGCAGAAAGAGCCTTTTCATAAATGATCCTCCTTCTCTATGTTTCCTTTGCTTTCTTTCCATTGAGATACAATATAGCCTGGAATTGTTAATGAGCATCTAAGACAGAAAATTGCTGGAATCAATGATTTCTAAAAATAGACGCTTTCACCCCCAAACTTGGCTTACCTCGAAACTGGGCTTAATAATACCCATACTCAGAAGTTTGTCAAGACCACCAAAAACCAACCCGCCGCCCCCGCACCCTCAAACGTAGAAAAAGCAAGGCCTAAAAAGGATAAGCTATGCTAGCACTTTCTAAAAGGCTTGTCAATATTCGGTAGTGTATCACTTTGAAGTCAAGCTGACTATTTCCTCTATTGTCCAGATATGGTCACTTATCCCCGCTACCATTGCTGGTGTTCTAGGATATGGATTAGCTAGGGACTTGTGGACACGGGCAAAGTTGTAGTGCATGAAGTAAAGGGCTAAGGCATACATATGATTCTCTAGCTTCTTGGAGAAGGCATTAGTCAATCTAGTGAAGCGTCTCATGCTCATTCTCATGGTAAGATTCTGGCGCTCCACGTAGCTGGTGGAGATATGGACTGGGTCGGGGTTGCCTTGAATGACACGTTTCTGAGTTGCTATGCACTCGGCTGGGCTGTACCGCTTCTCACTCTCAAGACTTTCCCCGTATAATTTTACCAGCATGGCGTAGTCCACCTTTGCCCCAAATGCCCCTTCCACAGCTTCTAGATACATCTTATGACCATCGGTAGTTAGCTGGACTTGGTTAGCCAAGCGCTGTCTCAGGTCGTCAATGAACCCGAAGGCATGGCCAGCATCCCTAAGCCCCATCAGCCAACATGGTATAAGTTTGGTCTCAGCATCTATGGCTGTAAACGTCCAGACATCGCCATATCCGAATTCACCCCTCTTGGAAGCGGGTACGTTCTTCTCTTTGGCATAAACGAAGCTCCATATTTCATCGCACTGAATACGGCTCAGGTGAAGGTCTCGCATTGTTTCATCCTGATACTTCAGACAAACAGCGCCAACGTCCTTTAGTAGCTTAACCACTGTGTTGATAGCAACACCTGTCATACGGGCTGTGCTACGGATGGAGTTGCCTTCGCAGAGGGCTTTGATTATTTGTGCTTGGCGTTCCTGACTTAGTTTGTTCATGACTTTTTCCTTAACTTCTAATTGACTAAATTATATCACAACGCTCAAGCATTGTCAAGAGTTAGATGCAATATATTCTGCGATTATGCCCAGCAATGGCTTGGCAAAGTCCTTAAATAGCAGTTTACTATGTCAAAATAGTGTGATATAATGAGTGTAGCATAAGATATACTGAATAGCAAGCATAAAAGGAGGTCGTGATGCCAACAAAATCTCAGGGTGAGACCATCAGGAAACTTAGTGAAGCCTTTACACCACATCAGCCTATTGTTGTTCCTGATTTTCTGGCAGGAAGACTTAAACTGCTTTATCGAGCGATAGATGCGGTGAACACTGAGGGGTTGCATGTTATTCTTTACGGTGATAGAGGTACCGGAAAAACCTCATTGGCTCGTGTGCTTGCACAGCTTTTGCAAGAGCCAAGTAAGGAAGGAAGACGAGTTATCTTGGTTTCTTGTAGCACGAATGATACATTTGGCTCAATATGGAAGAAAGCTACACAGGAAATATTATTTTCCCAACGCCAAATGAGTTTCATTCAGCAAGAAACCAAACAAATTGTGGGGAGAGTTGACCTAGACGAGTCACTAAATAACCCCAATGATGTGAGATTATTTTGGCAATCACTCCCCAACCCGACGGTGGTTGTCATAGATGAGTTTGACAGAATTGCACCAGACAGCGATGCAAAAACTCTAATGGCAGATACAATCAAACTTTTTTCCGACTATAATATGAAATGCACATTGATTATAGTAGGAGTCGGTGAATCCATAGAGGAATTGATAAAGGAACATGAATCTATCTCAAGGAATATAGCTCAGATTCATGTTGAGCCAATGACTGTTAACGAACTGGCTGAAATCATCCAAAAGGGTTACAAATACGCAGAATTGGGTTATGAGGTAGGCTTGGATACTAAGATAGCCACACTATCTCAGGGATACCCTCATTACACACACTTGCTGGGATTATGGAGTGGTCGTCATGCCATAGAACAGGAGCCGACCAAAGTCACTATGCGAGACTTAGAATTGGCTATCCCCAATGCCCTTCAGAATGCAGAGGGTGGGTTGCAGCACCAATATGAGAAGGCTATCATATCGTACAAGAAACGTGCTTTATTCATAGAGATTCTTCTTGCATGCGCCCTTACTAATAAAGACCCATTAGGTAGATTTTCCGTGAATGATGTTCAAGAACCCCTCAAGAAGATTACTGGCAAGGTCTATCGCACCGGTGCATATCAAGGTCATCTAGCCAAGTTTTGTGACGAAGCACGGGGACGAGTATTGATTCGGTCTGGCTTAAAGAAGAGTTATCGCTGGAGATTTGCAAATCCGCAACTGATTCCGTATATCATACTCAAGGGTATCAGTGATGGTCGAATTCAATCTATGGGGATTTGATGCCATCGTGCCTTTGCAGCTTTCCTGGCAATCTCCTTGCGTTGCTCCGCTGTCAGCTTTCTTGCCCTGGCCGGCCCGCCTTTCTTCCCTCCAAGGCGGCCTAGAGCAACAGCGGCGGGGTTCTTCTCGGGCTTCGGCTCCTCTGACGCGCCGGTTGCCGCCTCGACGATGCGGGCGGCCAGTTGGTTGATGTCTTTGCCCTCGTCTTTGACGGTGCTTGATCGCTTACGCATGTCTCCATGATACCATCCACACGCCCGCGCTGACAATACTTGAACCCCTGTTATCGCCGGTAGGTAGTTGCGGTTCCGGAGCGATCGACAGTGCGCACTTCCATGGCATTAACAATCGTTCGCCTACGGTATAGGGCTTTCCATCCCAAGTCCAAGGCAGCAAGGACATGGCCCTTGAGTTTTTTGAACTTCGCCTTGCCAACGCTCAAGAGACCTAGGGAGTTAGCCCCCACACGATGCCACGTGAAGTGATCTCCGTTATTGGTGATGATATACAACCCAAGTGAGTTAGCTACCGCAATTATGTTGGCATCTGTATGGCAATCAAAGCCGCGGCTCTCCAGGGAACGGCCAGTGTCAACAGCGACCGCATAACGCAAGGCTATGGCGTCCGCCAGCCTGGGCGAGGCTAAGTCGTCATCCAAAAACAACCCGCGCATGTCTTGGGGTCTACCCGCCCATAAGTGCTTCTTCCCAGCCACCCGATATCACCGGATTCTTTTCATAGGCTAAGATGCTTGCAAAACGCAGGGCCGCGCGCACGTCTTCCTCGCACAGACTGGGGTATTCCTTACAGATACGCCGGACGGAAAGGCCGTCAGCAACCGCTGACACGATGACGGCAACTGAAACCCGCGTCCCCTGAACGACCGGGGTTCCACCAAGGACGAGAGGGTCAACCTCGATTCGCCCGAACCGCTTGGGTTCAAACAGCACTTCACCTGTTGACATAACTTCAGTAACCCACCCTTCATGGAGAGGCGCAGTAGATATACTATCGCCTTTCACCATCACACGTGTGGGCGACGACTCTAAGGGTCGCCCCCACAGAGGAGTACGCATAGCTGTCGTGCCACTATAGATCATGAGTTCCCGAGTCCTTTCGCAGGCTTGATGCCAAGGCTTCCTTGTGACCGGCAGCGAATTTCAGAAAGAAATCGCGGGTCCTCAAGAAATGGGGCCATGTCAGGAACACCCTGGCAATGGGCTTAGTAATTGCCGCCTCTTCCTCAACGGAAAGATGGGATTGAAACATGGTCAAGAGAACCCCATCTTCAACGGAGGACGCCTGGATCAGATCGCAATGGACGACGCGTATGTTTGGATCATCCTGAAATTTGCGCTCAACCTCTTTACCCTTCACGAGTGCTCACCCCTGACCGGCCAATCTGTACAAGACGTTCGTTTAACTACCAAAAGTTCCTGCCAACTTCTACGGGGGCTATCTGCGTTACAAGGTTTACACAATGCACTTCCATCATGCCCCAGATTCAAATTGACCCACTACCCAAAGGGCTGAAAAGGCCGATCCGGCGCACCCGGCGGTCGGTTCCTGGGTTTCGGCGCCAGGCACTTGCGC
>JACPPT010000015.1 GCA_016190815.1 Chloroflexota bacterium
GGCAAGGAGAGGGGGTTGGGGGTGAGGTCTTCAATTCCGAGGGAGTGTGAAGGAGAAAACTCCCATAACCCCATGCTAGCGATATGTCCTGCATCCTTGCCATGACACCGCTCTTTGTCAGATAATCCACGGGTTATGGCTAGCTCTGATGAAAGCTAACGATTAAGCTGTGTCGGGATGAGACCCTCTCGCAACTGGCATCCCCGTATACCTGGGGTATGAGCCGAATATCCTCAACACGGCTATGGATTTCCTTATCCCATCGAGGGCCTCCTGGATAAGTTTGTCCTCTCGATGCCCTTCCAGGTCTACAAGAAAGATGTATTCTCCAAGGCTTTCCTTGGTTGGCCTGGACTCGACCTTTGCCAGGTTTATGTTCCTTTTGGCGAACTCGCCCAGAGCGCTCCATAGGAGGCCAGGCCTGTCATCGGAGAAGGAAAAGCAAAGGGAGGTCTTGTCAGCCCCTGTCCTGGGGTGATCGGCTTGCGAGAGAACGACAAACCTGGTTACATTGTTGGCCCGGTCCTGGATTCTGGTGGCGAGGATCTCTGCCCCGTAGATGCTTGCAGCCCTTCTGGTCGCTATTGCGGCAGCAGGCGTGGAAGAGGCTAGCATCTCCTCAGCAGCGGCTGCGGTGCTCAAGGAGGCCACCGCCTGAGCCTTGGGGAAGCACCGCTCCAGGAAGCGCCTGCACTGGCCAAGCGCCTGGGGGTGGGAGTATATGAGCTTTATCTCGTTGGACTGGGTGCCTGGCTTGACCAGGAGACAGTGTTCTATGGGCAGCACCAGCTCTCTCCGTATTGCCAGAACAGGCTCATTTATGAGAAGGTCAAGGGTATCAGGTACGGAGCCCTCGATACTGTTCTCAATGGGCACGACTCCCTCGTCCGTCATGCCTGTGGCCACAGAAGCGCCTACGGCAGGTATGCTTGAGAAAGGGATTAGCTTTGCCTTCGGGTCATAGGAGAGGGCGGCTTCTTCGGTAAAGGTTCCAACTGGCCCGAGAAATCCTAATCGTTTTTGCATTTTTACCCAGCTCTCAAGAAAAAGCCTCACGAAGGGCTTCCTCGTCTCCCTTTTTTATGACAGCGACCAATTCATCCTCAGCTTCAACAATGGTTTCTTCGTTGGGTATCTGTGCCCCAGACTCTTTGTTGATCACCAGGGAAACGATGCTGTTCTCAGGAAGGGGGATGTCTTTGAGTGACTTTCCCGCCGCCGCAGAATGAGGGGGGATTCTGACATCCACGATCTCCATCTCCAGGTTCTTCAGGGATATGAGGGGACTGACGAGGTGGCTCGGGAGATCCCTGCGAATCTGTGCTAGGATGAGCTCTACATTGTTTACCGCCTTGTCAACCCCTAGCTTCCTGAAGAGGGCTTCGTTTGAGGGCTTGTTGGCCAGAGCTATTGTGCGGGTGACCCCGAACTTATATTTGGCCACCTGGCAAGCAACCAGGTTGTCCTCATCGTCACCGGTTACAGCAATAAGCATATCGGCTCTGGCGATTCCAGCGGCCTCCAGGGTTGCGACCTCGCATCCATCCCCTCTCATAACAATGCTTCCCAGCTCCTCAGCTATGCGTTCGCATCTCCTGATGTCCTTTTCTAGGACAAGCACCTCGTGGCCGTCTGTCAGGAGAACCCTGGAAAGATTTTGGCCTATCTTGCCACCCCCCACAACAATCACGTACATTTTTCTTCCCTCAGCCTTCGATGACCTCTCTTATCAGTTGTGAGATCACCTTTGTTGGGCTTATGGTCTCAAGCCCAAGGTCACGATATATCTCCTGTCGAATGGGGTCGTAAATACGGCAGATGACCTTTTGCACATGGAATATGTGCTTGGCGATCTGTGAAGCTAGTGCGTTGCGGTTGTCACCCTGAGTCACCGCAATAAAAGCGTCGGCATCTCCGATGCCTGCTCGCACCAGGCTTTCCTCATCCGTCCCATCTCCAATGATGGCTCTGCCTTTGAATGTAGAGGGCAAACGGACAAAGCTATTGGGGTCCACATCCAGGATGCTCACTTTGTGTCCTTCAGCATCCAACATCGTGGCCAGTGCTGCCCCTACTCGACCGCATCCCATAATAACGATGTTCATAGCAATTATAAAGAACAGTTGACTATTGCGTGGCCCCTTCAATAGGCTCCCTTAAAAGCCACACGGCGCAGGGAGCATTCTTTAAGACATACTGGATTGTTTGTCCTAAACTGAACAGGCCAAAGGGTTTCCTATAGCTCATGCCCATTATCATCAACTCAGCCTGTCGCTCCACTGCCTCCTGCACCAAAGCAGGTCCAGCCTCTCGGGCCTGGAGGAGCTGGGTTTCAATCTTGTGGCCCTCGTCTTCCGCCAGCTTTTCCATTCCTTTAAGTATGGCCTCGCCCCTTTGAGCTTCAGATTCCACTTGGGCGTCGAGGGGAAGCGTTCGATGAACCTCTATGACATGAAGCACGAAGATTCTACTCTTGTGTTTTTTCTGCAGGCTGAAGGCTAGTTTCAGCGCCTCTTCATCGACCTTATGGCCTGTTACCGGAATTAATATGCTTTTTGCCTCCACAAGATCCTTTTCCTCTTCTGGCGATAGTATATTAAAGAGTTCCTCACCAGAGGCTGATTATAGCCTTGCATTAGAAGGTTTGCAAGGCAGGTTTTTTACTGGGAGTCTTATGTTATGAAACATGGGTGACACCCTCAGGTAAGATGGGGTTAGTAAAAGACCACACCTACCCGAGAGGAGGTCACCCAGTTGGAGAGTAGCACCTGGTACGTCATCAAGCAACGCCTGGCC
>JACPPT010000018.1 GCA_016190815.1 Chloroflexota bacterium
CGGGCCATCCTCTGTATCTCCGCCTCCTCAGAGGTTACCCTTTTCACATCCCCCAGTGCCTTTTCGATGGCCCTTGTGCCTCTCACCAGCTCCCCAAGCTCCTGAGGGTTTATGGATGCCTTCTGGTCGGGGCCGGGCCAGTTCCTATCTATGGTGAAGTGCTTCTCTATGACACATGCGCCGAGAACCACCGCCGCCAGGACGGTGTAGATGCCCACGGAGTGGTCAGAGATGCCTATGGGCACACCGAACTTTTCCCTGAGCTTGTTTATGACTCGCAGATTCAAGTCCTCGTACTTTGTTGGGTAACTGGAGGTGCAGTGCATCAGGACAAACCTCGTCTTGAGCTTTTTCAGCAGGTCCACGCTCTCTCCGATTTCCTCCAGGGTGCTCATTCCGGTGGAGACCAGCATGGGTTTTCTCTTCCTGGCGATGTGCTCCAGGAGGGGAAGGTTGGTCAACTCTCCGGAGCCTGTCTTGTATGCCTCCACCTCAAGCTCCTCCAGGAGGTCGGCGGCCTCTTTGCTGAAAGGGGTAGAGAGGAAGATGAGTCCTTTTTTCTCCGCGTACTTTTTAAGCTCGACATGCTCCTCCCTGGATAGCTCGAGCCTCTTCAGAAGGGTGAAAAGGGACTCCCCCACATACCCTGCGGTAGGGGCATCGGGAAGCATCTCCTTTTCAGTGAGATGAGTCTGGAACTTTATGGCATCGGCTCCCCCCTCGGCGGCCGCATCGACCAGCATCTTCGCTTTCTCGAACTCGCCATTGTGGTTTATCCCCGCCTCAGCGACAATAAAGCAGGGATGACCATCGCCTATAGCACTACTGCCGATTTTTATCTCCATTCGATAACCTCCTTCCTTTCTACCAGACTGTCCAGCCTCCATCCACTACCAGGTTATGCCCGGTAACGTAAGAGGAGGCATCTGAGGCAAGATAGAGGACTGCCCCTCTTAGTTCCCTCTTATCTGCCATTCTGCCCATGGGCGTGCGATAGGAGTAGCCCTTCACGAAGCTCTCCGCCTGGCCATCGTAGACCCCTCCCGGTGTGATGGAGTTTACCCTTATGCCCTTATCTGCCCAGTAGGTCGCCAGGTATCGGGTCAGGCCCAGGACGCCCCCCTTGCTGGCCGAGTAGACAACAGGTGTGTTTATCTTAGTGCCCTCGTATATCCTCTGATCCGGGGCGACAACCCCGTATATGGAGGCCATGTTGATGATGCTCCCATATCCTTGCTTGACCATCTGTTTTCCCACTGCCTGGCAGCAGAGAAACGTCCCGGTGAGGTTTACAGCCATAACCTTCTCCCATAGCTCCAGGGGGTAATCCTCCATGGGTGCAAAATAGCCTTCGGGTCTTAGAGATGCGCAGTTGATGAGGATGGAGATTTTGCCGAATTCCTGGACTGCCTTTTTAACCATCTCTTCAACGGATTTTTTGGAGGTAACGTCTACTCCTATCCCCAGGGTTTTTATCTTGCTTCCGGAGGTTACGGCGGCTGCTTTCTCGTGGCAGACTCCCTCGTCTTGGTCAGCGATGACGGCGTGGACACCAGCCTCTGAGAGGACCTCCGCGAACTGAGTCCCCAGCAAGCCAGCCCCACCGCTTATGATGGCCACTTTCCCTGCAAGGTCAAACGGGTTTTTTCTTTCCATTTCTCCCCCCGCTCTCTCCTGGAGTCGAGCTATTCTGTTAGGCCTGCGTCTTCCTCAGGAGGAAATCCGCGAACTCGAAGTCCAGGGGATGGTCGATGTCCAGAGACCTCTCCATGGGCATGATCACCCCCCTGGTGTTTTCGGTGAGGATTTTCCCCTTCTCCATCAAAACATCTCTTTTTATAGCATATATGCTGTCATTCAGTCGATATACCTTTGGTGCGTCCTGCCGCCTGGTTATGGGATTCCGGGTCTTCATCAGGCGAACCAGCCTGTCCCCAGCAAACTTTACCATTTGAAAGTATGGGTTGTGCTCTGCTTCGCACACGGTGATGACCGAGTCCGCCTCCTCCGCTATCAGCTTGTTTATGCACAGCTCGATGTCTGAGACCTCCCTGAAGGGGGCTGGTGGAGAGAGGAGGACAACGATATCGATGCGTGTGCTCCAGGTCTTTTCCAGCGTGGAAACAGCGTGTTGCAGGACAGGGATCATCGGGGTGGTATCTAGGGCCAGCTCCCTGGGTCTGATGAAAGGCACCTCCGCTCCGAACTTTCGGGCAATCTGCGCTATCTCCTCGTCATCAGTGGAGACGGCGACCCTGTTGATAAGGGGACACTTCAAGGCCTTCTCGATACTGTGAGCGATGAGAGGCTTTCCACCCAAGAGCTGGATGTTTTTCCTGGGGATGCTCTTGGAGCCTCCCCTTGCTGGAATTATGGCTACAATCTCCATCCTAAAAACCTTTTGAATGAGAGGTGAGGCTTATCGACCTTCCCGTCCGCGCCGATTCCTTGGCGGCGAGGGCTATCTCCAGCACTCGCTTTCCCTCCAGGGCATCAACCATTGGCTTTTCCTCGCCCTGGATACAGTTTATGAAGTGTTTCATCTCATCAAGGTACATCTGATTTCGTTCATAGCCCTTTTCTTCGGGAAAGGAGCGCCATCTATTGTTACTGGCGGAATATAGGCGTACCCTCTTCTCGTTGAAGTCCCAGAGGATTGTTCCTTCTTCGCCAATTATCTGACAACTGCGTCCATATGAGCGCTGGACATAATCCATATGGACTTCGGCTATGGTCCCACTTTCAAATCGAAGCAGAATCTCAGCGGTATCTTCGGTACCTATTTCCAGTGTGCTCACCCTGGAACAGAAGGAGAAGACCTCGGTCACCTCACCCAGGAACCACCTTACGTAGTCCAGTTCATGGCTCAAATCCAGGATGACGCCCCCGCCGAGGGATTCCTGTGCGCTGTACCCCTTTTTGTAGTCCTCTCCAGGATGCCAGTCGGGGAGATACTGTCCAACCTGAGCCCTGGCGCATACTATCTTCCCGATGGCTCCTTTTTCGAGCAGTTCCTTTATCAACCTTATGCTTGGGTGGAACCGCATATTGTATCCTACCAGAACACTGAGCTTCTTGTGCAGCGCCAGGTCCATAAGCTCCTGAATGCCGTCCAGGTTATGGGACAAAGGCTTTTCCACAAATATATGACAGCCCCTTCTGGCCGCTGCGATAGCAACCGGAATGTGAAGGCTTGTGGGATTGGTTACCAGCACAGCTTCAGGACCTTCAGATAGGGCCTCTTCGAGGTCAAGGCGGACTTTTACCTTGTGCTCCTCCTCAATCTCCTTGGCCTCTCTGCCCCTTCTTCTAAGGATTGCTATTTCCCCGGCGGAAAGGGCTTTCAGATTTTGAAGATGCCTTCTTCCGATGGAGCCGTAGCCAACGATGAGAAATCTGATGAGCTACCCCCTGCCATTCAGAAAATCGAGTATATAGCTTGCTACCCTCTCTCCGGATTTGCCATCCGTATAGCGACACTGCTCCTCTACAATTCTTCTTCTACCAGCCCTGTCAAGCTCCGGGTTCTTCAGATAGGCGTTGATGGCTGTAAGCAACTCGTCTTTAGTTGTGGCAATTCTCACCCCGCCGGTTCTGACGATGTTTATGTAGTGGGGGTATTCATTATAGTATCGGGTAACAGAATCCCAATAGGGCTTCTTTTTGTATCCATCAAAGGCAACGTTCACCACGGGAGTGTCAAAAATGGAAGCTTCAATGGTTATTGTGGATGCAACGTTGATGACCACGTCGCTGTGCATCATTAAATTGCCCAGGTGAAGCATATCTCTGACACTGGGGTCCCAGTAGTGTACTTGGGTCTTGGAGAAGCGCCCGGGCTCCTCAACAATGATGTTCTTGCACCCCCTGAGGTGTTCATATTTTTCTCGAGACACGGGGTGTATGCGTACTAAAAGCTGGCACGGAAAGACAAACTTGTTTTCGTCGACAAACCCCTTCAGGATGTCGAGGATTTCAGCATCGGTCTCTATGGTCTGGATTCCAGCGGTAGTGTATGTTAAAAGCCTCCTTTTGGGGTCAGCCCCGGTCTCTCTAAAGAATTCTTCCCTGGCGGAAAACCCCTTTCTAATAAAGTAGGAATCGAATTGGGTGGGGCCCGAGACATAGATTTCATCTGGAGAGTAGCCGTGTAGCGCTATGGCTTCTCTCTTGTTGATTTCGTTCCACACAATGAGCTTGTCCATGTGAACGGCAAGCTCTCCCTTGGCCGATACGTTATCCCAGCTCGGGACAAAGCAAATTATTGGTATTTTGGCCCGTTTTGCGTTCTTCAACAAGGGGAAAATATAAGGGTCATAAGGGTTGAGGCGATATGCCACAACTACCAGGGAGGGCTTATATTTTTTAAACAACCTGTCGTAGAGTTTCCCTGGGACAATGGCCAGCCCCAATCTCTGGAAGAGTCTCTTTAAGGGTTTGTATTTGCAGAGGGCGGTCATCAATATCCCTGGCAGATTTTTCAGGGGCTTTCTTCTCCTGTGCCACTCCGCCTCCCATTTCACTGTCTTGGTGAAATCAGGGTTCATAAACAGGTCGAAGTGAAAAGCTCTGTAGAGGGAGGCCAGCGTGCCCGGGTGGTGTAATCTTCCAAGAATCACGTTGCCATCGGCAAGCTCTTTGGCAAAATAGTCCTCGTCGGCCGTGGGTGTAAGAACTATAACTCTCAGGTTGCTGGTCTTCAGTATGTCCAGAACCTCGGTTCTAAATACATTCTTGGCCTCTGTCCCGGAGGGAGCCGCAATAACTATCGTCTTTGTTTTCTCCATGTCCTCTTACCGGATTCTACGTGTTTCCTATGAGGTCGCTTTTTGCCCTGGCGCCCCACTTGCCCCTGGTCTTGCTGAGCCTGAGCAATATGGATATCGTATCTTTTAGCCCAAATATCCTGATGCCATTTTTTATGTCATTGCCAACCAAAAGGAGTTCCATAACCCTGCCCCCGTTCCTCCAGACCCTGTCCCACTCTTTTTTCAGCACCAGGTAGGCTTTCTTCGCCTCGATCATTCTGGGATTATAGTATAGTTCGTCAAGGAGGTAGTAAGCCCCCTTCTGGTTGATGTCCGCCACCTTGCTCATCAGTAGATTCACATTCTCGTGGGGGTCATATTTCAGGTCATAAAGCTCTTCGCTCTTGTCTCTCTTGTTGTAGATGTATTTGAAATCGCCCCTCCTTATCATCAGCTTCCTGTTGGGTTGAGCATAGTAGCGTGTATCGGAATAGACAAACTCCTGGGGACGAATCTTCTTTTCCAGGATTATGTTCTTTAACTGGGTCGAACCGATAGGCTCCACTACGATCTTCCTGCCATCGAGGGAGGGGGTAATGAGGGGGATATTCGCAATGCCCTCGTAGACGTGATACCCATAACTGAAAATGCCCCTGTCCCCCCCCATGTTCCCGTGGTCGGCGCTCAGATAGATTTCCCCCTGGAAGAAAGCTGCAATTTTCCCCACGAGAGTGTCAAGCAGGTCTGTGTCGGAGCCGTAGCCCCACCGGCCCAGAAAGACATGGGGGCAATGCATCCAGATGAAAACAGGTCTCTGGCTATTTCTCGTTATTTCGACCAGGGTGTCGTAAAAGGCCTGGATGCTCCTTAGACCTTCGGCTTCATTAGGAGAGGGGAAGATGTCCGCTTTTCTACCTGTCTTTCCAATGTCGAAGTGGGTATTAACGAGGTTGTGGACCTTAGTGTTGGGGGAGAATACCTTGGAATACCTCCAGCCCAACTTCATCAGAAAATCCGACCATACAACGTGGTTTTCGTAGCCCCTGTCCTCCAGCATCGAGAAAAGGGTAGGGCACTGGTCGAATTGTTCTACCTCCTTGTAATAGTGCCTCTTCAGCTCATAAGCATTCAGACCGGAGAACATGCAGGTTATAGCCATGGCTGTGGATGTAGCGCCTGCGTAGTAATTCATAAAGATGGTTCCATCCTCAGCCAGCTTGTCTATATTTGGTGTCCGATAAAGCCTGCTGCCGTAGCAACTCAGATAGTCCTTTCTGAGGACATCTTTTGTAATGAGTAGGATGTTGTTCAAGGTGTGCTCTCTTTCCCCTCTCTTCTCATGCTTGCTAACCCATTTATTATAGACAAAACGACAAACTGGGCAATAGCTCCCTCGGGACTTTCCCAAATACTAGCTTAGATTTTCAAGGTTGCCCTCAAAGAAAAATAGGGTTAGAATGTCAGCTATTAAAAACCTGAACAGTAGGAAGCCGATGGAAGAGGGTAAGCTATGAAAGTCATCATTGTGGCTGCAGGCCCTGGCCGGCGTTTAAGGCCTGAAACCAATGGACAGCCCAAATGCCTGCTGGAAGTAGGGGGAAAGACCATCTTGCAGAGAATGCTGGAGGTCCTCCGGGAATGTGGCTGTGACGACATCGTGGTGGTGCGGGGACACTTCAAAGAGATGATCGATTACCCCGACATTAGATATTGCGATAATCCTGAATACGAAAGAAACAATATCTTGAAGTCGCTGTTTTACGCCGAGGGCGAGATGGAGGGAGGATTCCTTTTCTCCTATTCTGACATCATTTACCAAAGGGAGCCGGTGGAGAAGCTGCTCCAGTCCCAGGCCGATATCTCTCTGGTGGCCGATACCGATTGGATACCTCACTACCAGGGGAGGCATCAACATCCCCTTGAGGAGGCCGAGCTGGTGGCGGTTCAGGGCAGCCGAGTAGTTAAAGTGGGCAAGAGAATCATTTCCCCCACAGAGGCCCATGGTGAGTTCATTGGTTTAGCTCGCTTTACTGAACGGGGGGCGCAGATTTTGAGGTCGCGATACCATCGAGCCCTGCGCCAGGGCGGACCTTTCGGACACGCATCCTCTCTGGAAAAGGCCTACATGACCGACATGTTCCAGGACCTGGCCGATGCTGGGTACGTGGTTCAACCTGTGGACATTCGTGGCGGGTGGATAGAGATTGACACTCCGCAGGACTTGGCAGAAGCACGGAAGAGGTTAACCAGCAACTCTTAGGACATGTAATGCGTTTAGCAGCGCTTGGCGAGAGTACAGGCCTCAGAGCTGGAGATGGTTTACTAGCAGGGAAAAAATGTGTGGGATTTACTTTGTAGGACCCCTTGACATCTCAGACACTGAGTATTATACTCAGCACTAAATCTTTGAGGGGTGAATTCATGGTCAGATGTGAAACTTGCGGTGCAGAGTTCAAAAACACCCAGGGCCTTGCGGGCCACCGACGGATCAAACATACAGCCCCAGGGGTGGATCTGGGGTTGGCAAGGGCACTGACGGGTGTGAGGCTGCACCGCGACCTGGGGCGGCGGCTGACGGAGAAGATCGCGGACCGTCTGGCTGAGGCCATCCTGCGGGAGCACCAGGATGAGATTCTGGAAGTATGCTTGGAGGAGCTGTCTCGCGGTGGCATGGAACTAGGGGCCCGGACCGTCAACAGGAAGCCCAAGGCCATCATAGTAGCCGCAGGCCGGAGCGAACGCCTGTTCCCCCTGGCTGGAGACAAACCGGTATGTCTGCTGGTAATCGGCAGCAACACCATCCTGGACCGGCAACTCGAGGCACTCCGGGGCTGTGGCATTGAGGACATCGTGGTGGTGCGGGGCTACCGGGGGGACAAGATCCGCCGCAATGACATACGCTACTATGACAACCTGAACTACGAGACCAACAACATGCTCACCTCGCTGTTCTGTGCCGAGCGTGAGATGGCCAGCGGTTTTGTGTTGTCATACTCTGACATCCTCTATGACAAGAGCATTGTGCAAAAGCTCCTGGAAGACCCGCACGATATCTCCCTGGTAGTGGATACCGAGTGGATGAACCGTTATCAGCACCGGCATCAGCACCCTGTGGCAGAAGCCGAACTGGTGGAGGCCGAGGCTGGGCTGGTTCTCCACATCGGGCGAAACTTCAGCAACCCCTCAATGGCGCATGGGGAGTTTATAGGCCTGGCCCGGTTCACTCCCAGGGGGGCTGAGATCCTCCGGGAGACCTATGCTAGGGCTCTCCGCGATTACCGGGGCCGGCCTTTCCACCAAGCCGTCTCTCTGGACCGGGCGTCTCTTATCGATGTTCTCCAGCACATAATAGACCAGGGGCATGTGGTGAACTGCGTGGACATCCAGGGAGGCTGCGCCGAGATAGACACCCCCGAAGACCTGGGATTGGTTCAGCAGCAAGCACGTTGGAATTAAGAATAGAAAGGGTAATGGAAATGACAAAAATTACGCGTCTCTGGCAAAGCGGGAGTCTTCTTATCCTGCTGCTCATAGTACTAGCCCTATTGGGGTGCGCCCGAGGCCAGGTAGGGCAACTAAAGGTGCTCAGGATAGGTCTGATCCCCGCCGACGATGCCGCTGAGATGCTTCGCCAATACAAACCTGTTGCGGATTATCTGGCTGGAAAGCTCAAAATGAAAGTGGAGGTACAGGTAACCGACGACTATACCGCCGCCATAGAGGCCATGCGTAACAAGCACATAGAAATGGCCTGGTTTGGCCCCTTTTCCTATGTTCTAGCCGCCAAGGAGGCGGGGGCTGAAGCTGTTGTAGTCGGTACAAGGCGGGACACCGGAAAGTCTACATACAGAACGGTTTTCGTAACCAAGGCAGGCTCAGGTATTAAAAAGTTGGAGGATCTTAAAGGCCGCTCCGTTGCCTTTGTCGACCCCGCCTCCACCTCAGGCTATTTGATACCCAGAAAAATCCTAGCGGACCAGGGGATCGACCCCGCTAGGGACTTCTCCACCTTCTACTACGCCGGCACTCACAATGCTGTGGAACTGGCAGTGAAGAACGGAACGGTGGACGCCGGTGCCGATAGCGATACCTCCTATAACCGGATGGTGAACGCAGGGGAAATCGACCCTAAAGTGAACGTGATTATCCACACATCGGAGCCTATCCCCGGCTCGCCTATAGTAGTGAGGGGAGACCTTCCTCAAGACCTCAAGGACAAGATTCAGCAAGCGCTCATAGACATGGACCAGCAGACCATCTACCAGGTGAAGGGCTGGGGGGACATCGAGAAATACGAGAAGGTTACAGATTCAGCCTATGATATAATTCGGGATACTGCCCGGGTTTTGAATCTGGAATTAAAATGATCCGAATAGAGGGGCTAAGCCACTACTACCCTATTAGAGCAGGGTCTGCTCCCATAGGGGTTAACGGCCACAGAAGCAACCGGGAGATGGCTCTGTGTGATATCAATCTGGGCATATCTCAGGGTGAGCGTGTAGTTCTCTTAGGCTCCAGTGGGGCTGGAAAGTCCACCCTGCTACGGTGCACAAACCTCTCCATCAAACCTACTAGAGGGAAGGTCTTCATAGGTGGAAGAGAGATCACCTCTGCGCCTATCAAAGAGGTGGAACAAATACGCCGACAGATAGGGGTGATTTACCAGCAGTTCAATCTTTTGGAAGGGGCATCGGCGATGAAAAACGTACTCCTGGGTCGGCTGGGATACACCGGCACAATGCAGAGCATCCTGGGGCGGTTTTCCGAGGAAGACCATGCTATAGCTATAGACTGTCTTACCAGGGTAGGCCTGGAGAAGTACGCTCAAAAGAGGGTCAGCGACCTGAGCGGAGGTCAAAAGCAGCGGGTGGCCGTGGCCCGGGCACTGGCGCAACGCCCCAAGACTATCCTGGCCGATGAGCCTGTCGCCAGCCTGGACCCCAAGCTCATGAAAGAGGTAATGGACCTCATCCACAAAATCTGCGTGGATGACCAGATCACCCTGGTGGCGAGCCTTCACTTCTTGGAGTTAGCCAAGACCTACGCCACCCGCTTGGTTGGGCTCAGGGCAGGACAAATTGTCTTTGATGACATACCTGCCGAGCTTACCGATAAAGACATTATTGATATTTACGGAGAGACCGAGGATTGGGTTCTCTATGGCAAAAGAGGTTTCTAAGTTTAGCTCCGCCTTAAGGCCGGGAAGGAAGCTTCGTCACATCGTCATATTGGTGGGCGTTGCTCTCATCTATATATGGGCCATTGAGGGCAGCAAGACTAATCCTTACACCCTCGTCAAGGGTTTTCCATACATAGTCAACTACATACAGAGGATGTTTCCTCCAGACCTGAGCATCCTGGGCAAGCTTACATTCAAAGTTGGGGAAACCCTACAGATGGCTATTATGGGCACTACCTTTGGGGCTGCCCTGGCCCTGCCTCTATCATTCTTGGCCGCTCGAAACGTCATGCCCTACCGACCGGTATATCAAGCCACGCGCACCCTTTTCGATGCCTGCCGGGGCATCAACGAGATAGTGTGGGCCCTCCTCTTTGTCTCCATGGTGGGCCTTGGCCCTTTCCCCGGGGTACTGGCTTTGACGATGCACCTGCTGGGAGCTCTGGGCAAGTACTTTTCCGAGGCCATCGAGGCTGTTAACCAGGAACTGGTGGTAGCCATCGCTGCCACTGGAGCCAATCGTATCCAGACCGTGTTTCACGGTGTTGTACCCCAGGTCAAGCCCCTTTTCATTGGCTACATCTTCTACTACTTGGAGCACAACTTTCGTGCTGCTACTGTCCTCGGCCTCGTGGGAGCAGGGGGGATTGGGATAGAGCTCATAACCAGCATACGCTTGTTCAAGAACCAGGAGGTGCTCACAACCCTGCTTGTCATGGTGCTCACGGTAACCGCCATTGACAGACTCAGCGCTTTTATTCGGATGCGGTTCATCGCTGGGGTGGAGGCTTAGATTAAGAAATGCGAGGGATAATCACAGCAGCAGGGAGAAGCCCCCGTTTGCTGCCCCTGACCAAGCACACGCCGGTCAGCCTGTTGAAGGTGGGGGATCAGTCTATCCTTGATTACCAACTGAAGGCCCTACGTCAAGCCGGGATTGAGGATACTGTAGTGATAACCGGTTTCTGCGCTGATCAGGTGGAGGAATTCTGCCGGGGGAGAGCACTTTGCGTTTTCAACCCTTTCTACGAGATATGCCACGTGGCCATGAATCTGTGGATGGTGCGGGAGCAGCTCAGAGAGGGTTTCCTTCTGCTATACAACGACATTATCTTTCAAGCCGAGCTTGTCAAGGAAGTGCTCAGCAGAGAGGACGACACTCTCTTAGTCGTTGACCAAAGGGGCGTGGATAGAGAGGCAGAGAAGGTGGCAGTGCGGGAAGGGGTAGTAAGGGACATAGGCAAGGATGTTGCACAACCCTATGGGGAGTTCATAGGCATAGCTATGTTCTCTCAGAACGCAGTCCCGGCGCTTATTAAGGAGTTGGAGCAAGTAGCCAGAGCCGACCTCGCAGCTACCTTTCCCTACCTCATCAGGAAGCTCATAGGCCACGGCCACCAGGTCAAAGTGCATCCCACCCACCACCCCTGGATTGATATAGACTTCCCCGGTGACCTGGAGGAGGCCCACAGGGTGTGGGGCTCCGGTTAAGCACGGGCCGGGCTGCCTTGCCTCCTGGGTTCTCATTTGTAGGTCGGGTTTCCCAACCCGACTATCTGGCTCTTCAGGAAGGGCGGGCAGGTTCGGAAACCTGCCCTACGGCGGTCAATCGTTGTTTACGGTGCCAGACAGACGAGTTGACACGCAGCCGGATTATCTGTAGACGGCGGAATAGCCGTTGTTGTACACCTTATTCTTCAGCTTGTCGATTGCCGTTTCAGACAATGGGAAAACTCTAACTTTGTCCTCTCTGAACCATATTTTATCGGTTGCAACATTTACCTGTCGTATGAAAACATAGTCATTCGCCGTAATATCATACTGCGAGGTGGGGCTAATTTCATTGATCCTCTCTCGAGCAATGAAAGCGTGAACAAACCTGCTGAAAGGCGGACGCCCATAGTAATCGGTATATATGTTGGATGGGCTAACGACATTTTTCATCACCCAGTCGGAGGCTGCGAGGTCAGTCTTGTTTGTAAGTGCATACGAAAATGCCTCGTAGCTAAGGGATCTGGATGTGGGGACGTCTCCTGTTACTTCATAAACAAAGCCTGTGTAAAACATGAAATTCGGCACCAGCACAAAAAGGGTCAGAAACTCATATTGATGGCTTCTTAGAACGGAGGATAAGCGGAGAGAGACAGGCTCGAAAAGCCTGGAAACCCATTGGAAAACAGTTTCTCCGCCTACAATGATCAGGGGCGCTAAAATAATGAAAACGAGATGGGTAAGCCTTGACATGTTCATGGCGGCCGAGAAGTAGGGCAGCACAATTGCCAGGACCAGAACGACCATACTGATCATGACCATCGTCAGGTACTCTCGACTGAACCCCTCTCTTTTTCGCAACAGCCTAAAAGCCCCGATGAAAACAAGGAGTTGTGTAACGTACTGCATACCGAGCCCTGCGTAGCGTTGAATGGACTTAACCTGTGGCTCCTCAAGCCCGTATGCCATCAACACCTCTGGCTCTCTTGTTCCCCTTTGAAAGAATTCTGTATAGATGCTTTCGCTGATGTTCTTTCCTATGCCTACTATGCCGCTGAACGGTGCTGAGGATGTGGTATAGATATACCAAGCCAGGGCAAAGACCATATACAGCAGGATAAAGTTCCCGGTCAGCGCTTTCATTACGCTCACTGTATTGTTTCCCGGATTGGAGCTGGGTGGGTCTGAATTGCTCAGGCCTGGCGCGGATTTGACGAACCTTTCTCTCAGACCTTGCAGGAGATTGGCGACGCCCCTGTTCTCCAGCAATGGGAAGAGGAGCAAAACGGGGAGGATGAGAAACATAAAGATGTACGAGGTGCCGTAGTGGGAGACAGCCACTCCGAAACCAAAGATTATCATGAGTATAGCTCTCTTGAGCCTGGCAATTTCTCCACTTAGCATCAACAATATCACCAGGACCATGAACAGTTCGGCGAACTCCTGCTTTGCCTGTGCGATTAGGATGGTGAAGAAGGGAGCGAAGGACATAAAAAAGAACACAGCCAGGAAAGCAACTTTAGCACTGGTTTGTCTGGCAAATACTCTGTATATTCCCAAAGGCAGCAGGGAGAAGAGCAAAGGATAGATTAGCTTGAATACCCATGCCAGGCTCAGTCCAGAAACAATGGAGAATATCGGCGGAAAGGTTGTAACGCTGAGCATGGAGTTGGTTGCGTCCGGCGTGACAGGATTCCAGTAGGAAAATGCTGTCACGAGTCCTGCAATTACCATCTCCCACTCCACATCCCCTGTGGGCACTAGATAGTCGGAAAGCATGGCGGATTGGAGCAGGAGTGATAGAGAGATAGCCCAGGCGGCAAAGGGATATAAACTCTCCGGAATGAACTTGCCAAAAGCTATGAGGGCAGGCACGGCGGCTATGAGGACAAAGAGCAGAAGGAGAATAGAGTTGTTTCCATTGAAGTTTAGCAGGTAAACCCCCAAAAGGCTCAGGACAGGGATCAGCAACAGGAACAGCGTTGGTGAAAGGGGTATTCCAGGGGCTTTTGCAGGAGCCGGGCTGGAGAAGTCTCTATCTCTAAGGTAGCCCAGAATGCAGAGTATAAGAAGAGCACCGCTGAAAGTGACAATGACAGGAAGCGTGGAAAGAGGCTGGGATATGCCCATCAGGGGGTACAGGCCGTTGGCAAACAGCCCTACGATCATGACAAATGCCATGCTAAGTCCCACGGAGTAAAGGATGGCCTCTGAAAGGTTTAGCTTGTGAAGCCTCAGGATTCTTAGGATGACCGCCCCGGGAATGAATGCCAGGAAAACGAAGCCGAAGACCTGCCTCAATACGGGGACGTCCAGCCCCCGAATGTACAGGCCCAACAGGCCCAGCGTTATCAGGGAAACGACAAGAACTGCCTGAAGAAATTTACTGATGTCCCAATCATTAATATTTAAGGGGCTAGCTTTCTCTACCACGTTACCTCTTTCTGCACCAGAGATAATACCCACTTACCAGCAGGGATGGCAACCTGTCCGCCAGCTTGCAGTCCACGTAGCACACCTTGTCCGAGCCTGCCAGGACGGGCAGAAAGGATATGAAGTCGGAGTGACCGACCTTTATAACCTCAAACCCCGCCTTTCTTATCATGCCGCTGATTCGGCGCAGGGTGTAATACTGCACGTGAGCCGAAACGCCAATTCGGGGATATACCCTGGCGACGACCTTGTTTCTAAGCTGGTCTCGCAGCAGGGAATAGGGGCCGAAGCCGTTAGGAACTGTTGCCACCAGCACCCCATTTTTCTTAAGAACCCTACTTATATGGCCCAGCGCCGTCTCAGGATGATGAATGTGCTCCAGTACCTCGGAGCATATCGCGAAGTCAAATACTCCATCGCGCAGGCCTGGTTTTTCGACATCGCCAACAAAAAAGAGAGGGCTTTCTTGGGACACCATTTTATCCCTTGCTATTTTAATCTCCTTTTGCGATATGTCAAAACCTGTCATCCTGTAGCCCAGGGATGCCAGGGGTATAGTTACGTTGCCCTTCCCGCAGCCCGCATCCAGCCCTTTGATGTCTTTGCCGGAGAAGCTTTCCTTCAGCGCTTTGATGATGAACTCAAGCCGCTTGAAGTCCTCGTACCTCCTGTACGCTACCTGCTTGCTGGAATCCCTGAATCTTTGATAATCGTTTGCCACCTAGAACAACTCCGAGGCATATTCTATTTCCCCAAAAGGCAACATTATAGCATGAATGTAGAAAAAGGTGGCCCAGGAGCAGACCGCAGAGCTGCTCAGCCATCCCAGGGGATTGTCTTGATGGCTGAGCAAAAGGCCGCCGTTTCTGAGGCGACTGGCAAGGTATGACAAAGCCCTTTGGGTGCCTTCTTGATTGATGCCCAGCAACTTCCATATCCTCACCGCCTGTGCCGTGGCATCGGTCACTTTGCTCGTATGTTCTCCCCGGAGCCTGCTCGTAAAACCTGGCCTGCTGACACAATACCACCGGGGCAAAGAGCCATCGCTGTTCTGCACCGAGGCAAGCCATCGGGCGGCATCCATTGCGACCTTAAGGTACTCTTCTCCCTTCAGGTGTTGGTAGGCAAACAAATACCCCTCCGTGGCGTAACAATGTGGATGGAGCATCGTGTCCTCTGTCTTGTGGTTAAGGATAAACCTTCCCTCTCCCCCTTGCAACCCCATGCCCCAGCGCAGGAGTTTTGCGCACATATCCTTGTATTTTTCCTCTCCCAGGAGAACGTGTCCTTTCAACAGTGGTATTGCCAGCTTCACCAGGTGTATTGATGGCAGGTGTGCCCATTTCAGGGTATTGACCTCTCCTGCAACGGCGCGAAATTTTTCGCCATCCCACAGATTTTCCAGCCAGTCCAGGGATTTTTTGGCCGTGCTGAGGTATGTATCGTCTTTGATGATGTCGTATAAATCGAAAAGGCCAGAGATGAAGACGCCGGTGTCAAAGGCGTAAACGAAATCATCGGCATAGTAGGGCAGGCCGCCGTTCTTGCTTTTACCCATTAGATAGGCGGCGCACTCTCTCGCCCTGGCCAGGAATTTTTCCTCACCTCTGTATTTGTAGAGGAGGGAGGACAGGGAGATGGCATATGCAGTGATCTCTGGATAGGCCGGCCAGAGCCTATTTCCTGCATAGAAAGCCCTGTACTTTCCTCCATCTGCTATCTTTGAGTGGAGGAACCAGTCTATCAATGACTCGATGTTCCCTGGATTTACGTGTGCGGGCATTTGGGCCTTCTCCAGCTCAATCGACCTTTCGAGCCTTCAAAATAAGCTCGGTGCCTTTTTGCCTTTTATCGCCAAACCTGTCGAAGTAGGCTATGGGGTAAAGAAGAGGAAAGAAATACGGATTATGCAATGGCAGTCCAAGCCTGTAGCAGAAGAGGAGGTGGGATTCGTATATTATGGAAGCCAATCTCTTTGGCCCGTATTCCCAATCGAGAACCTGGAAGCCCTTTCCCTGAAGAAGCTGGGAAACCTCATCGTTGCTGTAGTAGCCTTTTCCCCTGGCGCCGAATTTCCCTCTAAGCTCCTTTTTCAATCGGTTAAGGCTTGCGAAAAGATAGTCAGTTGGCACGGAAAGGACAAGAAGCCCGTTCCCCTTGAGGACCCGGTGACATTCCTCCAGCAGTTTCCCGTCGTCTTCCACCATTTGCAGAACGCTGGAAAGCAGTATCTTGTCAAAAGTTCCATCCTTGAAAGGGAGCTTCTGAACGTCTCCGTTCACGTAAGCAAGCTTTGAGGACTTGCCCATGACAAAGAGCAATTCCCTGTTCGATATCCAGTCAACCCCAATGCACATCTTGCAACGGCGTGCGATCTCATAGGTGAAATAACCACTGCCGCAGCCTGCATCCAGTATGGTGTCTTTTTCCTTTATTTCCAGCATCTTCATCAGGATAGGGGCCTGGACTCTTCTTATCAGGCTGGGACAACCGATTACTTTTCCGGCTATGTCTTTCCAGAGGACTCTGCGGGGCAAATATCCAAATGCCATCTTATACTAGTCTGCTGGGAGAGTCCGCAAGATTTTGACTATCCTCTCCCCTGCATTGCCATCGCCGAAGGGATTCCCCCAAACCCTATCCCTGCCCATCATTTCTTTAACGCCGTCCAGAATTCTGTCCTTATTCGCTCCAACCAGAATGTTGCTCCCGACCTTTAAAGTCTCCGGCCTTTCTGTGTTGTCCCTCAGGGTAACGCAGGGGACCTTGAGGATGCAGGTCTCTTCCTGCACCCCTCCGGAATCGGTGAGCACCAACCTGGCATTTGCCTCCAGTTGCAGGAAATCGAGAAATCCAACAGGCTCCAGGAGCATAACGCCGGCAGGAGCCTCAAGCCCGTATTCTTTCATCACCCCCCTGGTTCTGGGGTGGATGGGGAAAATAATGGGGAGTCGGAACTCTTTGTGGACGAGGTCGAAGCCCTTCAAGATGTCCTCTAGCCTATCCACTGCATTCGTGTTTTCTGCCCTGTGCACGGTCGCCAAGAGATATTCGCCCTTCTGGATATGGAGTTTCTCCAGAATGTGAGACTTCCTTTCAGCAAGCTGGAGGTTCTGGTGTACCGCATCAACGATGGTGTTGCCGGTAACAAATATCTTGCTCTCAGGTATGCCCTCCCCCAGCAGGATGTCTTTTGCTCCCCCAGTGGGGGCAAACAGATAGTCGGAGACATGGTCTGCGAGCATTCTGTTTATTTCCTCAGGCATACTTCTATCATAAGACCTCAACCCTGCCTCCACGTGCCCAACCTTAATGCGCAGTTTGCAGGCGGCCAAAGCGCCCGCCAGGATGGTGTTTGTGTCACCCTCTACCAGAACTACCTCAGGCCTCTCCTTCAGGAGGACTTGTTCTATATCCATCAACATCTTTCCGGTTTGCCTGCCGTGGGGGCCTGAGCCTACGTCGAGATTATACTTGGCTTCGGGGAGCTCCAGCTCCTCGAAGAAAATCCTGTCCAGCTCGTAGGAATAGTGCTGTCCCGTATGCAATATGAAATAATCCAACCCTTGCCTTTCGTATTCCCTTATTACGGGCGACATCTTTATTATCTCTGGCCTTGTCCCCAGGATTATGGAAGTTTTCACACCGCGCCTTCAAGTTCCTTAGACATCTTTTATTTCTCCAGTTGCCTGAGCTTTGCACATAAAGCCCCTTGGAAAGGTCGTTGTCACCCTGAGCGAAGC
>JACPPT010000017.1 GCA_016190815.1 Chloroflexota bacterium
CAAGGCTGGATTGGCCGACAGGCCGGAGGACTACGATTGGTCTTCCTACCGGGCCTGTATCTTGGGGGAACCAACGTCAATAGATGTAGACCCGTTGCCATGGTAGGCGCTGGGCAGGGCAGGTTGGGAAACCTGCCCTACTTAATTGTGACTGCAACATAAGAAAAATAGGTATATTGCCAACTCCATGCTTGTCGTGGGGATTATTGTAACTCTGGTTTGGACGCTTGTCGTGGCTGGCTAACAGCTTGACTTAGTTTGATTTACCAGGCCTTATAGAAATCTCCAGGCTCCTCACCTCTTCGACTTCCTTCAACGCCGAGGCCATTCCCACAAGCACTTTGACGATGATTTTCTTCATAAAGGAGCCTACGGGGACGGAGCTACCGTTGACGGTTAGAAAGACCTCGTCCTCTCCTTCCTTTCTCAAGAACCTCTTCACAACAAGGTCGATGATTTTGGGGGCGTCATCTCGCGAGCACTGCCATACGGGCACATCGAGAGGCTCATCGGTGGCGATGGCAACAAGCTCCGCCGGCTGGCACATAAGCCCCTTGCCTTCGCCCTTGCTATACACCTCTATTTTAGGGGCTTTGGTCGACTTGAATCCTTCGCCGATCACTATGTCAAAGCTAGCGCCCAGGTCGGATGCCAGCTCCTCCAGTTCCTTGTCACGGTCAACCATGGCGAAGCGAGCCATTCTTTCAGGAGAGCTAACAACCACGGCATCGCTCCCTGCTTCCAGAAGACGCCAGCTATCCTTGCCGGGTATGTCTACCTGGAAGCCGTGGGGAGTGTGCTTGATGGCAGCTACACGGTAGCCGCGGCTTTTCAATCCGCTTACCAGCTTGCACAATAGCTCCGTCTTCCCGGCACTAGACCAGCCGACTATTGATAGCAAAGGAGTCATTTCCGTTTCCCCCTCAGACTAAGGCTTTATGAGAAGAATGGGTATTCCTGCTTCCCGCAGGACCCGGTCGGCCACGCTTCCGAAAACAAGTTTGCCGAGCCCGCTCCTTCCGTGAGTGGCAATGGCGATGAGGTCTACAGACCGCTCCCTGGCGCACTCGAGGATCTCCCTGGCTGGCTCCCCTTGCCTTATTTCTGCCGGCATGTGCAGGCTGTATTCCCCCAATTTCTCTCTCACCCCCAGCAGGTATTGCTTTGCCTGTTTCATCTCCTCGTCCAGAACCTGCTCAACGCTTCTTGCGTGTATCTGGGGAGCCATTCCCAGGTCTCCTGCCCCTACAGCGGCTATCCCCAGGTCTCGTGGGCTGGTGGATACCACCCGTAGGAGAACAAGCTCCGAGTTGAACCTGGCGGCGATGGCCACTGCGTAGGGTAATACGCTGGCTGCCAGCTCAGAGCCATCCAGTGGGACGAGTATTTTTCTATACATTACTGCTCCTTTCTGGGAAAAAAGACCTTGCTCATGGCACACATTATAAGGGCTTGCAAAAGAATAAAAAAGCCGAGTTTTGGGGAAGTGGCACAGGGTTGACGAGGGTGTTTTTCCTAAGTATCATCGCCCTGGTGGATATGATGAAAGGTGAACCCATAACAGAGGACTTCACGTCGGAAAGCATAGCCAGAGCCTTGCGAACAAGATTCATCGGTAGGAACCTCCTGTTTTACCCTTCCGTACCTTCAACCATGGAGGAGGCACACCGAGTGGCCAGAGAAGGAGCCGCGGAAGGGACTGTTGTCCTGGCCGATGAGCAGACGTCGGGGAAGGGGCGATTCGGAAGGGTATGGCACACTCCGAAGGGCACAAGCATTGCGGCATCAGTGATACTCCGTCCAAGCCTCAAGGAGTTACCTCGACTCAACATGGTGGCCTCCCTGGCGGTGGTGAAGAGTATAGAAAAGGTGGCTGGTCTCAAGGCAAGAGTCAAATGGCCCAACGATGTGCTTATTGGAGGCAAGAAGGTCTGTGGGATACTCGTGGATAGCTCGCTCAGAGGTCAGGAGCTGGAGTACGCCATCATTGGCATTGGGCTTAATGTAAACCTGGACACGCGAAGTTTGCCTGATATTAGCACAATAGCTACCAGCCTCTCCAATGAAATGGGTCAAGGAATCTCCCGGCTAAAAGTCTTGCTCTCTCTTTTTAAAGAGATGGAGGCATTGTATCTGGAGCTTAAGAAGGGCAAGCCGCTACACAAGAAGTGGCGGAGTTACCTGGTGACCCTGGGCAAGGAGGTTATGGTAAAGCGGGGAGATACGGTTTTGGAGGGCCGTGCAGAGAATGTAGACGAGGGCGGAGCACTCCTTCTCCGACTTCCTGATGGAAGCATGGAGAGGGTCGTTTCGGGCGAGGTGACGCTCACGCTCGATCAGAGGTAGAGCGCGAGCGTCACACCGAGCGAGGCTCTATTCCATCTCCTCCTCGGGCGGGCGTCTTTGGGGCTTCTCCGTGGAGCTTCTGTGCGGCATGAATGCCCTCAAGATGTCTATGGGCAGGGGGAAGACCACGACGTTGGTCTTCTCTGTGGCTATCTGGGTCAGGGTCTGAAGGTAGCGAAGGTGCAAGGTGGCAGGCTCAGTGGCTATTATCTTGCCTGCCTCGGTGATCTTTTCCGCAGCCATATACTCACCCTCGGCGTGGATGACTTTGGCCCTTTTCTCTCGCTCGGCCTCGGCCTGGGCCGCCATGGCTCGCTGCATGGTTTGGGGCAGCTCCACGTCCTTTATCTCCACCACGCTCACCTTCACACCCCAGGGGTTGGTCTGCTCGTCTATGATTTGCTGGAGCCTCTGGTTAAGCTTCTCCCTGTGGGACAGAAGCTCATCCAGGTCAGATTGGCCCAAGACGCTCCTCAGCGTGGTCTGGGATATGAGGGATGTGGCCTTCATAAAGTCCAGGGCCTTGACCACAGCGGCCTGGGGGTCTATTACGCGGAAGTAGACCACGGCGTTTACCTTAACTGTAACATTGTCTTTGGTGATGGCCTCTTGCGAGGGGACATCCATGGTAACAATACGCAGGTCGATCTTCTGCATTCTCTCCACATAGGGTATCATGAAGATGATCCCAGGCCCCCTGGTTCCTACAAGCCTGCCGAGCCTGAACATGACGCCCCGCTCGTACTCCTGGACAACCCTCACCGCCGCTGTGATGAGCACTATGAAGAGGAGCACTACGATTACAATTAATGCAACACTGATTGGTGACATACATCCCCCTTTCTTACTTTTTTCTCACCCAGAGCTTGAGTCCCTCTACCCTTGTTACTATGACCTCATCACCCTCGGCGACTTCGCCCTCCTCGAGCCTAGCTGACCAGCGCTCACCCTCCACGAAGACTGTTCCGCCGGGGTTTAGGGGTGTTCTAGCCACGGCTATTTTCCCCACAAGCCCCTCTATCCCAGTCGTGGCACGCCTGCGATGGGCCTGCACAATGGCTCGTAGCACGAAGACGAAGAAAGCCGCAAATCCCACAGCTACGACTGCGATGAGCCGCCAGTCCACACTCAAAGCACCAGCGGGGCCGCCCCTGAAAAGTATTAGCGAGCCAAATATAAAGGATGCCAGTCCACCAACGGTCAAAATGCCATGGCTGGTAACAAAAATGTCCGCAATAAATAGAATGAAGGCCAGGGCGATAAGGAGCACTCCAGCCCAGTAGACCTCAAGGGTTCCCAGGGAATAGAGAGCAAGGAGGAGAGAGATTCCACCTATAACACCCGGCAAAATGGCCCCCGGGTTGGATAGCTCCAGAAGAAGGCCGATCATAGCCAGGCTCAGGAGGATGTAGGCGATATTAGGGTTGCTTATGGCGAACAGGAAGCTCTGAAAGGGGTTCATGTTTACGATGGTAACAGTGGCTCCCTTAGTTTGAATGATTACCTTCTCGGTCAAAAGGGAGACCTCTTTGCCATCAAGCTGAGCCAGGAGCGAGTCCAGGTCTGTTGCCTGGTAATCTACTATGTGCTCCTTCAGCGCCTCGTCGTGATGGAAATCTCTGGCCTCTCGGACCATCGACTCAGCAAGCTGGACGTTGCGTTGTCTTTGGGTCGCCAGCCCCCTCATATAGGCTGCGGCGTCTTCCATGACCTTGGCTTTCATGGTTTCTGGTAGCTCCTGGGCCTCGCCTGAGCCGCCGATGCTGACCGGAGACGCCGCTCCGATGGTCGTGTTGGGAGCCATAGCTGCTATGTGAGCGGACATTGTTATGAATGCTCCAGCAGAGGCAGCCCTTGCTCCGGGCGGATACACATAGACTGCGATGGGCACCCTGGATATGAGAATGCGCTGGATGATGTCTCGCATCGACGAATCGAGGCCACCTGGTGTGGCAAGTTGAATGACAATGAGAGACGCACCTTTGGACTCTGCGAAATCAATTCCTCGCATTATGTAGCTTGCCAGGGGTGGGGTTACAGCTCCTTTAGCATTGAGAACATAGACCCTTGGACCATTAGCTGCTGCAGCGCTTGTAAAGAAAAGAGATGCAATCAAAGCAAGAGCAAAGAGTACTACTAGCAATGGAAGGAATATACGCATGCGCTTTTGCATTTTATAGGTCACCATAAGATTATAGCCCCTGGCTCTTATTTTTGAAAGCGTGTGTACTCGTTCAGGTTATTAAGTGACACTTTCTCGCTGCAGAAGTTAGCTGGTCACCTGCTATGCAAGGCTCATCTGGCTCAAATGCGACAGGGATGAAAGAATTTACACAGCCTGGATTTCCTGTTTTCCTCTCCGGATTCTAAGAACGATGCTGCCCACTGCTCCCACCAAAAAGGCAATCGGGCAAACGAAAACTGCTATCAAAAAGAAGAAAGGCTCGTCGCCTATGCCTATTCTCTCCCAAAAGTCCTCACCAAACAACAGAATAAAAAGCCCGTAAACGAGACCGTGCAGGAGAATACTTACAAAGATCGCCACTGAGGAGGAGCTGGTTAGTAATAGAAACTTCTTGAGCGTCTTATCTATTGTTGCCCTGAGTGTCAAAATCAGAAGCACCAGTCCCAACAGAAAGACGGCTCCCCATAGAAGCAAGAAAAGTTGAGGTGGTGGCCCCAATACCCTGCGATAGAGTAGGGGGCCCACCATAATGTCGAAAATCGGGACTGCGAAAACTACGAGAAGCGCCCAAAACACAGGCCATATATACCTGTTCGCCATCTTTTCCCCCATACCGCTCCGCCAGTTGCAAACTCATTCTAGTCCTTAGCCAGCAACTTGTAAATACACCAGAGGGACAAGAGTTCCTGCTGCCACTATGCTTGCAAGTCCTGCTCACCGGTTCTCCAGGCCTTTTTGGAGGGTTGTTTCCTATCACCTTCGGCAATGACTTCAAGCAGCGGCGGCTGCAAAAATGTATACTATGGCGGAGGAAAAGCTTGGACGGGTATTCTATGCACGTCAAAAATGGGGTGTGAGGATTGCCATGCCTGAAAAACATAAGAGACACAGGGTGAGAATAGAGAAAATAACATACGAGACAAAAGACTCAAGGGCGTTCATTTTTGTTCCGATGGATTCCGAGGAAGGCCTTTTCAGCTACATGCCAGGCCAGTTCTTTGTCCTGGAGAGTCAGGTAACGAGACCCAGGACCTTTGTCTACGACAAGAGTAAGGGTACGATGGTGGGCATCGGGGAGACTGCTACGGTTGTGGACAAAAGGGCCTTTTCCATCGTTTCGTCCCCTGCGGAACACGAATACATAGAGCTTCTCCTAAAGAGCGAGGAAGGTCTATTTGTCCCCTACTTTCTTGACGAGGACAAAGCCGGCAACATATGTACCTTGATAGGTCCTCAGGGGAAGTTTATGCACAACCTCCTTGAGAACAAGGAGAAGCTCATTGCATGCTGGTCTTCGGGAAGCGGGATAGCATCCACAATCAGCCTGATGCAATACACGCTGGACATGGGGCTTGACTCTAAAATAATAGTATTCGATAGCAACAGGACTGAGGATGACATAATATTCTATGAGCGCATAAAGAGGTTGGTAAGCGAATCAGAGAATTTTTACGCTGTTTTTACGGACACAAAGGATAACAAAATCCCCATATCTGACCACCCGCGCATTTTCTACCGCAGCGGCAGGTTCTGGGTCAATGGTGAAAACCCTCTCGAAAAGTACGCTGGCAGCAACTGGCGAGATTACTTTAATACTATATGCGGAAGCTCAAGCTTCATAAACGGGAGAACTCGGGACAAGCAGGGAAGGTCAGTCAAGCTAGGTAAGGGTATAGAGGATCATCTGCTGGAGGCTGGAATCCCCCAAAGCAGAATCGAAAAAGACCAGTTCTACCTGCTATAGGCCTCCGCAAGCTCATCTCCCTTCTTACTTAGCTTGGAGAAACTTGTGGGATAGAAAAGACTGCCAGGAGGCAGAAATCATGAGTGCTAGACCGACGGATATGCTGGAGGAAGAGCATCGCTACATCCAGAAGGTGGTGGGCGCAATGGCTGTGATGGCTGAAGCGCTGGAGATGGGCCAGAAGGTTGATGTGGAAACCCTCAAGGGCATCGTTGAGTTCATGCGCACCTTCGCGGACAAATGTCATCACGGGAAGGAAGAGGCATACCTCTTCCCAACCCTGGTTGGAAAAGGCGTGCCTGTACGCGGCTGCCCCCTGGCGATTCTCACCGCCGAGCACCTCCGGGGCAGAACCCTCGTGAGGGAGCTATCAGAGACCACCGAGGCGTATGCAAAGGATGGCCCCGAGGCGAAAAGGGCACTGGTGGAATGCCTTCGGGACATGACGAACCTCTACCCAAATCATATATGGAAGGAAGACTACCTTCTGTTCCCCATGACCAACAAGATATTGACTTCAGAGGAACAGCAGGAGCTTCAAGACAAATTTGAAAAGGTGGAGGAGTCCATTGGAAGGGATGTGCACCACCGGTTTGAGCGAATGGCTTTGGCGCTGGAGGAAAAAACGCGGAAATCGTGAGAGGCGTTAGAGGATATTAGAGGCAATATTCTTACCAATCCCTGACCCTACCAGTTCGCTATCGGCACCAAAACTTGCTGGCTAACCATTATCCAGTGAACTCAATGAATAACAGTAGATGATAGCTGAATGGAATATATAGTCATATCAATAACAGCGCTATTTGTTTCTTCTCTAACGCTATTTTCAGGCTTCGGCCTGGGGACGGTGCTCATGCCGGCCTTTGCCCTTTTCTTCCCCGTGCCGGTGGCGATAGCCGCCACTGCAGTAGTCCATCTGGCTAACAATATTTTCAAGGTAGTCCTTGTGGGGCGCAACGCAGACTGGGGAGTGGTCGTTCGCTTTGCCCTTACTGCGGCTCTGGCGGCCATCCTCGGTGCCTGGCTGCTGGGACAGCTATCTTTCATACCTGCTGTCACTTCCTATCAAATCGGTGAGCGGACATTTGATGTGACCCTGGTGAAGTTAGCTATTGGCGTGCTGATAATCGGCTTTGCTATGTTCGACCTGGTACCCAAGCTGCAAAAATTAGCCTTTGACCGGAAATACCTGCCGCTGGGCGGCATACTATCGGGCTTTTTTGGAGGGCTGTCGGGCCATCAGGGGGCCATGCGCTCTGCCTTCCTGCTAAAAAGCGGCCTGGATACGAAGGCTTTCGTCGGCACCAGCGGAGTCTGCGCCTTTCTCGTTGACCTGGTCCGCCTGGCCGTCTACAGCGCCACTTTCTACACGGCTAATTTCGCCTTGATTAGCGGAGATGTCGGGAGACTCGTGCTACTTGGCATATTTTTTGCCTTTATCGGGTCGTTTGTTGGAGCGCGCCTCGTGAAGAAAGTGACCTTGCATACCGTGCAGTATATCGTCGGCATCATGTTGATAGTTGTCAGCGTTGGGCTGGTGACGGGGCTGATTTGATGAATGCGCTGCGCACCCTGATGACTCAGGCTCATGTGCCGCAAGGCATCGGGGTTCGAGTCCCGCTTAAGCCCATCAAGAAATTCTTGCTGAACGGATGTCAGCAAGGGCACGGCCCAGTCGACGACTCCGTTACCTCTCTGTCTTTAGTTCGTAAGCCCTCTGGATTACGGCGATCGCATCGTGTACTTGGGACTTATCGTTAATTTCGAATCGAGAGTAGGAAGCCCGATCTTTTTTCATATCGAGGGCGGTCTTCATGTCTGAAAACAGGTGTGGCTCCCCATAAACCGTGACCGTGACATGGCTTTCGCGCTTGTCAGCGACCATCAATGCAACGAAGTTGTTTGGTCGCATCACCCAACGCTGCCCCTCCTTTTTCAAGGTACAGTGGGTTGAAATCTTGGACATCCTCAGCAATAGCTGATCTAAGATGGCCTGAACCTCTGGCTTATGACTCAGGGGAACCTGTTCACTTGCTTGTCGGTTCCCCTGCACATGGGCAACTAGGCTGTCTCTGCTTTCCACCTCGTCCTCTAGGTGGTCTATTCCGAGAACACGTCTTAGAACTTGATTAGGAGTGCCAAAGACCAAGCGGCGTGAGACAGCCTCCTCTTGCAACCGTCTCATCACATCATTGTCGACTCGGATCGTAGGTGTCATAATTTTTTCCTCCAGTATATATTTGACACAGTGTAACACTGGATACGACTCGTGTCAAGAGGATGTGTGGCCTATTGTAAGGCGGACCTCAAAAATTCTGTCTTTATTCCCAACACTCCATCGGCCGCGTCACGAACCGCTGTCCAAGAGTCGCCTCAAGTTAAGCACCCGGTCAGGTTCCAGAAAGTTCGAGAACTGACCACTTTGGCCCAACACAAAGGTTCTCTTTTTTGATAACCTCCCATACATTCCGCCTTTCCCTTGTGGAGTGCCCTTCGCTATGCTAGGATGAATGTAAATATGGAACAGAAATACATACGCAACTTCTGCATAATCGCTCACATTGACCATGGCAAGTCAACTCTGGCGGACAGGCTTCTGGAGTACACAGGCACCATCCCCGGAAGGGTGATGGCGGACCAGTTCCTCGACCAGATGGACCTGGAGCGCGAGCGGGGCATCACGATAAAAGCCCAGGCCGTGAAAATGCTGTACAAGGCCCAGATTGGCGAGCACGAGCTTAACCTCATCGATACCCCGGGGCACGTGGACTTCACCTACGAGGTCTCCCGAAGCCTCGCTGCCTGCGAGGGCGCTATCCTGGTGGTGGACGCATCCCAGGGGATTCAGGCCCAGACCCTGGCCAATGTGTATCTGGCCTTGGAACACAACCTCGCCATCATTCCCGTCATCAACAAAATCGACCTTCCCAATGCCGAGTCGGAAAGGGTAGCCAGGGAAATAGAAGACACTCTGGGGTTTCCCCGCAGCGAGATGATCTTCGCCTCTGCTAAAGAGGGAATTGGCACCAGGGAGATCCTCGATGCTGTTATCCAGAGAGTACCCCCGCCTTCGGGGGAACCAGATAAGCCCCTGCGAGCACTCATCTTCGACTCCAAGTATGACTCATATAAAGGCGTCATAGCCTACATTCGCGTGTTCGATGGCGCAATAAGCCTCAACCAGCGCCTGCGACTGATGTCAACGGGCAAGTCTATGGAGACGCTGGAGATAGGCGTTTTCAAGCCCTGGCTAACCCCTGTGGACTCCCTTTCCGCTGGCGAGGTGGGCTACATTGCGACCGGCCTCAAGAATGTGAGAGACTGCCAGGTGGGAGATACCATAACCTGGGACGAAAGGCCAGCCCAGAAGGCCCTGCCGGGTTATCGGCCCCTCAAGCCCATGGTATTTGCTGGCCTCTATCCTGTGGAAGGACGGGAGTATCCCCTGCTCCGGGACGCTCTGGACAAGCTCAAGCTAAACGACGCCTCGTTAACCTATGAGCCCGAAAGCAGCCTCGCCCTGGGCTCGGGCTTTCGCTGTGGGTTCCTGGGATTACTGCATATGGACATTGTTCAGGAGCGCCTCGAAAGGGAATACAATCTCAGTCTCCTTGCCACGGCCCCCAGTGTGGAGTATCAGGTGGTAAGATATGATGGCTCCGAAGAGCTTGTGGACAACCCTTCGGCCCTCCCCCCAACCCTTCAAATCCAGGAGATCCGGGAGCCCTGGCTGAATGTAACCATTCTGACCTCCAGCAAATACATCGGCGCTGTTATGGAGCTGGCGACGGGAAGAAGAGGGGAGTATAGAAAGATGGAGTACCTGGGGTTGGGGACTGCCCCCGTTTGGGGAGAGCAGAAGCGTGAAGTTCGGTCCCAAAGCCAGGAAACAGGCGCAGAGGAAAAAAGGGTTCTTCTGGAGTTTGAGCTGCCCCTATCTGAAACCCTGGTGGATTTTTATGACCAGCTAAAGTCCCGCACCCAGGGCTATGCATCCATGGACTACAGCTTTTCCGGATACAAACCTGCACCTCTGGTCAAGCTGGATATACTTGTAAACGACCAACCTGTAGACGCCCTCTCTTTGATAGTTCATAAGGACAAGTCCTACGAGCAGGGTAAGGCCATAGTAGAGAAACTGAGAAGCCTCATACCTCGCCAACTCTTCGACGTTCCCATCCAGGCGGCTGTGGGGAGCAAGATCATAGCGAGGGAGACCATCAAAGCTCTGCGGAAGAATGTGCTGGCCAAGTGCTACGGAGGGGATGTGACCAGAAAGCGCAAGCTCTTGGAGAAGCAGGCCGAGGGGAAGAAACGGATGAAGCGCATAGGGCGCGTCGAGATTCCTCAAGAGGCCTTTCTGGCCCTGCACAGACTAGGGAAGTAACTTTCCCGGTGGCTTGAAGTCTCTGGTGCTCAGCTCCCTCAAGTACTCCTTAAGCCCAGGAGCTACTTCGGGGTTGCGAAGGGCAAGCCCCACCGAGGCCTTGAGAAAGCCAAGGGGAGTCCCGGCATCGTAGCGGACGCCCTCGAATTCATAGGCATATATGGGCTGTCTCTTGAGCAAGTGTGTTAGGCCATCTGTTATTTGAATCTCCCCCCCAGCGCCAGGCTTTACTGACCTGAGAGATTTGAAGATGTCAGGAGTCAGTATGTATCTCCCCACTATACCCAGGTTGGAAGGTGCCTCCGCGGCGCTGGGTTTTTCCACGAGGCTCAAGGCTCGATAGACTCGATGGTCAACCCGCTCAGGCTCCACAACACCATAGCTCCTGATTGTCTCCCTCGATACCTTCTCTACAGCCACCACGCTCGCGCCGAAGCGCTCAAATACCCCTATCATCTGCTTCATTGCAGGCACATGGCTATCTATGATGTCATCCGGAAGGAAAACGGCGAAAGGCTCCTTGCCCACGAGGGCTTCCGTTATCATAATGGCGTGACCCAGGCCTAATTGTTCCTTCTGTCGAATGTAACACACGTCTGCCAGCTCGGAAATCCGCCGTATCTCCCTGAGAAGCTTCTCTTCGCCCTTCTGCTCCAGAACTTGCTCTAGCTCAAAGGAGCGATCGAAGTAATCCTCTATGGCCCGTTTGCCGTGAGCGGTAACTATGATTATCTGCTCGATGCCCGAAGCCACAGCCTCCTCCACCACATACTGAATCATGGGTTTGTCCACCAGGGGAAGGGTCTCCTTGGGCTGAGCCTTGGTCGCTGGGAGAAACCTTGTTCCCCATCCAGCCGCCGTGATAACTGCCTTTCGAATCTTCATCTTCACTCCAGCCTATTTCTTCCTTGCCTGATTTTAGATAAAAAGCTTTCTCAACGCAATTACTTTTGAACAACACCTTTAATAGGTAGGGCCGTTACATAGTAGTCAGCCGCCTTGGTAAAAAAGCCGAGGTTGGTAGCAAGTAGCACTCCACCCATAAAATCGAGGCTGGTTGGTCCGTTGAAGCCCCTGGTGCTCACGCTGGCGAGCCGTTGACCAGCGGGCGAAAAGGCCAGGACGGCATACTCCTTGCTGGCTGGGCTGACCACCCACAGGTTACCGTCGGGGCCAAACATGATTCCATCGGGAACGGTTATCCCCTCGGCGAAGGTGCTTATCTGTCCTGCACTGCCGTCTGGGTTGACCACTATCTTTACAATGGTGCCCTCTCCCGAATTTGCGACCAGCATGGCATCCTCATCAGGCGTAAAAGTGATGCCGTTAGCACCGAAAGGAAGCTCTTTGGTGCTGATGAGTCTGACGTCCTGTTTCCATATCGTGACCTGACCTACACCTGTTATTCTCCAGACCACCCCCTGAAAGGAATCGGAGACGTAGAGAACACCTTTCTTGTCCAGGGCCAGCCCATTCGGTGCCGGGGGCTGATTGGCGGGGCCAGGCACCACATTGGGCAGGTCAGGGAGCCGGGCAAAAACACCGACACTATTATCAGAGGTGACTCGCAGGATTCGCCCGTTGCCGAAATCCGCCGCATATATATCCCCATCTTTCCACAGCACGCCCAGCAGGGGAGAAGGAACCTTGTCCATTACTGGAATATCCCTTATCAGCCTGCCCTTACTGTCGAACACAAAGACATGGGACTGGCCTTCGGAGTTGAAGGTGCCTACTGCAACGTGGCCATCAGGACTTATACTTATTCCCTCCGCCATACCAGGACTGGGGATATTTGCAAAGCGGGTGACTCTCGCTGGGTCTTTGGCCCTCATCCCTGATCTCCTGAGATGTTTATTCTTTGGCTCTTTTGAAAGCATCTCTACAATAGTAGGCAGCCATTGCTACTTGTCAACCCCTGGCTTTGCACATAAAGCCTATCGGCAGACCGCTGTCACCCTGAGCCCTTCGGCCCCGAGCGGGCCTCGAGGACAGGCTCCGCGAAGGGTCTGCTCCTTAGTTAGATTCTTCGCTGCGCTCAGAATGACTTTTTGTGAAAGGCGTCAACCCCTGTACTTTATTGACACTGTGCCCACCCTGAGATAGTATTTAAGTGGGTCGTGCTAGGCGGGGAGCTAGCGGTGCCCTGTACCCGCAATCCGCTATAGCGGGGCTGAACCCCTACCTGAGGTGCTTTTCTCCACAGCTTATCTTCTGCCGAGGGGTGTCGAAGGTCGGGCCCTGCGCGGCAGAACACCACAAACTCCGTCAGGTCCGGAAGGAAGCAGCGGTAAGTGGAGAGTTCTGGGTGCCGCAGGAACGCCTGACCGGAGCCCGCAGGCAGGAGAGGCATGGAGACTGGACCAAGGGTAGGTGCACGGCCCTATAAGAATGAGGAGGTATCGATCTCCCTACCGAACCTTTCGGCAGAAAAGGAATCTCCCGTCGCCGAGCTAAAAGGGCTTCTTCATCGCTACGGCCTCAGGGCCAGGAAGGGGCTGGCTCAGCACTTCCTCGTTGATAGGGGAGTCCTGGGCAAGATTGTGGCTGCCGCCGAGCTTTCCCCCGCGGATACTGTCATAGAGGTTGGCCCAGGGCTGGGTGTTTTGACAAAGGAGCTGGCCAAACGGGCAAAGCAAATAATCGCCATTGAAATAGACGAAAAGCTCGTCTCTGTACTTTCCGAGACCTTAAGACCCTTCTCAAACGTTGCCATCGTGAACGCAAACGTTCTGGAGGTGGACCCAGCCAGGCTTCTTTCTCAGTATGCTGGCTCTACAACAACCTGCACGACAGACTACAAAATGATTGCAAACCTCCCTTACTACATAGCAATGCCAACGCTCCGTCATTTTTTAGAAGCATCTCTAAAACCCACTCGCATGGTGGTCATGGTGCAAGAAGAGGTGGGAAGGAACATAGTCGCCCGGCCTGGTGAGATGAGCATCCTCAGCGTGAGCGTTCAGCTATACGGAAGCCCTTCCATCGTCCATCGGGTACCAGCCGGCAGCTTCTATCCCAGGCCCAAGGTAGATTCGGTGGTTGTGGCCATCGACGTCTTCGATAAGCCCCAGGCTGACGTGGCAGATGTGGAAAGGTTTTTCCGGGTCGTCAAGGCTGGATTCAGCGCACCCCGCAAGCAACTGCACAACGCCCTGGCAAAGGGGCTGAGCATCAAACCACTGGAGGCACATGATCTGTTGACATCGGTTGAGATAGACCCCAAGCGCCGGGCCGAAACCCTCAGCATCGAGGAGTGGGCACGGCTCTCCAAGAGTGTGAGATGACTAGGCTTTCTCTGCCAGCGTATGCAAAAATCAACCTGACCCTGGAGGTCCTGGGGAAACGCCCCGATGGCTATCACGAAATAGCCAGCATTATTCAGACCATAGACCTCGCCGATGTTTTAGTTATTGAAGAGGCGGAGGAGATAGAGTTCAGTTGTGACCTCCCGGAAATCGACAACCCTTCCAATCTGGTTGTACAGGCAGCGGAGCTTCTCAGGAAAAGGACAGATACACACAAGGGCGCTAGAATCCTCCTCAGAAAGAGAATACCTTTGTCAGCAGGCCTTGGCGGAGGAAGCAGCGACGCTGCGTCAGCCCTTGTGGGACTGAACGAGCTATGGGGCCTGAGCCTTCCTCGTGAGGAGCTTCTTGCAATGGCGTCGGAGCTGGGAGCCGATGTCCCGTTCTTCCTCTCTGGCGGCACTGCCCTGGTGGAGAGCAAGGGTGAACGAGTCCTCCCCCTGCCTCCTTTCCCTAGCTCCTGGGTTGTTCTTCTGAAGCACTCACTACAGCTTGAAAGCAAGACAAAAAGGCTCTATGAAAGCCTGAGACCTGAGCACTTTACCCTTGGCGAGTCAACCTATGAACTCTGGCGACTCCTAAGACACCGCAGTGACATAACGCTGCCCTACTTTCACAATGTCTTCGAACTGGTGGCCTTCGATATTTTCCCTGGCCTCAAGGAGCACTGGGAACAGTTTCTGGCGGCCGGCGCTGAAAGCGTACACTTGGCAGGCACAGGCCCGACTCTATTCTCCCTGGAGAGGGAAAAGGAGCGAGCCGAGGAGGTGTGCTCAAAGCTGATGGGCCTGGGATTCGCCGTTCATCTGGCAAAGACTCTATAGATGGAGCTCTGATGTGATATTCTTCGCCGGGGTGGCCTGCGGTCTTATCATGGGGATGGCATTTATAGGCCTCGGTGCCATTATGCTTGTTCCGATTTTAGGAAGCCGCTCCGCTCAACACCGGCCAATACCGAGAAGTGTAAATCTCACCTACATAATATTACCCCTGTCCTTCTTCATCGTCCTACTGTGGGGAGTTATAGGCGGCTTGTTCGGACTGGCATACGAACTTGTGACCAACGCTATTCCCGGCCGTGGCCTCGGCAGCCCGAACCTCGTCTTCACTGCTTTCATATTGCTCCTTTCCGTGGGGTCCGGGGTGGCAATTATGCTTGTTCAAAGAAGGGTGCAATGGGAATCCCAAACACTGGTTCTGGCCTTTGCAGGCATATTTGGATGGCTTATGCCGTGGCTCGCGAGTTAAAGCATCTCTCGTTTGACTTCACCCTTTCGTGTAATTAAAATAGTCCAGAATGCCAACAATAATTGATTTGCACGTTCATACCACCAAAGGAGGGGCGGACAGCAGTCTCAGGCCTCTCCAGCTTGTTCATGAGGCCACCAGAGTAGGGCTTTCTGGAGTATGCCTCACCGAGCACGGAGGAGGCTGGGACAAACGGGAGTTCGAGGCTTTCGCCCAGGGGCAGAACATTCTTCTCATAAGGGCGCTTGAGGTAGAGACCGAGTTGGGCCATATGTCTGTCTTTGGGCTGGACGGCTACAGGAGCGGGATTCACAGGGCGGAGGAACTGCGAAGGGTCGTGAATGAGCTGGGTGGGTTCATGGTCCTGAACCACCCCTTCAGACGTTTCTTCGACAATGCGACCCTGCGTTCCCAATACCGGCCCACAACTATAGCGGAAATCTGCCAGGACCCTGTCTTCCAACTAGTTGACGCCATAGAAGTGGCCAACGGGGCCAACTCCCCCAGGGAGAACTCCATGGCTCTGGAAGTAGCAAAAAAGCTGGGAAAGCCCGGAACAGGGGGTAGCGACGCTCATTCCACAAGCGGCCTGGGGTGCTACGTTACCGTCTTCGAAAAAGAGATAAGGAGAGAAGAGGAGCTGATAGCAGAGCTCAGGGCAGGCAGGTTTTACCCGGCCTTCGGTCCCAGGGATGGCGACACAAGCCCATACACGGGTGAGACAGCCGCAACACTTTAGCCTTGATTTCCAGTGGAAAAACCCAGGCCCTCGTACCACCAGACCGATGCTTTTGGACAGATGCATATAACTGTAACTCAGCCGCTGAGCCTAGGCTTAACTCTTGAGTGCGGTCAGGCCTTTCGATGGCAACGCACGGGCGTTCGGCGTAGCTCACGCCAGGGGAAATGGTATTACGGTGTCATACACGGTAGCTTAGTGAAGCTGAGACAGTGCCCCGGTGGAGTAGAGTTCCGCAGCTCCCCCAAAACCGAAGTTGAAATGGAAGGCCTCATAAAAGAATACCTCAGACTGGGGGACGACCTGTCGAGAATATACACTTACATAGGCCGGGATGAAGTAATAGGACAGGCCATATCCCAGTGCTACGGGCTCAGGCTGCTGAAACAGACCCCCTGGGAATGCCTTATCTCTTACCTCTGCTCCATCAACACAAGCATTCCGAGAATAAACGACTCCATAGAGAAGCTATGCGAAAAATTCGGGGAAAGACTTGCGCTGGAAGGGCACGTACGCTACTCCTTCCCGCAGCCGGACAGGCTTGCCGAGGCTGGGGAGCGAACCCTCAGAGCTATGAGATTTGGCTTCAGGGCCAGATTTATAGCAGAATCGGCAAAGGCCATCTGTGAGGACAAAGTGAACCTTGAGAGCTTGAGAAAGAAGACATACGAGGAGGCCAGAGGGGAGCTTATGAGCCTGCCGGGCGTGGGGGAAAAGGTGGCGGACTGCGTGCTCCTCTACTCCCTGGACAAGCTCGAGGCTTTCCCTGTGGACAGGTGGGTCAGAAGGGCGGTGGAAGACTGGTATTTCGGGGGAAAGAGCCTCAGTTACAAAAAGATCCGTGCCTGGGCCGGCGAACACTTCGGGGCTTATGCAGGCTACGCCCAGCTATTCCTTTTCCATAAGCGGAGGATGGAAGGATAGAAACCCACACCAAAGACGAAGGAACGATGACGCTTTTTGTCATCCTGGGGCATCGCTGGGGTAGCCCAGAGCTCAATCTTAATTGCCTTATTATTGACAGTTTACGCCACTTTAACTATCATATTACATAAACGCTTCATTTTTTGAGGTACAGAAAAGTGTAACTATGTTTTCAAGTTTTGTAAACATTTGCGAGTTATTAGATAAGCCTTTTACGTTTGCCCTGGGTGGTCCACGTACCGGAAAAACTACATTGCTTGAGAAATACGTTCTGCCTCAGGTAGCTCAAAGTTTCCAGAACAAGCCTTACCTACTCTCGCTCATCAAGATTCGCACTTATTGGACAGAGACAGAAGAGATTAGAAGCCGTGTCTCTGCGGCACTCTTGCGAGGCATACTTTTGTATTCTGAGCATCTTCACAAGGAGGCAAAAGAAGCGATTTCAAAGAACTTGAAGCAGAATTTATCAAACCTTGGCATTCCATCACAAGTCTCGCCTCAATTCATAGAGTTATATCTTGGTGAGTATTGGAATAACAAGGCAAAGCAGCAACAAATCGACCCACTTAGATGGTCTCTGGAAATGTTTCGCAATATTGCTTCGGACTTAAATGCAACTCCCTATTTATTGCTCGACGATGCCGATTTTCAGATCCGGACTGGTATACTAGGAGAGGTTCTTCATTTGTGCAAAACTTACCAAGTAGGCGTACTTGCTAGTGTAAGAAGTCTTTGTGATTCTAAATTTGACAGCGAAAATTTACTAGCAGAATATGCCCGTGTAGCGGATTTTCTATGTCTTGATTTCCTGCCGACAGACCCTATGTTCAGGTCATTGTGTACGTCAATACTAAATGAGCAGGCACAGAGTGAAAAGGCTGAGCTTAAACGGACTGCAAATAGGGTTCAACTTGACGATGAACTGTTTGATACAAGTGTAATGCTTTCCGGCGGACAGATAGGGAGATTCAGGGAAGTTATCCAATTCATGGCATCATTACAGGACGATTCTCGCAAATGGTATTTCCCAAATCGTCTGCAGATAGTTGATTTCTGTGAGTCTAGAGTAGGGCAAATGCTCCAAAGAGAAGGTGACTCTTCTATCAAAGAGATGCTCAAGCAATGGGTGACCAATTTTGATCAGGCATTGGAAAGCAGTACAACAACATTAACTTGGCTCAAACTACCAGTAGATCAAATCGATGAAACGCAACTCGCCCGTGTGCTTTCGATAGTTCGGAGCGGGGTTCTTGTATGGGTACTTCAATGTGATAAAGAAGAACGCATCAATGTCGCAAAGCAGACCAGATTCATCCCAGCTCGTTTCAAGCTCTCGCCTCTTGCTGCAATAGCCGGAGGAATTTCTTTAAAGAAAGCATTAGGATCGAGCCTATGGAAATAGAAAGACAGCTTACAGTAGAGGAACTAAGACGGCTGGATGAAAGAAGAGCAAGATCTACACAAGCTCCCGTGAAACACGCTTTTTGGGCAGGGCCCATGCCAGACCCTAATGTGAGGCCTCCTTATCATGAGACCATCAAGAGACTCTACGATGATTTTCTTGACCCGCACTTAAAATATGTGGATGCTTATCATCTTATTATGAGCGGTTCACCAGTTTTTAACGAGACCATACAGAATATCCTGATTAAAAACGCAGAATATATAGTGGCGGATTTGTCACTCCCACGGCACGATGTTATATTCGAGACAGGCTTTGGATTAGGTGCTGGTATTCAGACAATTCTTTACATTGATGTTAAAAGCTCAATCCGGCGCAGCTATCCAGGTGATGTGCTGAAATTCACCAAATTCGACGATATTAAGAAACAACTTCCGCCGCAAATGCAGGATTGTTTATTTGTCCAGCCACCACGACGGGTTCCTGAGGGAGTAAAGGCTACAAAAAGAGGTGCACTTCAAGAGCTAGCAATGGGGTTCAATGAAAATGTCCATACGCCTGGACTTCAAATCACCAGACGCCGATGCTGTAAAATCCACTTTGAGGACAGAGAATGTGAATTTGTAAAAGAGTTGGTTAAACTTTCAAGGCCCAGAAGTGGTTACTGCCTTGTAGGTTTCCAAGATGACCACGAAGAACAGAAGGAGCGTGCCATAAATATTTTCAAAAGAAGAGGTTTCAAATTCGTAGAGGAACTCGATGACGTTGTGGAAAACGAGGCCCCACTTTGTCGTACTTGCTTTTTTTTGAGAGTTGCCAACCGGATAATTGTAGATGGAACTTCTGCGGAAGTGTATAATGAAGAGTCTGCTGAATCCGCCTTTGTACTAGGAATGGCTGTGGCGATAAAAGCAAAATATGAAAAATCTACAAAAATCAAGATGCTTTTTGATGAACGAGTAGGGCCGATAGGTATGTTCGCGGGCGGTAGGGCTGGCTGGCAATCAGAGAGATGGCGTGACCAAATTGACCGCGAGCTACAAGACTGGTAGAATGGGGAGGTCATATGTATAACAATCTGGCTAATGAAGCTAACTTCTGTACCACAACGGTGGTTGCACCATTGAAAAGAGCTCACGGTGGTGAAGTGCTTTTCATAGCTAGCTCAAGCTTTGAGAAACGCTGCACCCACGTAGCTCAAAATCTGACAAAGGATTATGTTGCAGATGTAGCTCTGATATGTGATTTCCGAGGCGACTACGAACTTCAGCCCTCGCATCAGAGAAGCTTGGAGAACCTAAAAGCAAAGATGCAGTTTAATGTTAAGTCCATAAAGCTATGTAGTTTGAAGACTTACAATGCACAAGGGACTATACCAACACTAAGTAGCCAGCTTAGAGAGCTAGCAGATAATCACAGGATAACACATATAGACTTCGATGTAACCACATTTACAAAGCAGTACATTCTGATAATGCTTAGGCTAATAGAAAAAGAATTCCCCAAGAGTTCGGTGCGAATTCTATATGCACCGGCAAGCCGGTATGGCATGCCCGGGACAAGAAAAGCATTAACTAAACATGTGCGAGATATAGTAGCAATTCCAGGGTTCGACATGTTCAGAGACGGTAGCGATGCTCCTTTGAGTCTAGTTGTATTTCTTGGATTTGAAGAGGAACGTGTTCTGAATCTCCTAGACGCCCTAAGCCCTGTTGTATGCATACCTGTCCTGCAACTAAGAAGGAACACACATTTTGGTTCTTTGGTGCCTTTCGAAAGCAACGGGAAGCTACTTAATCTAATCAGGACCAGGTACGGTGAAGGACCACGCTTTGTGGATGCCGAAAATCCAGTAAACAGCGCCAAATTTCTTCTCGAAACTTATCAGGAATACGTGAAGCGGAAGGGGACTGTTCTGCTAATAGCTCCTCACGGTTCCAAAATGCAAACTGTTGGCATATATCTGTTTAATCGAGCAGTGAACGACTCCAAGAATGTCGGGGTGGTTTATGCTCTTCCACAAATGTACCATAAGAGACAATACAGCGGGGAACCTATCGGGTACATTGCTGAGTTTACATGGCAATCTGAAAGTGCGAAAGTTGCTTCTACACCTACTGTTGCCCTCGCGTAATGCATAATTATCTAGACACAACATGTGCTCTGGCGAAAAATATAAGAGGTTCCAATCCTAGCCTAACCTGAATGCTCGTTGTTATCTTTGCCAAGAACCTGCGCCTTGTGCCTGCTCGCAAGCCCGGCACACGAAGCCTATGGCCGTGGACGTCTCATGCACCCAGAGCCTGCCGCAGTTCTGCACCTGGGATCGCGTGTCCCAGGCGAAGTGAAAGCCCCTGCCGCACAGATTGCAGGTAGAGACGTTCTCTTCATCTAAGACCTCGCCACAGACGTGGCAGCTTTGTGAAGACTCGCCTTCTTTCACCGGGTTTCGGCCCTCCCGTCCAGCGATGTTTCCCTATCTGAGAGCCATCTCCGAACAAAAGATTCCTCATCCCCGCGAGTCTTCACGAACCCGTCCAGCCTGGCCTTGTGCAGGGCGTGGAGGACAATGCCCATCTCAGGCCCCTGGGAGATGCCCATCCTTTTCAGGTCTTCACCGTCAAGAAGCGATTTTACATAACGCAACTTTCGGAGATATAACTTCAGCTTTTCTCTAACCTCTCTGGGGTCACAGGCTACTTCACAGGCTCGGAGAGCAGGCAGGGAGTACGCCTTCAAGATTTCAAAGACGCTGCTTGGAAGAGTCGCGGCCTCCATGTCTTTCTGGCGCGCTTTAAGGGCAACGGTATCTCTCATGGCCTGGACTGCCTTTCCAGGAAAGTTCAGGTGCTTGCTCAGAGCCTCGACCCCCCCGGGGCTGGCCCGAAAGACAAGCAGACATAGGTAAACCGACTCGACACCTGCCACATAGAATCTCCGAGCGCTCTGGAATTTCTCCTTGAGCCACTCATCCCCCCTGAGAAAAGGGGCTATCTCTCCAAGCGCTCCCAGTTCATACGCCCGCATCAGGGCAAGCTCGGGCTGTTTCTCCCGTAAAATAAGCTCCAGCTCGTGCCTCAGTCTATCGCCGCTTATAGTCTTGAGGTAGCTTTTGTCCTTTCGAAGCAGCATCTCCGTTGACTCTTCCAGTCGAAACCCGAGGCGCTGTTCATAGCGAATAGCCCTCAGTATGCGGGTGGCGTCATCGATGAAACTCCTGTCGTGCAGAACCCTGACAATGCCCTTTTGCAGGTCCTCAAGCCCGTTGTGAGGGTCGAGGAGCTTGCCGAAATTAGAAGGGTTAATAAAGATAGCCATGGCGTTGATGGAGAAATCGCGCCTCCCCAGGTCGCTTTCTATGGAGCCCGGGCCTACAACGGGGAGAGCGCCAGGCTGCGGGTAGCTCTCCGAGCGGGCCGTGGCGAGGTCTATGCTCCTGTCGCCGCTCCGAAGCTTTGCCGTTCCAAAGCGGCGATGGACGATGAGCTTGCCCTCAAGGTGCCGGGCGATTTCTTCCGCTATGGCAAGGGCGTCCACCTCCACTACCACGTCTATGTCTTTGGTGGGTCGTTCAAGAAGGAGGTCTCGCACCACACCTCCAACAATGTATGCCTGGCACCCCCTTCTAGAGGCAGCTTCCCCAGCGGTTCTCAAAAGGCTTACCAGCTCCTGCGGGAGCCTGCTCTCGATAAGGGCACCGAAGTCAATGGGGTGTGATAGTTTTCGCATCAATTCAACTTCCCTCAGAGGCTCAGCAATTATAGCACAGATGCTGTAATTGAATCGGTGATAGAATAAGGGTGATGACTCCTGAACGAAGTTATGCATCCCAAAAATATATGGCAGACCTGACTTCCCTCCAAAAGAGAATGGATTTTGTCTTTAAGAACAAAGACCTGCTCCGGCAGGCGTTGGTCCACAGCTCGTATCTAAATGAGAACCCAGACCTCGGACTTCCTTCCAATGAGGCGCTGGAGTTTCTGGGAGATGCCATTCTCGGCTTCGTGGTGGCATCCAGGCTATACCTTGATTGCCCTGGTTTTTCAGAGGGACAACTGACCACGGCACGGGCATCTGTGGTAGCAGGTAAGACTCTCGCAAAGGCGGCAGCCCGTCTTGAGCTGGGCAAGCACCTATACATGGGTCATGGCACAGAGGTGGCCGGCGGCAGGGATAGAGAGAGGATCCTTGCCGGTGCATTAGAAGCTCTCGCTGGAGCCGTCTTTCTGGACTCCGGGCTTGACGCTGCGGAGAGGTTCATCCTTGGAACTCTCGGAAAGGAGATTAAGCGGGCGGAAGCAAAGGACTACCAGAAGGACTTCAAGTCCAGGCTCCAGGAGGAGGTACAGGGGAAATGGAGGGTAACGCCTGAGTATATAGGGGTTGAATCGGCTGGCGGAGAATATGCCTGGGAGTTCACCGTTGAAGTCCTGGCAAAGGATAGGGTGCTGGGGAGAGGCTCCGGCAAAACCAAGCGCGAGGCCGAGATGGAAGCTGCAAAAGCGGCCCTGGAGAATCTTGAAGGCAGGTCTCCCGAAATCAGCGATTGGCCTCTGTAGGGCAGGTTTCCCAACCTGCCCACCCGCGACGGTCGGGTTAGGAAACCCGACCTACTACAAATTCAATCGCTATTCTTGGGAGGTCTGCGCTTTCCTTGACCATACCTGAAACGAATGATACTATAGCTGGGATTTGGTAAAGGAGGAAAAACCTGTTCAGGTTATTGCGGCGGGCGGACAAAATACAAGAGGGGCTCAAACCCACAAGGGAGAGCTTCTTTGGAAAACTGGTTGGCCTTTTCCAGCGCTCAAAGATAGAGGAGGAGCTGTGGAATGAGATGGAAGAGCTCCTTATTGCCGCCGACGTGGGAGTGGGCACCACCCTTAATCTCATCGGTAGGATGAAGGAAAGGGTAAAAAGAGAGAACATATCAGACCCACAAGACGCAAAAAACATACTCAAAGGGGAAATAGTAAGAATACTAATGCTGGGGGACGCTTCTGGCCACCCGCTCAAGTCGAGCATAAACTTCTCCGATTCCGGCCCCACAGTCATTCTGGTTGTGGGCGTTAACGGTTCAGGTAAGACCACCAGCATAGCCAAGCTGGCCCATGCGCTAAAGGAGGACAGGAAAAAGGTCATCCTGGCCGCCGCCGATACTTTCAGGGCTGCTGCCATAGACCAGCTTAAGATATGGGCGGAACGTATCAGGACCGAGGTCATTTCTCACCAGCCAGGCGCTGACCCAGGTGCCGTGGTTTATGACGCCATTCAAGCCGCCAAGGGGCGAGGCACAGACGTCCTCATCATCGACACAGCAGGGCGTCTCCAAACCAAGTTCAACCTTATGGAGGAGTTGAAAAAGATTCAGAGGGTTGTGGCTCGCACCTACCCAGAGGCTCCCCACGAGGTTCTTCTTGTCCTAGACGCTACTACCGGGCAGAATGGCTTAAGCCAGGCTAAATACTTCACAGCGGCGGTGGGCGTTACCGGGATAATCCTGGCTAAGCTCGACGGCACAGCTAAAGGTGGTATAGTCATTGCCATCTGCGAGCAACTGAAGCTTCCTATCATCTTTGTCGGCACCGGCGAAAGAGTGGAAGATATGGCTCCCTTCAACGCTGAGGATTTTGTTGAAACCCTCTTTGCCGACAAAAACAATTAGTATCTCCAGCTAACGATAGCTCGAAGGAGAATCGTTGGCCAACATCCTGCTCTGGTGGATAGGCGTCGAGGTGGTGGGCATTCTAGCCCTCCCCATAACTCTTGCCTTCCTCAAGAACCTGCCAGATAGGGGATATATTTTCTCCAAGCCCCTGGGCCTGCTCATCGTTTCATATCTGCTTTGGCTCGCAGGGACAGCCAGGGTCCTGCCCAATACGCGCCTCAGCATCCTCCTGTTGCTTGCCCTCCTTGCCATCGCATCGTCTTTCATATTGAGTCGGCAATGGAGAGAGTTCCTGGCCTTCCTGAAAAAGGAACGAGCCATGATAGTAGCCAGCGAAGTTCTTTTTACCCTTCTCTTTGTCCTCTGGGCAGTTCTAAGAGCTTATGACCCTCACATAGCCGCTACGGAAAAGCCCATGGACTTCGCCTTCCTGAACGCCATCTTGAGAAGCCAGTATTTTCCACCCCACGACCCCTGGCTCAGCGGCTACACCATAAACTACTATTACTTCGGCTACCTCGTCATGGCAACCCTGACCAAACTGACAGGGGTGACTTCCAGCATATCCTTTAATCTGGCCAATCCCCTTCTTCTGGCTCTCACGGCCACATGTGGGTTCAGCCTGGTTTGCAACCTGGTTCGGAAGCACAAAGGCGAGGAGAAACTAAGAGAAGCGATTGGAGTCGGAATTGCAGGGGCTATCCTTATTGGGATTATGGGGAACCTGGAGGGCATCCTGGAGTTTGCCCACGCTCGTGGGATCGGGAGCCCGGGGTTCTGGCAATGGATCGGCATACGGGGAATCGAAGGGCCTGCAACAGGCACATCCTGGTTTCCAAACTCCACCTGGTGGTGGTGGCGAGCTACACGTGTGATAAACACCATCTCAGGGAGCCAAGACCTGGACTACACAATAGAGGAGTTCCCGTTTTTCAGCTTCCTACTGGGGGACATGCACCCGCACGTCATGGCTCTTCCTTTTGTGTTGCTTTCGTTAGCTATAAGCCTGAACCTGTTCTTTTCACTCCAGAGCTTCAGCCTCGCCTCTCTAATAAGGAATCCCCTCCCTTTTCTTCTCATTTCTCTCTCTCTGGGTGCCCTGGGCTTCCTGAATAGCTGGGACTTCCCCACCTATGCCGCGATTTTCATGGCCCTTCTGGTGATTCATGGGTTACTTATGCCCCGAATAAGCTTCTGGAAAGTGTTAAGGGAAAGGCTTGCCCTGGGGATTGTCCTTCTTTTGATAGCTATTTTAATCTACATACCGTTTTATCTCTCCATTGAAGCGCCCAGGCAGGGCATCTTTCCGGTGCTGGGAGTTGGCACTCGCCCTATCCATTACGCCCTCTTCTGGGGGATTTTGCTCTTTATTGGCGCTTCTCTGATTTTACAGCAGGGCTGGCATGCACTGAAAACGCGCCCATTCTTACGGGCAGGGGTCTTTTGGGCGCTGGCCTTGCTGATGTTTCCTTTTGTCCTCTGGGCAACCGCGAAGCTCCTGATAGGGACGCTAGAGGAAGGCATATGGGGAGGACTCAGAGACATAAGCCAGAGGTTGGGACTTCTAATCCCATTAATTCTGTTAATATTTTTAGCCGGTTATGCCCTCATAAGAAGGCTTAAGGCCTATGCTGAAGGTTTGAGCACAGATAACCGAAGCCTGTGCTTCGCATTGGCGCTCCTCTTCTTCGGCTTCCTCATAACCCTGGGGACAGAGCTTTTCTATATCGAGGACCTTTTCGGCACCAGGATGAACACAGTTTTCAAGTTCTATTATCAGACTTGGGTGATCATTGCCATAGCTTCGGCCTTCGGGCTATACTATCTGAGGTATGCATGGTATGAGCTTAATGGCTGGCGAAGAACGGCCGTCGGGCTATGGTGGGGGAGCGCCATCGTTCTTTTGGCAGGGTCGCTCCTGTATACCTTCTCGGCTACGTACAGCAAGGCTGAGGGATTCGGAGCAAGCCCGACCCTGGACGGGCTTGCTTTTGTCAAAAGAAGCAACGCGCCAGAATACGACGCAATAACCAGGCTCAACAATGAGGTGAAAGGGACGCCTGTCATACTGGAGTCCACGGGCGGAGAGTATAGTCCTTATGCTAGAGTTTCGTCTCGCACCGGCCTGCCCACGGTCCTGGGGTGGGCCGGCCATGAGCTTCAGTGGCGTGGAACAGAAAGAGCCTTCCGGGGAAGGGCTGAGGACATAGATTTGATGTACAGCAGCGAGGACGTGGAGCTAACCCAGGCACTTATGAGAAAGTACCAAGTCCGCTATGTCTTCATAGGGGACTTGGAAAGGTCCAGATACGGGGAAAAACCATTGGAGAAGTTCGCCGGCTTTATGGACACCTTCTTCCAGAAGGACGGCGTTACAATCTACAGGTTAAGGGAATAGCCCGAACTATTGAACTTTTCAGGCGGGAGTAGGAAATTGGAAGAACAGGCTAAAAGGGCTGATGAGAAATCCGGCTTAGATGTTATTTCCCTGTCTGTTGGCAGGTTCACCCTCCACTGGGAGGAACTGCTATATCTACTCTTGGTTGTAATAGCTGGCGTAATGAGGTTCTGGGACCTGGGCGCCAGGACCTTCTCTCACGATGAGAGCCTTCACGCCACCTACAGTTGGTATATATATGCCGGCCGAAGCTATGAACACAACCCAATGATGCACGGCCCATTCCAGTATTACGGCTCCGCTTTGGTATTCAAACTTTTTGGAGCTAGCGACTACACAGGGCGTGCACTATATGCCCTCTTCGGGGCGATACTGGTGGGGATGCCATACTTCCTTCGCCAATACCTTGGACGAGGCGGCGCATTGACCGCCGCTGTTCTTCTGGCTTTTTCGCCCTCTTTGTTCTACTTCAGCCGCCTGGCGTGGATGGACATCTATATCCTTGTGTGGACACTGTCGCTGATAATCTGTATCTGGAGATACATGGATACAAAGAAGCCCCTCTACCTTTTTCTCGGGGCACTCTTCCTGAGCCTGAGCTTTGCCACCAAGGAGGTAACATTCATCACCGTTCCAATACTGGGCATATTTTTATTCGTCCTCTCCATCAAAGAATGGCTTCTTATGGTGCGGCGCAAAATAGGCCCGTCCCAGATTTCGCCTGTCGGCTCATTCCTCCTTCTCCTCTTCACCCTTTCCCTACCCCAGTATTCGGCTGGGGTGAGCATCTTCCAGCGCTGGATAGGGGTAACCCTGGCCAACCCAGCATCCCAATGGACCAAAGGCCCTGTGGGAATGCCTGTGGGCGAAGGCCTTTACATCGCTACAGCAATTATTGTTATTTTCCTCGTCATCTCCCTGGTCATAGGGTTCCTGTGGAACTGGCGTATGTGGCTGGCCTGCGCCGCCATTTTCTACGGCGTGTACGTCTTGCTTTTCACGTCGTTCTTCTCCAATCCCCTGGGGTTCTTCACTGGCATATGGCAGTCTCTGGGCTACTGGCTTGCCCAGCAGCCTGAAGCCAGGGGAGGCCAGCCATGGTTCTATTATTTTACGCTCCTTTCGGTTTACGAGTTCCTCCCGTTTTTCTTGGCCATTGCGGCCGCCATTTACTATTCCATAAAAAAGGGCGACGCCTTTTCATGGTTTCTCATCTACTGGAGCGGCATTTCTCTTATCCTCTACTCCTACGCCGGCGAGAAGATGCCTTGGCTCATTGTGCATCTCGCCTTTCCACTTATTTTGCTGGGTGGCAAGTTTGTTGGGCAGATGTTTGAAGGAGTGAGGTGGAGGGAGCCAGTCATGCGAAGGGGCATCCTGTTCGGGCTATTTGCGCCCCTGATACTTCTGGTCCCCTGGGCTGTCCTCTCTGCCCCAGTTGAAACCTCACCTTCCACTGTTACTCTGGGTTACATAATTATAGCCATTATCCTGCTTGCCATTGCGGAGGCTTTGTTTCTCTTAAGGGAGGGCCTCGGGCGCAAGGCAAGCGCTGGCGTGCTGGGGGTGGCAGCCCTCGCTGTACTGTTCTTCTTCACAGCCAGGGCAGCATGGAACGCGGGCTACGAGTACAATGACCCGCTGGATATGTTCGTTTACTCTGGAGAGTCTATAGATGTGAAGGTGATAGCAGGAGACATAGAAAGACTCGCCTCTCTTACAGGAGAAGGGAAGAATTTGAAGATAACCGTTGACGGGAGCGACGGCTACGCCTGGCCGTGGGCTTGGTATTTGAGGGACTACAAATACGTAGGGTATCCGGGGCTGGAGCAAATGGACTCGCCTCCTGACGGAGATGTCCTCCTTTTGAACATGAGAAACCAGGGGGTCGCCCAGCCATATTTAAGTAAGTACGGAGAGGGAAAGCCTTATCATATGAGACAGTGGTTCCCCGAGGTCTACGATAATCTAACAACGAGGCAGGTCCTTCAGGGAATTGGCCGAAGGGAGAGTTGGAGTAAGCTTCTGGACTACTTCCTGTATCGCAGGATGGATACATCGATGTGGTCAAGCGAGGCCATAGCCTACTTCCCAAAGGATTTCAAACAGACGCCCTGAGGAAGTAAAGTCTCACCATTGCCCAAAAAACCGAACTAAACTATAATGCCTTGAGTGCTGTTTCCGATGAGGTTTTGCCCCAGGGGGAGAGACAATTTGTTAAAAAGCCGTGGATTCTGGATAGGGCTTGTTGTCAGCCTTTTCTTTCTTGCCTTGTTCCTCTACCGCACGAATTTCGCCGAAATGGGCAGGGCCCTGCGAAGCGCCAACTATGTTTATGTGGTGCCCGGCGTGTTGGTTTACTTTGTGGCCGTATGGTTTCGGGTCATACGCTGGCGATACCTCCTCAACCCCATCAAAACCATCTCTCTTTCTCGCCTCTTTCCAGTCCTGGTCATCGGCTACACGGCCAATAATGTTTTGCCTGTAAGGCTTGGCGAGCTGGTGCGGGCCTATTTTTTGGGTCAAAAGGAGAAAATCAGCAAGACCTCAGCCCTGGCCACCATTGCCGTGGAGCGCCTCTTTGACGGGCTCGTGCTCGTGTTCTTCATAGTGGTGATCTGGCCTTTCCTTCCAGTATCCAGGGCGCTCCACGATATGGCCCAGAGCATAGGCACGTCGGAGACTGTCCTGGCAGCATTTATGGCAGGCCCCTTTTTGGTCGCTTTTATTCTTCTTCTGGGCATAGCGCTCTCCCCCGCTTTGACCCTGAAGGTTGCAGGCATACTATCGCTGCTCCTGCCCAAGCGCTGGCGCCCCCTGACACTGGAGTTGGCAGAGCGCTTCGTCCACGGTCTCAAGGTGCTCCGCAGCCCGGGCAAACTTCTCACCGTCTTCATCCTATCCATACCCGTATGGCTCGCCGAGGCAGCAACGTTCTACATCATCACCTTCTCCTTTAACATCGTTCAACCCACACAGGTGATATTGCTTTCAACAGCAGCCGCCAACCTGGTGACTGTTCTGCCCACCACAGGGGGAGGAATTGGACCCTTTGAATGGGCCGTGAAGGCTGTGCTCGTCTCCTTCGGGGTAGAGAGTGCCCTCGCCGTAGCCTATACCATAGCCCTCCATGCTGCACTTCTTGTGCCGATTACTATCCTGGGGTTAATCTATATATGGTCGGAAAATCTATCTCTTAGAGAAGCGACCCGAACTGACATTGGAAATGACACCTCAAAAGATTACAGGACGAATCCTGTTTCAATAGATGGGGATGGTGGAAGGTGAACATAGGCATAATCGGCGGTGGGGTTGCAGGGCTAACTGCCGCCTATGAGCTTACCAGAAAAGGGCACAAGGTAAGCATTTTCGAGGCAAGCCCGTATCTAGGCGGGCAGGCTGCCACTTTTGAGGTAGGCGGCGGGCGTCTCGAGAAAGCATACCATCACCTTTTCAAAAGCGATACCGTGATAATCGACCTCATAAATGAGCTAGGGTTGGGCTCCAAGCTTTACTGGCTAGACTCTAAGGTGGGCTTTTACTGCAAGGAGAGAATTCATAACTTTGTGACACCCTTTGACCTGCTGAAGTTCACCCCAATAAGCATAGTGGACCGCCTTCGCCTTGGGCTGGTGAGTCTGTACCTCCAGCGCCTCAATGACTGGCCAAAACTGGAAGGTATAACTGCTAAGGACTGGATAATTAAATATGCGGGAAAACAGAACTACGACATGGTATGGGGACCGCTTCTTCGGGGAAAGTTCGGGGATGCGGCAGAGGAAGTCGGGATGGTCTGGTTCTGGGGAAAGATACACCTCCGCTTCGGCTCCAGAGGTAAGACCATGCAGAAGGAGAAACTGGGCTACCTTATGGGGAGCTTTGGTCAGGTTATAGACGCCCTTGAACAGGAGATTAGAAAAAGGGGCGGAGAAATACATATCTCCACGCCAGTCCAGCGGATAGCAGTAGCAGATGGGAGGGTTATGGGCTTGGAGCTCAAAGCCTCATCAAACCCAGTTCCATTCGACGCTGTCATCGCTACCGTCCCGTCACCTATTTTCCTGCGCCTGGTGCCCGAATTGCCCGAACAGTATGCCTCGAAGCTGAGGCAAATCAAGTATCAGGCAGCCGTCCTTGTCGTTCTGCTCCTTAAAAGGTCCTTGAGCCACATATATTGGCTTAACGTCAGCGATCGCGCTCTGCCGTTTCTGGCAGCCATAGAGCATACCAATTACATCGGCCGCTCCGAATATGGCGGCAAGCACATCGTATACCTATCCAACTATCTGGCCAGGGAGCACCCCATTTACAACAAGAGCGGGGATGAGCTTCTTCAAATATATCTACCCCATCTGCGGAAGCTCAACCCAGAATTTTCGCCGGACTGGATAGAAAAGTACTACTACCACAGAGAAGATTCCGCCCAGCCCATCATAACCACCAATTACTCGGCAAAGATCCCAGACTACAGAACACCCATCCAGGGGCTTTATCTGGCCAACACCACGCAAATCTATCCCGAGGACAGGGGGATGAACTACAGCATACGCCTGGGACAGAGGGTGAGTGGGATTGTGGCTCCAGGCCTTGAACGGTAACGCGGGTATGTGGTAATATACGGCGAAAATAGTTAGAAATATCACGAACTCTAAAGGGAAGATGCCATGAGAGAAAAGGTGGAGAAGGTCATCGACTCTATGAAAGGGAAGAAACCAACCATCCTCTCTGCCCTTTTGGCTATACAGGAGGAGATAGGCTATATCCCCAAAGAGGCCATTCCAGAAGTAGCCGGGCTGGTTGGTGCCTCTGCCAACGAGGTATACGGCGTGATCACCTTCTACACCCACTTTCGCCTCGAGCCACCGGGAGAGCATTTTGTGGAGGTCTGCTGGGGCCCTTCCTGTCATGTTTGCGGCGGCAAGGAAGTGATGGATGCGGTTCTGGAGGAGCTAGGGCTATCTTCCGACGGTACCACAAAGGACAAGAAGCTGACTCTTAAACGCACCTCCTGCGCGGCAGCCTGCGCCCAAGGGCCCGTGATAAGCATTGACCACAATTTGAGGGGACGGATGACGCCCGAAAAGGCCAGAGAGATGTTGGCCAGGGTAAAAAGTCGCTGAAAGAGCAAAGATGCCGCTTTCCTTTGACGAGCTCCAGCAAAAAGCCCAAAAGGAATGGGAAGCTTTCCAGCGGGCCGCTCCATCGACTCGAATTCTTGTCGGGACGGCCACCTGCGGAAGAGCCGCAGGCGCCCAGAATGTAGTAGAGGCTTTTCGCAAAGCCCTGGCTCAAGAGGGGATCCATGCGCTTATCCACGAGGTTGGCTGCCTGGGACCATGCTATGCGGAGCCAATAGTAGACATAATAAAGGCGGGGCATCCGCGCATAACCTATGGAAATATTACCCCTGAGATCGTACCTCAGCTTGTAAGGGACTACCTCATAAACGACAATCCCCGGGCGGACATGGCCCTGGGCATCCATGGCGATGGCAAGATAGATGGCATTCCCAATTTATTTGAGATCCCTTTCTTCAAACTCCAGATGCGTATAGCCCTGCGTAACAGCGGCATCATAGACCCCATAAACATATACCACTACATCGCCAATGGAGGGTATTCAGGCCTCAAAAAGGCCCTCGAGATGACGTCCGAGCAGGTGGTGGCTGAGGTCCAGAAGTCAGGTCTGAGAGGCAGGGGAGGGGCAGCCTTCCCCACAGGGCAGAAGTGGCAGTTCCTCCTGGGGGCACCTGGCCCCACGAAATACATACTGTGCAACTGCGAGGAGGGAGACCCCGGCGCCTTCAATGACAAAGCTATCCTTGAGAGCGATCCCCACACCCTGCTCGAGGGAATGGTTATAGCTGGCTACGCTACAAAAGCCACCAACGGTTACGTCTTCATACGCTACGAACACAGAGAAGTAATAAGGCGCACCCAGATGGCCATAAACCAGATGAGGGAGTTTGGGCTTCTGGGCAGCAATATCCTGGGCACCTCCTTTGGCTTCGACATATCCATCGCCCTGACAGGGGAGTCGTATGTCTCGGGAGAGGAGACAGCCCTTATGGAGGCCATAGAGGGAAAGCGCGCCATGCCCAGGCCACGCCCGCCTTTCCCGGCACAGGTCGGGCTTTGGAGAAAACCCTCCAACATAAACAACGTGAAGACCCTGTCCTATGTCCCGGAAATCCTGCGCAGGGGGGGAGAATGGTATGCAGGAATAGGCACCGAGAGGAGCAAGGGCACAGCAATTGTCTGTCTTTCAGGAAACATCAATAGACCAGGCCTGGCTGAGGTCCCTATGGGTACCTCCCTCAAGAGCGCGATTGAGGAAATAGGTGGAGGGGCGCCCAACGGTAAACAAATCAAGCTCCTCCAGACGGGGGGGCCTCTGGGTGGCATCATCTCGGCATCTCAAATAGAAGTACCTCTGGACTTCGACGCTATGGCAGGCAAGGGCGCCATTCTCGGCTCAGGTGGCATCATCGTTGCGGACGAACGCACCTGTGTGGTGGAACTCCTCAAAATTCTATGCACCTTCATATACGAGGAATCATGCGGCAAGTGCTTCCCATGCCGAATAGGGACAGCACATATCCTGGATCTAGTTAAGGATATAACAGAGGGCAGGGGAAGACCCGGAGACACCGAGCGACTGCTGGCCATGGGGGAGACGTTGACCTCCTCACTCTGCGGACACGGCCAACTGACCATCAGCCCAATACGCTCAGCTATAAACTACTTCGGTGATGAGTTCAAGGCACACATCGAAGAAAAGCGATGCCCAGCAGGTGTGTGTAAAGCTCTTGGACGCCAGGGCTAGTTTCGCAAAACACATTAAAATAAGCACAGGAGAAGCAAAAGGGTGGCAAAAGGCTCAGACATCATAACTCTTATCATAGATGGCAGAGAGGTAAAGGCCCGAAAGGGTGCAACCATTATAGAGGCGGCTCGAGAGGCAGGCATATATGTGCCTTTCCTGTGCTATCACCCCCAGCTTAAGCCCTATGGAGCGTGCAGAGCATGCGTGGTGGAAATCGAAAAGGTGCGGGGCTTTCCCACTTCTTGCACAAGCCCCGTTGCTGACGGGATGGTGGTTAAGACCCAGAGCACCGCCCTTGACAAGCTTCGAAGGGACATCATGAACCTGGTCCTGTCGGAGCACCCTCACGGGTGTCTTACCTGCCACAGGATCGAGCACTGTGGCCCCAGCGACATATGTCTGCGCCACGTGGCGGTAACAGATAGATGCGTGGTCTGTCCCCAGAACGAGCGCTGTGAGCTACAGGATGTAGTCTACCGCATGGAATTTGCCACCGGCAAACCGTTTCCATTGAAGTACACCTACAGAAACATACCCCTAGATACCCGGAACCCCTTCATCGACCACGATATGAACCTTTGCATTGTTTGCGGTCGGTGCATCAGGATCTGCTCTGAGGTGGAGTGGGCTGATGTTCTGACCTTTGTCCAGAGGGGGAAGCACACCGTTGTGGGCACCTCTCTGGGGGGGCTGCTCTCCGACTCGGGATGCACCTTCTGTGGGGCATGTGTTGATGCCTGCCCCGTGGGGGCAATAACAGAAAAAGACTACAAGTTCTCCGGTGCTCCAGAGCGCACCGTTACAACAACTTGCACCCACTGCAGCGTGGGCTGCCAGCTTAACCTACTGGTCAAGGATGAGAAGGTCATTAGAGTTATCCCAAGCCTGGAGGGACCAACAAGCAAAGGTGAGGCCTGCGCCAAGGGCAAGTTCGGACATAGGTTTATCAATTCTCCCCAACGTCTAACCACGCCCCTTGTGAGAAAGAACGGCACTTTTGTCAAGGCCTCATGGGAAGAGGCCCTGAAGATAGTTACTGATGGGCTTGCAAGGCACAGAGGAGCCCAGTTCGCAGCCATCGCCTCCTCCCGGATAACCAATGAAGAGGCATACCTATTGCAGAAGTTCACCAGGGGCATTATGGGCTCGCCAAATATCGATCACATTGATACCATTTGTCACCCCCAAAACGTGTCTGGCCTGGTGGAGACCTTCGGCTTGCCCGCCATGACCAACTCCTTAAGGGAGCTAAGGGATTCGTCCTGCATCCTCGTTTTTGGTAGCGATATAACCTTTGACCACCCCGTGGCTGGCCTGCAAATCAAAGAGGCTGTGAGAAGAGGTGCAAGCCTCATTGTCATAGACTCAGCCAGGACAGAGCTATCCCCCATGGCAACTTTGCACCTGAGGCCGCATCCCGGGACTGAAGTCAACCTCCTGGGAGCCTTTATACGCACCATAGTTGAAGAGGGGCTTTTCGACAAGCCCTTCATGGAAGGGCGCTGCGAGGGCTTCGACGCCTTGAAGGACTCGCTTTCGTCCTTCGACATCGGTGGTGGTGAAAGGACGTGCGGTGTTTCTAAGGAGCTTTTAGTCGAGGCTGCCAGGACGTACGCCAAAAGGAAGCCCGCTGCCATAGTGTACTCCGGCCATTTCCTGCAAAACGGCAACAGAAAAAGCGTCTCTTCGGCCCTGGCCAACCTGGCCATGCTCACGGGCAACATCGGGAAGTCATCATCAGGCCTGTATCCTATGGTGGGCGAGGCCAATAGCCAGGGTGTTATGGATATGGGCTGCACGCCCGACGCTTTGCCAGGTTATCAGGCCGCCGCTGATCCCCTCGTGAGAGAGAGATTTGATAAAGCATGGAAGACTGCGCTACCCGACGAGAGGGGTCTAACCACAGAGGGCATTATAGAGGCGATCCGCAAGAAGGAAGTAAGAGCTCTTTGTATTCTGGGGAATGGGCAACCTTCCTTCCTGCCAGAGCTTGAATCTGTACTTGGGAACCTGGAGTTTCTGGTGGTGATGGACAACCATATGAGCAGGGCGGCACATCTCGCTCAGGTGGTTTTGCCCCAGTGCACATTTGCCGAAATGGACGGGACCTTCACAAATTCAGAGAGGCGTGTTCAGAGGATTCGCAAAATCATTGAACCTGTAGGAGAGTCAAGACCATCCTGGTGGGTGATTTGCGACCTCGCAAGAAGACTGGGAGGCAATGGCTTTTCCTACGAGCTCCCCTCAGAAGTGATGGACGAGATAGCCAGAGTCGTCCCCATCTACGGTGGCATATCATATGAGCGTCTGGAGAATGGAGGGCTTCAGTGGCCCTGCCAGGACCCAGGCCACTCCGGAACAGCTATCCTCCACCAGGAGGGATTCCCAAGAGGGAAGGGTAAGCTTGCGCCTCTGCAATACGAGCCTCCTTCAAAAGAATACGAGGATAAGGAGCATCCATATCTCCTCTTTTCTACCACCATAAGGGAGATTCAGGGTAAAATAGAGTTGAGACATGAGAACATCCTGGAGCTTCACAGAGAAGATGCCATATCTGAAGGCATATCTGAGGGCGATTTGGTAGAGGTAAAACTGGAAAATATCGCAATAAAGGCGAGGGTAAAGCTCGGAGAGAACCCCCATAGAGGAGTCGTATTTCTGAGCTTCCCCCACACAGAAAGCACATCGAATCTTCTGAATAACCTTTTGTCCGAATTAAGCCCCCGTTCCTCCGACCTGAACGGGCGGCGAGTAAGGGTGGAAAAAATATCGGCATCCGGAACAAAACATGAGGTGAATTAAATGGCGTTCAAGAGATTACCAGCGCTATGTACGATAAAGTGCCCCGCGGGAATAGACGTCCCGCGTTACATAGGCTTTATACAGCAAGGCAAGTACTCCGAGGCCGTGGCTGTGATTCGAGAGCGTATACCGCTTCCTTCGATATGCGGCTATGTATGCTACCGTACCTGTGAGCCCTGGTGTCGGCGAGGCAAGCTGGACGAGCCTGTGGCCATTAATGCCCTCAAGCGCTTTGCCACAGAGCACGGTAAAGAAACATGGCGCGAAAAGTCGAAGATAGTGCCGCCCACGGGAAAGAAAGTCGCTGTAATCGGGTCAGGGCCGGCCGGGCTTACGGCAGCCTACTATTTGAGGAAGCTCTGCGGCCACGCAGTTACTGTCTTCGAAGCCCAGGACAAGCCCGGCGGACAGCTTAGAATAGGCATCCCATCTTACAGGCTGCCCCGCCGTGTCTTGGAGGGGGAGCTGGACGTAATAAAAGAGACGGGCGTGGAGATAGCGTGCGATAAGAGGATCGCATCCCTGGACGAGCTTCTTAGGGAAGGCTACGACGCCATTTTCATTGCAGCCGGAACCACAAAGCCTCAGAGGATGAGGATAGAAGGGGAGAACGACCCAGCAGTTATAGAGTGCGTCAACTTCCTGAGAGATGTGAATTTCGGCAAGGCACAGAACATAGGCGAGAAGGTAGCAATCATAGGATGCGGAAACGTGGCAATGGACGGGAGTCGAACAGCCCTCAGGGTAGGTGCCCATGATGTAACCATCGTTTACAGGCGAACCCGAAACGAGATGCCCGCCCATGAATTCGAGTTGGAGGAGGCATTGGCAGAAGGGGTAAAGACCATGTTCCTGACTCTGCCCACAAGGATCCAGAGGAAAGACGGCCACCTGCAGATGGAGTGTGTGAAGATGAGGCTGGGAGAGCCGGATTCCAGCGGCAGGCCCAGGCCTGAGCCTATCCCAGGAAGCGAGTTCGCCCTGGATGTGGATACAGTCCTTCTTGCCATAGGGCAGGTGCCTGACGTACCGCCTCAATGGGGGCTGGAGCTTAACCCTAACGGCACCATAAAGGTGGACCCCAAGACCATGTTGGCCAGCAAAGAGCGCATATTCGCTGGTGGGGACATCGTTACAGGGCCCGTCAGCGTTATCCAGGCTATCGCAGGGGGGAGAGCTGCCGCAGTAGCTGTAGACAAGTACCTGGGCGGAGATGGCAACATTGATGAAGTCCTGGCGCCCCCGATGGAGGAAATAACGGATTTGCCCTACATCGACGGCGAGGGCCGGAGAGCTCATATGCCGGAGAGGTCCGTTTCAGAGAGGCTCAAGGGATTCGATATCGTTGAACTGGGGTTGACGAAGGACATGGCTATTGCTGAGGCCAATCGCTGCCTCCGCTGCGACCTCTGGAGGCTCAAAGTCCCCTTGGTCTGGAAGGAAAAGAAGAAAGGCGAAGAGGAGTAGGAATGAGATCAAAAGCCCCACGATTTTATCGTGGGGCTTTTTTGTGCCATAGACCACGCCCAGGATTGCAATCCTTTTATCTCCTCCTCGCTGGCTTTTCCATGGGTTCCTCGGAGATCGGGGTAACCGTTGAAGTGCAACGGGTGAAGCCTGGAGTCAAAAAATCCTGAACAGCTCCGATGGTGTCTGCCTCCAGAACATACCAGATGGTATGCTGGGGATAAGCACCAAATACAGCCCTCACCTTTACCCCTTTGGCTTTATCGTCCCTCAGAACCTTCGAGCCGCCGGCTTCCCCTATTGGGCACCTATCCGGCGTATGCACCTGTGTTACCATGAAAAGCATCTCTTTCTCCTTTCTGCCACGAACCTGATATACCTTAACCTACCATGCCCTGCGGGCTATCCAGCCCCCTACTATCAGTGCCCAGAGGAGGGTTAGACCGGAAAGGACCATAAAAAGGGTGTTGGTCACAAGGGTGCTGGGGCCTGTCAGGGCCTGGGGCAATCCCACGGCCACCACCGTCACGACCCCCAGAATGATACCTGCCCAGCCGAACCATCTAGGATAGACAGTGCTGAGAGCCATCCCGATCCCCAGGAAGAGGAGAGCTAGCCAGTACACGATGATGCTCATGCTGAAAAGGGTGAAGTCCAGCTTGTAAAGGGACGAAGCCACTAGAAAGAGCGTGGTCTTAGCAGGCTCTGAGCTTGTTGCCCAACTCTCCACTACCAGAGGCATACCAAGCCCGAAGACGGCGAACAAAACGGTAAATAGGGTGGTCCCCACAGTAACCCCGTAGAAGCCGAGACGCGCCCATACCGCACCCATACCTGTGGATATAGAGCGATAAATGCCCACCACGCCAATCATCAGGGCCCAGATCCCGACAGCCAGGAGCAGGAAGTCTATCTGGACAAAGCCAACCCCAGCGTCTGCCATCCGCTGAAGCGACTCTCTGGCGTTGGCATAGGATGGGTCAGCCGCCCGGGGAAGGATGGCATTGAAAACCGCTGTCAAAATTGCCCCTACAATGAACGAAATGCCAGCCAATCTTTGGAGAACGTCGCCTTTGGAAATCGCTTGCTGCATCATTTCTCCTTTCTTTTCCCAGGCATATATATTTTTGATAACGCAAAGAAATCCATGTACGTTTAATGATGAATTTTCTTAGTTACATATACTCACCTCCATTGTCATTATTCGTTGCAGATATAATGAAATAATGTGCATATTACCTTGTGCATCTGATACTGTCAATCCTAAACTCACTCGTAGAAAATTGAACACAATCTCCTTGGCTCCAAGAATAGCGATTAAATCTGTAGGTCGGGTTTCCTAACCCGACTGTCGCTGAGGCAGGTTGGGAAACCTGCCCTACGGAGGTCAATCGCTGTTTTAGGGTTGGCAGAACCGCTAGCCATGCAGATGAGTCTGGGTTAAAATTAGCCTTAAAATGAACAGACATAGTTCAGCCCCAGCCCCCATAAGACATCAGTACCTGAGAATAAAACAACACTACCCCGATGCCATCCTCTTATTCCGCCTGGGCGACTTCTACGAGACCTTCGAAGAGGATGCTAGAATTGCATCCCGGGAGTTGGGCATAACCCTCACCTCCAGAGAGATGGGCAAAGGACAGCATTTCCCCATGGCCGGCATCCCTCATCACGCCCTGGATAACTATCTGGGCAAGCTCATAGGCCGGGGATACAAGGTCGCCATATGTGAGCAGATAAGCGACCCAACAGCTTCAAGGGGGCTGGTGGACAGGGATGTAGTGCGGGTGGTCACCCCCGGCACTGTGGTGGAGCCTCAGCTTCTGGAGCAGAAGGCAAATAACTACCTTGCCGCCCTCGTCCTGGATGAAAAAGGGGCAGGGCTGGCATATGTTGACATAACAACCAGCGAGTTCTCCACCACTCAACTGGCCCAGGGCCAGGTCCAGGCGGAGATGGAGCGCCTGCGCCCCTCGGAGGTTCTAGTGCCCAAAGACGTAAGGTTTCCAGAAACCTGGCTCACGGGTACTCGTACTTTCTTGGACAAAAGCTGGTTCGAACCGGAGTCCGCCCGCCAGCTCCTCCTGGAACATTTCGGGGCTAGTACTCTTGAGGGCTTCGGGTGTGAGGGACTCCCCCTGGCCACAGCAGCCGCGGGAGCCATAGTTCACTACCTCCAGGAGACTCAAAAGGGTGCTCTGGGCCAGCTCACCCGCCTTTCGACTTACTCAACGCAGGCATTCATGACCCTGGACCCCCAGACCCGCCGGAACCTGGAGCTTTTTCAAAGCAGCAGCCTTGTAAGTCCCGCCAACTCCCTTCTTTCCGTGCTGGACATCACTAGGACTCCCATGGGGGGCAGGCTTTTAAGAAAATGGCTGGGACAACCCCTTCTGGACTTGCAAGAACTTGGCAAAAGGCAAGAGGCTGTAGAGTGGTTCTATAAGAGAGCTATCCCCCGGACAGGTGTCCTCTCGGCCCTATCTCGCATTCCCGACCTGGAACGCCTCGTCAATCGAATAAAAGGCCGAATCGCAATCCACAAGGAAGTGCTGGCCCTCCGCCGCGGGTTGGAGATGCTCCCTGAACTTGAAGGGATGCTGAAAGAAAAAGGTGAGGCCGACAGCCCCGACATATCATGGCTCACCAGAGAGGTAAAACCCTGTAATGACATCGTGGCTCTCATCTCCAAGGCAATAGCAGACGAAGCACCTGCAAGCATCGGGGAGGGCGCGGTCATAAAAGCAGGATTCTCGGAGGAGCTAGACAGCCTCAAAGCCGCATCCAGGAACGCCGCCGAATACATAGCCGGACTGGAGCGAAAGGAGCGGGAAAGCACAGGCATCAAGTCCCTCAAGGTGGGCTACAACAAGGTCTTCGGCTACTACATCGAGGTTAGCAAGCCCAACCTTAGCCAGGTCCCCAAGGAATACATACGAAAGCAAACTCTGGTGAACGGGGAACGTTTCTTCACCCCGGAGCTTAAAGAATACGAATCCCTCATCCTCAACGCCCGGGAGAGGATTGAGGAGCTGGAGACCGCCCTTTTCCGTCAAGTTTGCTTCCAGATAGAGACATCTGCTGAGCGCATCCTCACCACAGCCTCAGCACTGGCGCACATAGATGCATTCTCTGCCCTGGCAGAGGTTGCGTCCCGCCATAGCTATGTTCGCCCCACGCTGACACGGGACGACACCATTTCCATTATCGGGGGACGGCACCCGGTTGTCGAAAAAGCTCTACCTCAGGGGGAGTTCGCCCCCAACGACACACACCTTTCTAACAAGGACACGCAGATTGTGATCCTCACAGGCCCCAACATGTCCGGCAAGTCCACCTACCTGAGGCAGGTGGCCCTCATCGTGCTCATGGCCCAGATAGGGAGCTTTGTCCCAGCCGAA
>JACPPT010000022.1 GCA_016190815.1 Chloroflexota bacterium
AAAATATGGAATCACCTCTACTCCAGGAATAGTCATAAACGACAGGCTGGCCTATCAAGGAACAATAAACGAGGAAAGGTTGAGGAGGCTTTTGGCTAAAGTCGTTTAGGGCATGCCTTGTTAAGATAGGAAAAGGGCTCGGGTTGCTCCCTCAATGGCTCTTACAAGAGGGGCCGGGTAGATGCCGATAATGAAGACTATCACGATAAGGACTACCAGCAGGCTGTTGAGAAGATAGGGCATTCTGAGCCTTGATGGTTCCGCAGGCGGGTTTATATACATCTGCTTTATGACCATTAGATAATAGTAAAGGGAGATCAGGCTATTCACCACTGCCAGGGTAACCAGCCAGAGAAGCCCTTCTCTGGCTGCTGCTGTGAAGAGGTAGAACTTGGTGGTGAACCCTGCAAAGAAGGGCAGTCCCGCTAGGGAGAAAAGCGCTACACTGAGAGTTAGGGCGACCAATGGTGCGCGCTCTGCAAGACCGGCGAAGTCTGAGATGTCCTCCTTGCCCGTCAGGTTGAAGTAGGCGATTATGCTTACAAAGGCTGCCAGATTGCTGGCACCATACCCTGCCAGGTGCAGAAGAATGCCGTTGGCCGCTATGTTGGAAGAGTCGGCTGTTACGGCTGCCAGGCCCATCAGGAGATACCCGGACTGGCCTATACTGGAGTAGGCAAGAAGTCGCTTGATGTTTTTCTGGGCCAGAGCCACAAGATTCCCCACCGTCATTGTCAGTGCGGAGAGAGCGATGAGAATCCCTCGCCATTCCCCTACTACTGGTAAAAAGGCTGCGGCAAATATGCGTAAGGCAAGGGCAAAACCCGCAGCCTTGGAGGCTACGGAGATATACGCTGTGATGGGCAAAGGCGAGCCTTCGTATACATCGGGTGCCCACATATGGAATGGGACAGCCGCTATCTTTATGCCGAAACCCGCAATGACCAGGACCAGGCTTACAATTATGGCGAGTCTATTGCCGCCTTCTGCCCCAAGAGCGGATGCCACGCCCTCAAAGGACGTGGTGCCCACAAGCCCGTATATGAGACTAAGCCCGTATAGCAGCAGCGCAGTGGATAGGGCACCCAGCAGTATGTACTTGGTCCCGGCCTCATTGGACTTAGCGTTGTCTGTGGCGTAGGAGGACAGGACATAGAGACTGAAGCTGAGAAGCTCCAGGCCTATATAGGCTGTGAGGAGCTCTCCAGCCGCTGTCATTACCATCATGCCCAGCACAGAGAAAAGGATTATTCCGTAGTATTCGCCAGGGTGCGTGAGGTATTTTTTTACATAGTCGGCTGAGGTCAAAACGATGAATATTCCCAGAGCAAGGAAGAAGAACTTGAAGAATAAGGCATAGCCATCCACAAGGAAAAGCCCGCCATATAGCTGGGTCTCCTGCCCACGAAGGGTTAAAACCGAAGCCATGACCACCAGAAGCCCCGCTGCGCTCACATAGGCGGAGATTGCTTTGCTTTGAGGCTTCAAGAAGAGGTCCAGGCTCATTACCACAAAGGCGAGGATAACCAGGAGAAACTCGGGCAGAAAAAGCAGGTAATTCATGCTACAGTCAAGAGCCTCCCAATAAGAGGTACAACACCGCTATCTATTATCCGCATGAAGGGCATGGGATAAACCCCTACGAAGATGAGGACTGCCACAAGAACCCCCATAGCGAAGGTCTCCAGCTTTGTGGCATCGGTGAGCTTCTCCCAGCGAGGGCTTAGAGGGCCGAAGAAGACCTTGGAGAGAAGGCGCAGTATATATACAGCGGTGAGAGCTGCACCTATAACACCCAGGATGCCGAAAAACACATTGGTCTGGAATGTGCCTACAAAGACGAGGAGCTCAGCTACAAAGCCCGAAAGCCCGGGAAGTCCCAGGGAGGTCAGACCAGCCACAGTGAAGAAGGCGGCCGTTGTGCCCATCCTTTTTGCGATGCCCTCGAAAATACCTATGTCTCTGACATGGGCGCGGTCGTAGACCACACCCACAAGGGCAAAGAATAGAGCCGTCATTATCCCGTGGGAGAACATCTGGAGGACTGCGCCGTTCACTCCTACTACTTTGAGGGTGGCAAACCCCATAAGCACATATCCCATATGGCTAACACTGGAGTAGCCTATGACGTATTTCAGGTCTCGCTGAGCCATAGCGGAGATGGCGCCATAAACCACGTTGATGGTGCCCAGGATGAGGAGAGCAGGGGCCCAGGTTTGGGCGCCCTCTGGGAAAAGGCCCATCCCCACCCTGATGATGCCGTATGCTCCCAGCTTCATAAGAACGCCGGCGTGGAGCATGCTCACCGCCGTGGGTGCGGCAACGTGGCCGTCGGGGGACCAGGTGTGGAAGGGCCAGAGGCCGGCAAGAATCCCAAATCCAATCATGAAGAACAGGTAGAAGAGGTATTGAAACCCCTGGGGGTATCCCAACTTCTGAAGCTCCAGGATGTCGAAGCTATTTATCCCCGCCTGTACATAGACTGCCAGAAGGGCTACCCATACAAGAACGCTCCCCGCTACAAGGTAAAGGGTTAGCTTTAGAGCACCGTATTCCTTTGTCCTCGCAAATGTGGGGAAAGTGGAACTGGCGCCCCAGACTCCGATGAGCAGATACATAGGTAGCACGGCAAGTTCATAGAAGAAAAAGAGGAAAAAGAGGTCCAGGGATACAAAAACGCCATATACACCGGTGACAAGGGTGAGCAACAGGATGAAGAAATCCTTCGTGCGCTTGTTTATGTTCCAGGAGATGAATACCCCGCTGAACATCACGATACCCGTGAGAAGAACCATAGGTGTGGAGATGCCGTCAACACCCACGTGCCAGGATACGCCAAGCCCCTTAAGCCAGGGGTACTGGTCGGTAAACTGGTAGCCTCCAATGGTATAGCGGTAGTTTATGAATACATATAATGAGAGCAGAAGGCAGATGGATCCCGCAGTGGCCGATACCATTTTGATGGCCGTTCGCTGAGAGCTGGGTATAGCTACAAGTATCAGGGTACTGATGAATGGTACAAGTATGAGTGCTGAAAGAATATACCTATCCAGTTAAGACCTCCAGGTTAAATTCAAGTTACGAGGAAAGCCACTATGACAATCAAGGTAGTCCCCAGAGCTATGGCCAGGGCGTAGTCATAGAACTTTCCCGTTTCATGGTATCTCAGCCTGTAGCCTGCAAAGGCCGTGAGATTGGCTGTCCCGTTGACACCTGTGTCGTTGACCACCCTCCGGTCGAAAAGGGCCACCAGGTTGGAAAAGGCAAGCACAACACGATTTATGATGGCCTGATAAAAATCGTCCATGTAGAATTTGTTCACCAGCACCCTGTGGACCCCTGCAAAGCGCTCCATTATGGAAGCTGGGGATATGAGGCCTTTGTGATAGATGGTCCAGCCCAGGCCAAGCGCCGCAATTGCTATAAGTGTGGAGTAGACCGCCAGCATCACATCAAAATGGAAGGCTTCTGGATGTTCTAGAAACAGGAACGCCCCAAATCCTTTAAATTGAGCCGGCAGGCCGAATAGAGGCCCAACCCAGTTGAAGACGAAAAAGCCAGATATTATTGACATAAAAGCTAAAGCCATCATGGGCACTGTCATCACAGGGGGCGACTCGTGAGCGTGGGCGTTTTCAGGCTTGAGTCTGCCGAAAAAGACCACGAAGGCAGGCCTGGCTACATACAAGGCGCTAAGGAAGACGGCCACAAGGGCGAGGAGGTATACAACGGGGGACTGGGCATCGCGAATGGCTATCAGGGCCTCATCCTTACTGAAGAAACCGCTCAAAGGGGGAAGTCCTGCAAGAGCAATGGCCGCAACAATAAATGTCACCGCTGTGACGGGCATCTTCCTCCACAGCCCTCCCATTTCCCTTATGTCCTGCTTACCGGTGCTGTGTATGACGCTCCCAGCGCCAAGAAATAGAAGGGCCTTGAAAAAGGCATGAGTCATCAGATATAACATGGCGGCGGCGTATCCGCCTGAGCCCAGAGCCAGCATCATAAAGCCCAGCTTGCTTATGGTGGAATAGGCTATTATACGTTTGAGGTCGGTCATTACCAGGGCCAGGGTTGAGCCTATAAGGGTTGTGAGAAGCCCTATTATGGCTACGACATCCAGGGCATAGGGTGCCACTTCGAAGAGTGGGAAACTCCTCGCCACAAGATAGACCCCTGCGGCTACCATAGTGGCGGCGTGGATGAGGGCGCTGACTGGAGTGGGACCTTCCATGGCATCTGGGAGCCAGACATGGAGTGGGAACTGGGCCGACTTGCCCATCGCTCCAAGGAAAATGAGAATGGCTACTAGGGTGAGTATGCCAGCGGATATATCTCCCCTCTGGGCAGCCTGGAAGATGGTGCTCATGTCGAAGGTGCCCAGTTGCTTGAAGAGGATCAGGATTCCAATGAGAAGCCCCACATCTCCCAGCCTGGTGGTTACGAAGGCCTTTTTGGCGGCCTCGGCTGCCGACCTGCGCTCGTACCAGAAGCCGATGAGCAGGTATGAGCATATTCCCACCAGCTCCCAGGTTATATACAGGAGAAGAAAATTATCTGCCAGGACCAGACCAAGCATGGAGGCGGCGAAAAGGGCTTGAACCGCAAAATACCAGCCGAAGCGTGGATCGCCCTTCATGTACCCAAGAGAGTAGACCTGAATGGCAAAGGCAACAGAGGTTACAACACCCAGCATTAGAACAGAGAGGGGGTCGATGATCATGCCCCACTTAAGGGAGTACTTGCTCACGTCGAACCAGGTTACGTTGAATGTAGCTGGGCGGGAGTAGAGGAGGTCTTTCAGGACAAACCAGAATAGTATAAAGCCCAGCCCGATGGCTGTGATGGCAACATATGAGCCTTTCCCGGGAAGACGTTTGCCCAAGAAGACTATTATCGCAAAGGCTAACAAGGAAAGGCCCGGTATAAGCCAGGCCCATTCCATCCCGGGTAGGTTTATCGAAGGCATATCTTGGAGCTCCGCCTCACCATTTCATAATGTCAATTTCGTCCACATTGACCGATGTCCGGTTCCTGTAGAGCCTGATTACAATGGCCAGGGCCAGGCCTACCTCGGCAGCGGCCACGGTGATGACAAAGATGGCGAAAATCTGTCCCAGGAACTCGCTTGGGGCGAGCCTGGAGGAAAAGGCCACCAGGTTTATGTTCACCGCGTTGAGCATGAGCTCTATGGACATCAGAATGAGCACGGCGTTTCTGCGAGCGAGCACACCATATAGCCCGATGCAGAAAAGGGCGGCGCTCAAGATCAAGAAATACTCAAGGGGGATCATTCTCGGCCCCCCGGACGGGCGATGACAATGGCACCCACTAATGCCACCAAAAGCAGTATGGATGCTATCTCAAAAGGAACGGCCCACTGGGTAAAGAGGGTGCGGCCCAGAACCTGATAACTTACCCGTTCGGGGGTGGTCACCAGTATTTTCCAATGGGTGAGTGCTGTTGTGGTAGCAAGAAGTGCAAAGGCCGCAAGGCTTGCCACAATGGCCCAGGGCTTCTTGGGGTTGTCCAGCCGCAACGGCATTTCCCTGGTTCTCGTCAGCATCAAGGCAAAAAAGATAACTATGACAATGGCACCGCCGTATATGAGAATCTGGACAATGGCCAGAAAATCGGCGTAGAGGAGAATGTACAGGCCAGCAACCATTATTAAGGAGAGAAGAAGGAATAAAGCACTGTAAACTACATTCCTACTGGCCACAACACCGAGGGCCCCAACGAGAGCGATGATTCCTATGACAAAGAATATCGCTATAGTTATATTCACCTAGCTTTTCCTCAATTTTTTCTCCTGGCCACGCCCCATTTCCAGGAGACGATTCAGGTCGGCCACCATCTCCCCACGGCTAAAGACGCTTTCCTCATGGGCATCACTCATGACTATGGCGTCGAAGTTGCACACCTCGACGCAGATAGCACAGACAATACACTTGGCCATATCTATCTGGAAGAAGTCCACGATCTTCTTGCGGGTGCTTGTCCCATCTTTGAACTTGGTGTTGTCCTTCATGGTTACTGTTATGCACTCTGTAGGGCAATAGCGGGCGCAGACCTGGCAGCCCACGCAATATGGTTCCTGGACATTGTCGTCCCACAGGAGGGCTGGGAAGCCCTTATAGCGGGGTGCAAGAGGCAGGTGCTCATCGGGGTACTGGACAGTTACCGGCCTGCGAAATAACGTCTTGAGGGTTGTGTTCAAGCCTTTAAGGAGTCCTATCATTTGCCAACCTCCTCTCCGTGGCAAGGCTCAAGCCTAGCCTTGATGTTCCAGCTATGCGGCGCCACCGTAGCCTGTACCCCACGGCCAGAACTACAACCAGGGAGATCAAGCTCAGGCTCCAGGCAGGCCACCTGTAGAACTGGTGCGCTCCAACTATGAGGATGTTGAGGAAGGCCAAGGGCAATAGAACCTTCCAGGCCAGGGACATTAGCTGGTCTATGCGGAGGCGCGGGAAGGTCGCCCTCATCCAGAATATCACGAGAACGAGGAAGTAGCTTTTCACAAGGATCCAGATTATGGGTGGCAGAAGAGGCCAGTTCCAGCCTCCTAAGAACAGAAGGGCGCCAAGAACGCCGACAGCGAATGTATTGACATACTCGGCCAGGAAGAAGATGCTCCAGCGTATTCCGCTGTACTCCACAAATGGGCCGCCGACAACCTCGGATTCGGCTTGAGGAATGTCGAAGGGCGTTCTGCCTACCTCGGCCAGGCTTGCAAAGAGAAATATGAGAAACCCCAGAGGCTGCAAAAGCACGTAGGGAATCACTGCCTGCTTTTCCACTATAGTTTTCAGGTCCAGAGACTGGGACAGCATTACCACGCTCAATATGACCATAATTAGGGGAAGCTCATAGCTGATAAGCTGGGCTGCTGCCCTAGCCCCCCCCAGAAGAGCATATTTATTGGCTGATCCCCACCCTGCCATAACAAGCCCGATAATGGATACCACTGAGACCGCCACTATGTAAAAGATGCCCATATCAAGATTTCTTATGACCAGTTCCTTGGTGAATGGGATGGAGACCCATATGAGAAAGGCAGGCACAAACACGGCCAGAGGGGCCAGCCAGAAAATCAGCCTGTCGGAGGAACCAGGGATGAAGTCCTCTTTGAAGAGAAGTTTCAGGGCGTCCGCTACAGGCTGCATAATCCCGTGGTAGCCGGTCCGCATGGGTCCGAGCCTCATCTGGATGTGTCCTAGAAACTTCCTTTCAATCCAGACGAGGGCAAAGGTCGTCACGGTGAGGAAAAGCAACATCCCCACAACCCCCAGAGCTGAGAGAAGGAGTTCTCCCGTCATCGGTCCACTTCCCCCAGGACTATATCTAAAGATCCCAGAACAACAACGCAGTCAGCCACGTAGCATTGCTGGAGGAGTTTTTTCAGGGTCATCAGGTTGCAGAAGGATGCCCCCCTTATTTTCACCCTGTAGGGCTTATCTCCGCCCTGGCTGATGAGATAAACGCCGAAGTCGCCCCTGGGGTTCTCTACCCTTACGTAGACCTCTCCCTTGGGGACCTTCACTATTTTTCTTACCTGAGGAGCTATCACAGGGCCTTGGGGCATTTCCGCGATAGCCTGCTCTACTATCCTCAGGGATTGCCTCATTTCTTCCATACGAACCATATATCGGTCCCAGCAGTCGCCATTTTGGCCCGCGGGTATGTCGAAGTCAAGGGTTGGATACACGGAGTAGGGCTCTGAGCGGCGTATGTCCTCCAGGACTCCACAGGCCCTCAGGTTGGGGCCACTCATTCCAAAATCAATGGCGTCTGCTGCGCTTATGGCCCCGACACCTTTAGCTCTAGCGATGAAGATCTCGTTCCCCGTGAGAAGATCATCACACTCCTGGATTCCTTGTTTTAGCTTGGGGATGAGCTTGTTCATTCTATCACCGAAGTCCGGAGGAAGGTCCTCTATAACCCCACCTACGCGAAAGTAATTGTGCATCATCCTCGCACCGCTTACCGCTTCGAAAACAGATTGAATTTGCTCCCTTTCCCGAAAGGCATAGAGGAATGGCGTTATAGCTCCGGCGTCGGCACCAAAAGCTGCATAAAACATGAGGTGGCTCGCGATTCGGTTTAGCTCGCACATAATGACTCGGATGTACTCAGCCCTTTCTGGAACCTGGATTCCCATCAGCTTTTCCACCGCTATGACAAAGGCGAGCTCGTTGTTAAAGGAGGATATATAGTCCAGGCGGTCAAACAGGCTTACGATTTGTAGGTAATATTCGCCTTCGCAAAGCTTTTCCGTGCCGCGATGCAGGTAGCCTATGTGAGGCTCAACAGCGACGATTTTCTCGCCATCAATGGTCAGCACCATACGGAAAACACCATGGGTGCTGGGGTGCTGAGGCCCCATGTTCAGCATCATATCTACGGTATCGAATCTCTTCTCAGCTTCCATCTTCATAAGGCCCCAGAGGATAGCTTTTAAGCATTGGGTATCCCTCAAATCCCTCGTACAGTAGGAGCGGAGCGAGATTTGGGTGTTCTTCGAAGGTAACGCCGAAAAGTTCAGCCCCTTCCCTTTCGTGCCAGTCGGCGCCCTTCCACACTGAGACCACGGAGGACACCCTCGGGTTATCTTTTGGAAGGTTAACCTTCAGCACCATCTTGTGGTGCTTCTTCATGGAGTAGAGGTGATAGACCACCTGGAAGTGCTCCTCGTAGTCCACCACCGAAAGGCACCTTAAGTAGTCAAACTTCAGCTCTTCGTTCTCCTTGGCCAACTTGCAGGCGGCGACTATGTCCTTGGGGCTGATGGTAAGAGACACCTCATCGATGGCATAGCCCATTTCTGGCTCGAAGGGCGCGAAGATATCTTTTAACAAGTTCGCCATCAGCTCTAGCTTAGGGTCAACAGGAGCGGAGGGGGTGGGGGCAGCGTGCTCCGTCATGCCGCTTTTCCACCTTTCCGGGCTTCCTGCATTATTTTCTCCTGCAAAGCGATGATAGCCTCCATAAGCGCCTCGGGCCTGGGTGGGCAGCCGGGCACATAGACATCGACGGGTATTACTTTATCCACACCCATGACAACGGAGTAGGACTTCTGATAGGGTCCACCGCATGTGGCACAGCTCCCCATGGCGATCACCCATTTTGGATATGGCATCTGTTCGTATAGAAGCTTTATGGCTGGAGCCATCTTCTTGACCACAGTGCCTGCCACTATCATCACATCCGATTGCCTGGGGGAAGGCCAGGTCACAACCCCAAAACGGTCCAGATCGTGGTGAGACATGTAGGTGCTTATCATCTCAATGGCGCAGCACGCCAGACCAAACTGAAGAGGCCACAGGGAAGACTTTCTGGCCAAGGCGGCCAACTCGTTTAGCTTTGCTGTGATTATCCTTGGCATTCTCTTCTCAATGGGCACTGTGCCTTTTTGAGATGGCAAAGATTTTCTCTCTGCCTGAGCTTCTGTTCCTGTCTGGGTCTTTATTTCCACCATTGTAGAATCCCCTTCTTCCAGCCGTATATGAGGCCGAAGAATAGAATGGCAATGAAAATGATCATCTCATAGAAGATTGCAGCGCTTCCCTCTGCGAAGATGGCTGCCCAGGGGAATAGGAAAACTGCCTCGACATCGAAGATTAAGAAGAGGATGGCGAAGAGATAGTACCTGACGTGGAGTTGGGACCAGTACTGCCCTATAGGGGCCATTCCACACTCATAGGGGCTTGACTTCTCGGGCGAGTTTCCCCTAGGAGCCAGTATCCTGGACAAGATAAACGCCAGAACAACAGCGCCAGCCCCAAATATGGCGGCTATGGCGACGGCCGAATAATTAACCGCATATTCACTCGCAGGCAACTCTACCACCCTCCGTTAAAAATTCCGAGAGTATGCCGGGATACCCTATTTGGTTTATTGCCCATCAAAAAACCTGGCCTCCTTACTGTCGAAATCTCGACTACGGTAGTGTCAACCCGTTCACCCCGTATTTAAGCCAGGTCTTTCCTTCTTATTTATGCTAGCCTCACCACATCATCTTTTTGGAGTTGGTGGGCCAAGCATGCACCCTTTTATTGAAAAACCCCAATTTTTTATTTTACCATTCATGAAAAACCCTGTCAATCGTGGTACCCTACAAGTATTCTTATGTTATGAAACATGGGTGACACCCTCAGGTAAGATGGGGTTAGTAAAAGACCACACCTACCCGAGAGGAGGTCACCCAGTTGGAGAGTAGCACCTGGTAC